>NZ_JBWJPD010000005.1:0-239617 GCF_056393165.1 Stenotrophomonas sp. Steno-C17
CACCCAAAAACCCCGCTGCACATGCAGCGGGGTTTTTTCTTTGCGCGAAAGCGGGAGCCCGGTAGATTCACGCCATGCGTGGACGGAAAGCAGTGCCAACCAAGGTTGGCACCTACCAGAGCTGACCCCGGTAGATCCACGCCATGCGTGGACGGAAAGCAGTGCCAACCAAGGTTGGCACCTACCAGAGCTGACCCCGGTAGATCCACGCCATGCGTGGATGGAAAGCAGTGCCAACCAAGGTTGGCACCTGCCAGAGCTGGCCCCGGTAGATCCACGCCATGCGTGGACGGAGAGCAGTGCCAACCACGGTTGGCACCTACCAGAGCTGACCCCGGTAGATCCACGCCATGCGTGGATGGAAAGCAGTGCCAACCAAGGTTGGCACCTACCAGGGGGCGCGCGGGGCGCGCCCCCTGTCTTTCCTCAGTCGATCAACGCCGGTTCGCGATCGCGGTGGAACACCGCTACGGCGGCGGTCAACGCGCCGGCCTGGGCCTGCAGTTCGCGGGCTGCGGCGGTGGCTTCTTCCACCAGTGCGGCGTTCTGCTGCGTGGCCTGGTCCATCTGTACCACCGTCTGGTTGATCTGCTCGATGCCGCTGGACTGCTCCTGCGATGCGCCGGAGATCTCCTGCATCAGCGCGCTGACATCCTGCACACCGCTGACAATGCCCTGCATGCGTCGACCGGCGTCGGCGACCAGATGCGCGCCCTCGCTCACCTGGCGCCCGGCTTCATCGATCAATCCCTTGATCTCATGGGCGGCCGAGGCCGAGCGCTGGGCCAGCACGCGGACCTCACTGGCGACCACGGCGAAGCCACGCCCCTGCTCACCGGCACGGGCGGCTTCGACGGCCGCATTCAAGGCCAGGATGTTGGTCTGGAACGCGATGCCATCAATGACGCCGGTGATGTCGCCGATCCGCCGCGACGCGGCTTCGATGGCCTGCATGGTGTCGACCACGCGCTGCATGGCGCGGTCGCCTTCGCTGGCCACGCCCTGGGTCGACGACGCGAGATCGCTGGCCTGATGGGCGTGGCTGGCGTTCCGCCGCACGGTGGCGGTCAGTTCTTCCATGGAGGCGGCGGTTTCCTGCAGGTGCGCGGCCTGGCGCTCACTGCGCTCTGACAACGCGCCGTTGCCGGCGGCGATCTCGCTGGCGGCGGTGCTGATGGCGGTCGCGCACTGCTGGATGTGGCCCACCATGGACGACAGCTGCGCGGCGGTGGCATTGGCGTCGCGCGCGATCGCGGCGAAGGCGCCCTGGTAGTCACCGTGCATGCGCTGGTCCAGATCGCCCTGCGCCAGCGCCGCCAGCATCCGCCGCACGTCGTCGACGGTGCTGCCAACGGTGGCCAGCAGTTGGTTGATGCCACCGGTCAGGCCATCCAGGAAGCTGGCGCCCTCGGCGGGGCGCAGACGCTGGTCGAGATCGCCCGCGGCGGCGGCGGTGACGATGTCGGCCACCGCATTCTCCAGCAGCAGCTCGTGGGTGCGGTCGTGCCATTCCACCGCGAAGCCCAGACGCTGGCCCTGTGCATCGAACACCGGGGTGACCACCTGGGCGAAGTGCACCGGTCCGATCCGGACCTTGCCGTTGTGCGTTGCCTGCAGGCCATTGAGGATGGCGCGGATGCGGTCGGGGTTGGCATGGAAGCGATGGATGCTGGTGCCGACCAGGCGTTCGGCATCGAAATCCGGGAAGGCTTCGCGCAGCGTGGCCTGCTGGTTGCGCAGCAGCGCCACCACCGAGCGGTTCACATAGCGGATCACGTGATCGTTGTCGGCGATCATCATCGACGTGCGCGAGGCGTCCAGCGCCTGGCGGATCTGGGCATTCTCAGCGTGCAGGGCTGTGTCGCGGCTGCGCTGCGCCTGCACGTGGCGCGCGGTATCGGCCAGGGCGTGTGCCAACGTACCGGGCAGGTAGTCCTGGGCATTGGCATGTGCACTCAGATCGGCGCCGGTAGCGATGTCACGCGCCAGTGCCGCCAGGCGGCGTGGACCATGACCGAGCGCTTCGGTCTGTTGGCGCAGGCGCTGGGCGGCCTCGCCGATGAGCACGGTGATGGCAGCGACCAGGGCGGCCTGCAGCAGCGAAGCTGCCCAGCCACTGCCCTGCAGCGCTGGCGCCAGTGCGAAGAGCGTACCGATGCTGCCGGCCAGCCACACTGGCACGCGGTTGCGATAGGCGACCAGGCAGGCCAGCAGGACGCACTGCGGCAGCCCGACCGCCACGCCGAGGATCGAACACAGCAGCCCGATCTGCACGGACAGCAGCACGGCCAAGCCGTTGCGCGCGGGCGCCTGCCCGGCCCAACGCAGGCCCAGCACGACGGCGGGCACGCCGGCCGCGGCGATGATGGCTGCCAGCGTCGGCGACGCCGTCCACGTGGCGGCGGCCCCGGCTACCGCCAGCGCGGCGCTCACCAGGGTCAGCCGCCGATCGGCGCGGTGCGCCAGTTCCTGCAGGTATGGGAGACGTTCGCGCTTGCGACCGCGTGAGGGTGGGGGTACGGCAGACATCGGAAACTCCTGGTTCAACGAACAGCAACGGCCCTGCGGCGCGGCACGCGTGCGGGCGTGACCACGGCAGGGTGGACGATGGGGGAGGGGGCGCCGCACAGGGCGCCGGCAGACAGGAACACCGTGGCCACATCCTGTGGATGACGGTGCAGCAATGCAGACATGCGTGCTTCCTTGCAGAACCCAGACAGGCCGCCGGCCCGGGCGGGCTGGCGGAGTGCGGGCGAAAGGGCCCGCAACTGTTCTATCGGCCGCCGCTACGCGCAGTGAAGCGCGGCGGCACGCATCGGGTCAGCCGGCGTTGCGCTCTTCAAAGAACGCGGTGATGACCGCGGCGATCTGCGCCGGGTGCTCCATGTGCAGGTGGTGGTTGCCGGCGAACACGGCCAGGCGCCCGTCGCGCAGGTGCTGCAGGCGCTCGCTGCGCATGGGTTCGGGATAGTAGGACTGGGCCGGCGTGGCGTAGATCACCTGGGTGGGGCAGGCAATGGCCTGCAGCAGGTTGTCGATCTGTCCTTCGCTGAGACGGATGGCGGTGGGCAGCATCAACCGTGGATCGCTGCACCAGCGGTAGCCGCCTTCCACGGCTTCCACGCCGCGCTCAACCAGCAGGCGCGCGCACCCTTCGCTGAGCTGGTTGGCCATCATCCGTGCGCGCACGGGCGCGGCCAGGTCGGCGAAAACCCGCAGTTGCTTGCGCGCCAACCCGCGGCTGGCCTGCACATGATCGCGCAGGCGCTCGGCGGTCTCTTCTTCTGGCCCGCGCAGGCCACCCAGCGCCTCGATGGCAACCAGCTGCTGCACGCGATCACTGACGGCGGCGGTGAGGCTGGCGATGCCGGCGCCCATGGAGTGGCCGATCAGGCTGAAGCGATCCCAGCCCAGCGCGTCGGCAACGTCGAGCACATGGGTGATGGCGGCAGGCGTGGTGTAGGGCGCGCCCGGCGGCAGATGCGCACTGTGGCCGTGCCCCGGCAGATCGATGGCCACCAGGTCCAGCTGTGGCAGATGGGGCGCCAGCGGGATGAAACTGGCGGCATTGTCCAGCCAACCATGCAGGGCCAGCACGCGCGGGCCGGGACCGGCCTGGCGCAGGCCCGCCACGCGTGCGCCGGCAACATTCAGTTCGAACGGTTGCAGGCTCATGCCAGCGCCGCCGTGGCCAGTCGCGCCAGGGCACGAGCGTGCTCGGTGTCGGCGTTCAGGCAGGGGATGTAGCGCATCTGCGCGCCGCGCTCGGCCAGGGTCTCGGTGAAACCCATGGCGACCTCTTCCAGTGTTTCCAGGCAATCGGTGGCAAAGCCCGGGCAGACCACGTCGATCTTCTTCACCCCGGCTTCGGCCAGCTCCCACAGGCGCGGCTCGGCGTAGGGCTGCAGCCAGCGTTCGCGGCCGAAGCGCGACTGGTAGCCCATCTGCCACTCGTCCTGGCCCAGGCCCAACGCGGCGGCAATGGCGGCAGCGCTGGCTTCGCAGCGCTGGGGATACGGGTCGCCGGCATCGGCCAGCCGCTGCGGAATGCCATGGAAGGAAAACATCAGCGTTTGTGCGCGGCCGTGCGTGTCCCAGTAGCGGCGGATCGATGCCGCCACGGCCGCCACCCACTGCGGATCGGTGGCGTAGTCCTGCACCAGGCTGATGTGGACGCCGGGGTTGCGGCGCTGCCAGTCGGCAACACGGTCTTCCACCGAGGCGGTGGTGGTGGTCGAGTACTGCGGGTACAGCGGCAGCACCGCGATGCGGCGCACGCCCTCGCTGACCAAGCGGTCCAGTTCGCCGGCCAGTGCCGGTTGCCCGTAGCGCATGGCGTGGCGCACCCGCAGCTGCGGCAGTTCCGTCTGCATGGCCTGCGCCAGCTGGCGGGTGTGCACCATCAACGGCGAGCCGTCGGGCAGCCATACCTGCGCATACTTGGCGGCCGAACGGCTGCTGCGCAGCGGCAGGATCAGCCCGCGCAGCAGCGGCTGCCACAGCAGCGCTGGAATCGAGACCACGCGGGGGTCGGAGAGGAATTCAGCCAGGTAACGGCGAACGGCGGGAGCCGTCGGCGTCTCGGGCGTGCCTAGGTTGACCGCCAGCACGGCGGTATCGGGTGCGTCGAGCATGCTGACCATTGTCGCCGATCCGATGTGCTGCCGGCATCGCTTCTGCGCATGGTGCCCATCGCCACTGACAATCACCGCGCGCGCTCATTGGCGATTCATCGCAACACTACTAATTTCAGTTACTTGCTATATCTTCCTATGGACTGACTTCTGGAGCCTGCCATGCGTCGCCCGATCCAAGCCCTGCTGATCGCCGCCAGCCTGCTTTCCAGCCAGGCCATGGCCGGACCGCAGGAAGACCAGCGCGCCCGCAACGCGGTGCGTGTGCTGGCTGAAATCCAGGAAATTCCCGAACAGGGAATTCCGGACAAACTACTGGACGAAGGCCGCGCGGTCATCGTCATTCCCGACACGATCAAGGCCGGTCTGGTCATCGGTGGCCGTCGCGGCCATGGCCTGATGTCGGTGCGCATGCCGAACGGGGCCTGGTCGAACCCGGTGTTCATCAAGCTGACCGGCGGCAGCATCGGCTTCCAGGCCGGCGTGCAGTCGTCGGACGTGGTGCTGGTGTTCCGCAATGACCGCAGCCTGGACAATCTGGTCAACGGCAAGTTCACCCTGGGCGCCGATGCCGGCGTGGCCGCGGGCCCGGTGGGCCGCAATGCCGCCGCCGCCACCGACGGCCAGCTGAAGGCGGAAATCTGGTCGTGGTCGCGTGCCCGCGGCCTGTTCGCTGGCGTGGCCCTGGATGGCGCGGTGCTGCAGATCGACGATGCGGCCAACCTGGACGCCTACGGCAGCAACACCACCCCGCGCATGATCTTCGAAGGCCGTGCCGTGGGCGCGCCGTCGATGGACGTGGTGGCCTTCCGTGACCGTCTGGAAGAGGCCACCTACGCCGCCCGCAACAACCGCAATGGCAGTGGCGCCACTGCCACCGCCAGTGCACCGCCGCCGCCGTCGAGCAACCCGACGGTGCCTGTTCAGGCGCCGCCGGCCGAAGCGACCACCGCGCCGCTGCAGAACGTGCCGCAGAACCCGCCACCGCAGCAGCAGGGCTTCCAGCCGGTGGGCGACGGTGAAATCCGCACCGAGACGCTGGGCGGCAACTGACTTTCGTCACGCGCGCCGGCTTACGGCCGGTGCGCTATGCTCGACAGCCTGATCACTAACGTAACGAGCGACTTATGGGCAGTTTCAGCATCTGGCATTGGTTGGTCGTACTGGCCATCGTACTGCTGGTGTTCGGCACCAAGCGCCTGACCAGCGGCGCCAAGGACCTCGGCTCGGCGGTGAAGGAATTCAAGAAGGGCATGCGTGACGAGGACAAGCCCGCCGCGCAGCTGGGCGACGAATCGCGCAGCCAGGATGCCTCGCGCACCGCGCAGGACGAGCACGACCGCACCCCGCGTTGATCCGGAGCGGTCACGGTGTTTGATATCGGCTTCAGCGAACTGCTGGTGATTGCCGTGGTCGCCCTGGTGGTGCTCGGTCCCGAGCGCCTGCCCAAGGCGGCCCGTTTCGCCGGCCTGTGGGTGCGCCGTGCGCGCAATCAGTGGGATTCGGTGAAGCAGGAGCTGGAGCGCGAACTGCACGCCGAGGAGATCAAGCGGCAGATGCAGGACGTGCGACAGAGCATGCAGGATACCGAGAGCCAGCTGCGCGCCAGTGGTGAGGCGGTGCGCCGCGAGGCGACCCAGGCGCAGCAGCACGGTGACGCGCTGGCCGACGAAGTGCGGGCGCCGACGCCTGCGGCGGCGCAGACACCGCCGCATCTGGTCGATGCGCCCAGCGCATCCCCCGATATCACCTCCGAAGCGGATTCCCCCGCTACGCCGGCCACACCGCCGGAGCGCCAGCCATGAGCGATCAGGACTTCGGCGAGAGCTCGCTGGTCGAACACCTGGTGGAACTGCGTGCGCGCCTGGTGCGTGCGCTGCTGGGCCTGGGCGTGGTGCTGCTGGGCCTGTTGCCGTTCACCCAGAAGCTGTACACCGCACTGGCGCATCCGTTGGTGTCGCAGCTGCCGAACGGGCAGACGATGATCGCCACCAATCCGGCCGGTGCGTTCTTCGCGCCGTTGAAGCTGACCTTCTTCGTGGCCCTGTTCGTGGCCGTGCCGTGGCTGCTGTACCAGCTGTGGGCGTTCGTGGCGCCGGGCCTGTATGCCCGCGAAAAGCGCCTGGCCGTACCGCTGCTGGTGTCGTCGGTGCTGCTGTTCTACACCGGCTGCGCGTTCGCCTACTTCCTGGTGCTGCCGGCGGTGTTCCACTTCCTGACCACCTTCAGTCCGGAAGTGATCGCACTCACGCCCGATGCGAACGCCTATCTGGACTTCGTGCTGGCGATCTTCTTCGCCTTCGGCGGCAGTTTCGAACTGCCGGTGGCCATGGTGATCCTGGTGCTGCTGGGCTGGGTGACGCCGCAGCAGTTCAAGGAAGGCCGCGGTTACGCGATTGTCGGCATCTTCGTGGTGGCCGCCGTGCTGACCCCGCCGGACGTGGTCTCACAGCTGATGCTGGCCATTCCAATGTGCCTGCTCTACGAGCTGGGCATCCACGCCGCGCGCTGGCTGGTGCCGTCTTCAGTGGCGAAGAAACCCGCCGCCTGATGCGGGAACGCCGGGCATTGCCCGGCGTTCTTCATTGATCCGCTTCATCCACGCATGGCGTGGATCTACTGCGGTGCAGGTCAGGCGTGGATCTACCCCGGCAGGTCAGGCGTGGAAGATGTCGCTGGACGGCGGCGTGGCCGGAATCGGCGGCGCTGCGCGGCTGCCGCGGTGCACGAACATCTGCTTCCAGGCCGCGTAGACCGCGCCCACGTACAGCGGCATGAGCACGGTGGTCAGCACCAGCTGGGCAATGAATGCGGCCGCCAGCGGGCCGCCGATCAGCATGGCCAGCTGGATGACGATGACGAACGCGATGTAGCCGCAGAACAGCGCGATCACGCTCAGCAGCGCGAACACCACCATCGCCCCCAGGTTCTCGACACAGCCCTGCAGGCTCAGGCGCAGCGCGTGCATGCCACTCTGCTTGTCGAACACCACCAGCGCCGGCTGGGTGAACATGGCCAGGGTGAGCGCGATGGCGGTGACGAACACCAGCAGCATCCACAGCGCGATGCGCTTGGCCGGCAGGTTGGCCACCAGTGCGGCGGCATCGTCGGGGCTGATCTGCTGCCCGCTCTGGCCGATTTCTTCCATCCGCTTCATGACCTCGTTGAAGGCGGCAAAGCCTTCGCGGCCGATCATCAGGTACAGCAGCACGCCCAGCATCAGCACCGCCAGCACCTGGATCACCAGCGGCAACAGCAGGTGGCTGACGCGGTGGTCGCGGATCGGCTGCAGCAGGTGGGTGGCCAGGCCGGGGCGGCCTTCGTCGATCTCGCCCACGGCATACAGCATGCCGCCGAACATGATCGGCGAAATGGCCAGGGTCATCAGCTGCACTGCCAGCCCGCCCGCACCGGGAATGAGCGTGGACAGCAGGGTGACCACCCAGCTCACCAGCATCCAGGTCAGGCCGATCCGGGCCAGCTGCAGCGGCGCACGCCGGTACAGGGAGAACGTATCCAGCAACCACTGGGCGCCCGCCGAAGCCGGCAGCTTGCGAATCTCTTTCATGGACATCCGGGATGGACAGTAGGGGGCCGGGCCGGGGCCCGTGCCGCCGATTATCCCTGTTTTGCCACCGGCTGGGCTGAAGACAGCCGGGCCTGGCGCACGAAACGGCGCAGCAGCTGCCGGGCCAGCGGTGCCGCGCTGACCGCCCGTTCCACGCTGCGGGCGCAGCCGCCGTGGCGACCGATGCAGTCGGCGCGGGCGCGCACGTAGCCGCGCATGTGGTGGGTGGCGAATTCGGGGTGGAACTGCACCCCCCAGGCCTGCCGGCCCCAGCGGAACGCGTGGCAGCCGTCCAGCGGCGAGCGGGCCAGCACCGCCGCGCCTTCCGGCGCACGCAGCACGGTCTGCAGGTGGGTGGCGTGGGCCGCGAAATGCTGCGGCAGCCCGCTGAACAACGGATCTTCGGCCGCGGCCGGGTCCAGTTCCAGCTCGATCGTGCCCGACTCGCGCCCGGCCGGGTTGTAGGCCACTTCACCGCCCAGCGCGTGGGCCAGCAACTGGTGGCCATAGCAGATGCCGAACACCGGTACGCCGTCGTGCACCGCCGCGCGCAGCCAGGCCGCGCTGCGTTCGCTCCAGTCGGCACGGTCGGTCACGTAGGCGGCCGAACCGCTGACCAGCACGCCGGCGAACGCACGCGGATCGGGCAGGGCGGCACCGTGTTCGACGTCGACCACCACGGTCTGCCGTTCTTCCAGGCCGGCCGCCACCCGGATCCAGTGCGGAAAGCGCCCGTAACGGCGCAGGGTCGGCACCGGGCGGCCGGTTTCAAGGATCAGGAAGGGGGCTGGATTCATCCGGGGGCGGCAGCACTGACAGGACTTCCTCGATTGTAGTCAGCCCCTGCGCCACCTTTTCAAGCCCGGCCTGGCGCAGGGTTCGCAATCCTTCAGCACGCGCGGCCCGGCTGAAACCGGCCAGATCGATGTCCGCGCGGATCAGCCCGCGCAGCCGCGAACCCAATGGCAGCAACTCATACAGCCCGATGCGGCCGAGGAAACCGGTGCGCCGGCACTCCAGGCAACCGACCGGCCGACAGGGCGTGGCGGCATCTGGATATGCCGCATAGCTATCAGCCAGCACCGCCCAATCGGCCGGTCCCAGCGTGTGCGGCTGCTTGCAGTGCGGGCACAGGGTGCGCACCAGGCGCTGGGCCAGGATGCCGTTCACGGTGGACGCCAGCAGGTAATGCGGCACGCCGATATCCAGCAGGCGGGTGATGGCCGAGGGCGCATCGTTGGTATGCAGGGTGGACAGCACCAGGTGGCCGGTGAGCGAGGCCTGCACCGCCATCTGTGCGGTTTCCAGGTCGCGGATCTCGCCGATCATGATGATGTCCGGGTCCTGCCGCAGCAGGGTGCGCACGCCGGCGGCGAAATCCAGGTCGATGTTGGTCTGCACCTGCATCTGGTTGAACTCGGCGGCGATCATCTCGATCGGGTCTTCCACCGTGCACACGTTCACGTCCGGCGTGGCCAGCCGCTTCAGGGTGGAATACAGGGTGGTGGTCTTGCCCGAGCCGGTGGGGCCGGTGACCAGCACGATGCCGTGCGGGCGCTCGACCAGGGCGTTCCAGCCGGCCGCTTCCTGCGGGCTGAAGCCGAGCTGGTCGATGCTCTTGAAGGCGGCATCCGGGTCGAAGATGCGCATCACGCACTTCTCGCCGAACGCGGTGGGCATGGTGGACAGGCGCATTTCCACTTCGCGCCCGCCCGGCGAGCGGGTCTTGATGCGGCCATCCTGCGGCCGCCGGCGCTCGGCCAGGTCCATGCGCCCCAGCACCTTGATGCGGCTGACCACGGCGGTCATCACTGCCGGTGGCACCTCGAACACCTTGTGCAGCACGCCGTCGATGCGGAAACGCATGCGCCCCATGTCGCGGCGCGGTTCCAGGTGGATGTCCGAGGCACGCTGTTCGTAGGCGTACTGCAGCAGCCAGTCGACGATGTGCACGATGTGCTGGTCGTCGGCGTTGACGTCGCCGGTGCGACCCAGTTCCACCAGCTGTTCGAAGCTGGGCAGGGTGGCGTTGGCTTCGCCGCGCACGTCGCCCCGGGCGCCGCGCACCGAGCGGGTGACGCCGAAGAACTCCATGGTGTAACGGTGCAGGTCCAGCGGGTTGACCACGGCCAGTTCGATCTGGCGCCGGGTCAGGTGCTGCAGGTCGCGGCGCCATTCCTGCGCCAGCGGTTCGCTGGTGGCCACCAGCACGCGTTCGCTGTCCACCGCCAGTGGCAGGAAGCGGTGGCGGCGCGCATAGGCGTGGGAGGCCACCGCGGTGACGCTGGCCACGTCGACCCGGGTCGGATCGATGCGCAGGTAGCGGCAGCCGGTGCGCTGGGCCAGCCATTCGGTCAACCGTTCCAGGCTCAGCTCACCGCCGTCGCTGGCGGCCAGCTTCAGGTTGGACAGCAGCACCAGTGGATGCACTTCGCTGGCATTGCGCGCGCCCTGCGCGGAAAAGCGCACGCGCTCGCGGTCGGCTGTGGCGACCCTGCCATCGGCCAGCAGCGCGGCGGCCACCTGCTCGAACTGCAGTCGCCCCGGGGGCAGCGGCACCGCGCCCGGATCGCCGGACATCCCCACCGGCAGCCGGTGATCCATCTGCCTGCTCCTCCCGGGTACGGAATGCCCCGCAGGTCGGCCGCTATACTAGCGCACCCCTTTGCCGGCCAAGAATCGTCCGCATGTCCGCGACCCCGACCGTTCCGATCACCTTCCAGGGCCTGATCCAGACCCTGAACCAGTTCTGGGCCCAGCAGGGCTGCGTGCTCATCCAGCCGCTCGACCTGGAGGTGGGCGCCGGTACGTTCCACCCGGCCACCTTCCTGCGTGCGATCGGCCCGGAAGGCTGGAACGCGGCGTACGTGCAGCCTTCGCGCCGCCCGACCGACGGCCGCTACGGCGAAAACCCCAACCGCCTGCAGCGCTACTACCAGTACCAGGTAGCGATGAAGCCGGCGCCGGACAACATCCAGCAGCTGTACCTGGATTCGCTGAAGGCACTGGGCATCGACCCGCTGGTGCACGACCTGCGCTTCGTGGAAGACAACTGGGAATCGCCGACCCTGGGGGCCTGGGGCCTGGGCTGGGAAGTCTGGCTCAACGGCATGGAAGTGACCCAGTTCACCTACTTCCAGCAGGCCGGTGGCCTGGAGTGCCGCCCGGTGCTGGGCGAGATCACCTACGGTCTCGAGCGCCTGTGCATGTACCTGCAGAACTGCGACAACGTCTACGACCTGGTCTGGACCTACGGCCCGGACGGCCAGCCGGTGACCTACGGCGACGTCTACCACCAGAACGAGGTGGAGCAGAGCACCTACAACTTCGAACACGCCGACGTGGAAGAGATGTTCCACCGCTTCGATGCGTGTGAGCGCGAGGCGCAGAAGCTGGTGGAAGTGAACCTGCCGCTGCCGGCCTACGAGCAGGTGATGAAGGCCAGCCACACCTTCAACCTGCTGGATGCGCGCCGTGCGATCAGCGTGACCGAACGCCAGCGCTACATCCTGCGCGTGCGCGCGCTGGCCCAGGCGGTGGCCAAGGCGTACTACGAGCAGCGCGAGAAGCTGGGCTTCCCTGGCGCGAAGAAGGCCTGAGGGCCGCGCTTTCCACCCCTTCCGGGCGCCGGTCGCGTTGCGCGCTGCGCCCCCACCACAGGATTGAAACGATGAGCCAACTGTCCCCCCTGCTGATCGAACTGGGCACCGAAGAGCTGCCCGTGAAGGCGCTGCCGGGCTTGGCCCAGGCCTTCTTCGACGGTGTTGTCGATGGCCTGCGCAAGCGCGGTGTCGAACTGGAACTGGGCGATGCCCGCCCGCTGTCCACCCCGCGCCGCCTGGCCGTGCTGCTGCCCGGCGTGGGCCTGGAACAGCCGGAACAGCGCAGTGAAGTGCTGGGCCCGTACCTGAACATCGCGCTGGATGCCGAAGGCCAGCCGACCAAGGCCCTGCAGGGTTTCGCGGCCAAGGCCGGGATCGACTGGACCGCGCTGGAAAAGACCAGCGACAACAAGGGCGAGCGCTTCGTGCACCGCGCCGTGAGCCCGGGCGCACGCACCGCTGCGCTGCTGCCGGAGATCCTGCGCGAGGCGATTGCCGCCATGCCCATTCCCAAGCCGATGCGCTGGGGCGACCACGACTGGGGCTTCGCCCGCCCGGTGCACTGGCTGGTGCTGCTGCACGGTGCTGACGTGGTCGACGCCGAGCTGTTCGGCCTGAAGGCCGATCGCATGAGCCGCGGCCATCGCTTCCACCACGACAAGACCGTGTGGCTGAGCCAGCCGCAGGACTACGTGGAATCGCTGCGCGCGGCCAAGGTGCTGGTCGACCCGGCCGAGCGCCGCGAGCGCATCGTGGCCGAGGTCGAGGCCGCAGCGGGTACCGCTGGCGGCAGTGCGCGCATCACCGAGGACAACCTGGAGCAGGTGGTGAACCTGGTCGAGTGGCCGGCGGCGGTGCTGTGCAGCTTCGAGCGCGCGTTCCTGGCCGTACCGCAGGAAGCGCTGATCGAGACCATGGAGATCAACCAGAAGTTCTTCCCGGTGCTGGATGACAGCGGCAGGCTGACCGAGAAGTTCATCGGCATCGCCAACATCGAATCGAAGGACGTGGCCGAAGTGGCCAAGGGCTACGAGCGCGTGATCCGCCCGCGTTTCGCCGATGCCAAGTTCTTCTTCGATGAAGACCTGAAGCAGGGCCTGGACGCGATGGGCGAGGGCCTGAAGACGGTGACCTACCAGGCCAAGCTGGGCAGCGTGGCCGACAAGGTGGCGCGCGTTTCCGCGCTGGCCGAGGTGATCGCATCGCAGGTCGGTGCCGATCCGCTGCTGGCCAAGCGTGCCGCGCAGCTGGCCAAGAACGATCTGCAGTCGCGCATGGTCAACGAGTTCCCCGAGCTGCAGGGCATCGCCGGCCGCCACTACGCGGTGGCCGGTGGGCAATCGCCGGAGGTGGCGCTGGCCATCGACGAGGCCTACCAGCCGCGCTTCGGTGGCGATGACATCGCGTTGTCGCCGCTGGGCAAGGTGCTGGCCATTGCCGAGCGCGTGGATACGCTGGCCGGTGGTTTCGCCGCGGGCCTGAAGCCGACCGGCAACAAGGACCCGTTCGCCCTGCGCCGCAACGCGCTGGGCCTGGCCCGTACCATCATTGAAAGCGGCTTCGAACTGGACCTGCGCGCGCTGCTGGCCAGCGCCAATGCCGGCCTGGCCGCGCGCGGCGTGCAGGCCGAGGTGGGCGAGCTGTACGACTTCATCCTGGACCGCCTGAAGGGCTACTACAGCGACAAGGGCGTGCCGGCCACCCACTTCAATGCGGTGGCCGAACTGAAGCCGGCTTCGCTGTACGACTTCGATCGCCGTCTTGACGCAATCGGCACGTTTGCCGCGTTGCCGGAGGCCGAAGCTCTGGCCGCGGCCAACAAGCGCATCCGCAACATCCTCCGCAAGGCCGAAGGCGACATCCCGGGCCAGATCGATGCATCGCTGCTGCAGGAAGACGCCGAGCGCGCGCTGGCCGAGGCGGTGACCGCGGCCATCGACGATACCGGCGCCAGCCTGCACCACAAGGATTACGTGGCCGTGCTGGCGCGCCTGGCCCGCCTGCGCCCGCAGGTGGATGCCTTCTTCGATGGCGTGATGGTCAATGCCGAAGACCCGGCACTGCGGGGCAACCGCCTGGCGCTGCTGACGATGCTGGGTGAGCGCCTGGGCAAGGTGGCGGCGATCGAGCATCTGTCGAGTTGACGGGGCCCCCCATCCACGCAGGGCGTGGATCTACCGGGGATGATGGATAGGCAGCGCCGGGCCATGCCCGGCGTTGTCGTTTTCGGCCAGATACCGCGCACAAAGCTGCGCATTTTGACTGCCACTTAACAACCGATCCCGATTCGCGCGCTGCATTTCGCATCGTCACGCGCGGTCGGTATGCTGTGCCGCATGCAGCCAAAGAACTACGCCCTGCCCCTGGTGCTCCTGTCCTTCGCCGTGGCCTCGTCCGCCCACGCGCGCGGCACCATCGACAAGGTGGAAATCAAGGGATTGGACAAGGGCGACGACGCCGAGATGATCGAGAACATCGAGGTCTCGCTCTCGCTCTACGAAACCATCGGCAAGGAACAGGGCGAATCGCGCCTGGAATACCTGCTGTCGCAGGCCGAGCGGCAGACCCGCCAGGCGCTGGAACCCTTTGGTTACTACAACCCGGTGATCACGGTGGAGGCGCCACGCCAGGACGAACACCTGCGGGTGGTGATCCATGTGGAAAAGGGGCCGCCGGTCACTGTGCGCCGCGAGCACATCGACATCACCGGCCCGGCCACCTACGACCAGTACCTGCAGGATGACCTGGCCGCGTTCAAGCCGCGCAAGGGCCAGCGCTTCGAACATACCCAGTACGAAGCCAGCAAGATCACCGTGACCCGGCGCCTGGCCGAGCGCGGCTACTTCGATGCCGACTACACCCAGCGCCAGGTGCAGATTACCCGGGCCGAGAACGCCGCCGACATCGACCTGACCTGGGACAGCGGCCGCCGCTACAACATGGGCCCGGTGCGCTTCGAGCAGGATTACTTCGTCGACAAGCTGTTCGACCCGCTGGTGTACTGGGAACAGGGCAGCTATTTCCACGAGGGCAAGCTGGACCGCCTGCGTGAATCGCTGACCAAGCTGGACTACTTCAGCGTGATCGACATCCAGCCGCGGCCGGACCAGGCCGACGACAACGGCGAAGTGCCGATCGATGTGAAGCTGACGCGCGCCAAGCGCACCATCTACACCGCGGGTGTGAGCTACGGCAGTGAGAGTGGCGCCGGTGTGCGCGGCGGCGTGGAGCGGCGGTTCCTGAACAGCCGCGGCCACAAGATGAACACCCAGCTGGACTATGCGCAGAAGCGCAAGAGCCTGATCAGCACCTACCGCATTCCGGCCTTCAAGTGGCTGGATGGCTGGTACGGGCTGACCGCCAGTGCCTATGACGAACAGACCGACTACATCGATCTGCGCAACTTCAAGCTGATCGCCAGCCGCAGCGGCGAGATCAACGAGCACTGGACCGCCATCGCCTCGATCAACGCGCTGCGCGAGCGCTGGCGCTATGCGTCGGGCACCGAGTTCACCGATGCGGTGTACAACACCTCCACGCTGGTCTACCCGCAGCTGGTGGCCGACTACGTGAACGTGGACGACGAGCTGTTCCCGCGCAGCGGCCTGAGTGGCAGTGCCACCCTGCGCGGCGGCGTGGAGGGCGCCGGCTCGGATACCAGTTTCGTGCAGGCCAACCTGCTGCTGCGCTGGTACATCCCGATCGGTGAGAGCAACCGCCTGATCCTGCGCGGCGAAGGCGGCACGACCTGGACCAGCGACCTGGTGGCCATGCCGCCCAGCCTGCGCTTCTTCGCCGGTGGCGACCGCAGCATCCGCGGTTATGCCTTCCGCGAAGTGGGCCCGCGCACGCCGGCGCCGGACAAGTACGCCCTGGGTGCGAAGAACCTGGTGATCGGCTCGGCCGAGTACGAGCACTATTTCAACGGCGGCCCGTGGGGTGCGGCGGTCTTTGTCGACACCGGCAGCGCGTTCGACAACACCATTGACCTGCACACCGGCGTCGGCTTCGGCGTGCGCTGGAAATCGCCGGTGGGCCCGGTGCGCGTGGATATCGCGCACGGTCTGAACAATCCGGATTCGCAGTTCCAGCTGTATCTGAACATCGGAGCGGACCTGTGAGCGCGCCCACGCCGAATCCGCCTGCGGGCAATCCGCCGCCGCGCGTGCGTTTCTACCGTCGCCGCCGTTTCTGGGCGTGGTCGGGGGTGGGCGTGCTGGGCCTGGTGCTGCTGGCCCTGCTGGCGGTCTACTGGCTGCTGCAGACCGTGGCCGGCCGCGACGTGCTGCTGGCACAGGTGGTGGCACGGTTGCCGGTGGGCGCCAGTTTCACCTGGGACAAGGTGGACGGCCCCGTCGCCGGCCCACTGACCCTGTACAACGTCGATTTCCGCTACGACGACATCCATTTCCACGCCGAGCGTGCGCACCTGGAACCGGACCTGCGCCCGTTGCTGGGCCGCAAGCTGCTGCTGGACCGGCTGGAGCTGACCAACGCGACCTTGAACCTGGCCAAGAGCGATGAGCCGTTCGAGCTGCCGTCGTGGCCCGACTCGCTGCCGCAGATCGAGATGCCGCTGGCCATCCAGGCCGACGTGATCGCCATCGACGGCTTCCGCATCACCCAGGCCAACGAGCCGCTGATCGACATCGCCCGCGTGCGCGGCGGCATCGAGATCGCCAATGGCGAGTTCCAGGCCCGGCAACTGGTGGTGGACAGTGACATGGGCGATTTCACTGCCCAGGGGCGCTACATTCCGGCCAAGGATTACGACACCGACGTGACCGTGACCGCCGTGCTGCCGGCCCCGCGCGGTCGCACCGCCGCCACCCTGGGCCTGGTCGCACGCGGCAACCTGGCGCACATGGAAGTGGGCGTGGCCGGTCGCGCGCCGAAGCCGCTGCGCGCCATGCTGGTATTCGACGGCCGTACCGATCCGACCTGGAGCGCCAGCGTGCGCAGCGATGAGCTGGATCTGGCGCTGCTGTCGCCGGCGCTGGCCGCATCGGCCATCGCACCGCTGTCGCTGGATTTCACCGCCACGGGCAAGGGTGGCCACGCCAACCTGCACGGAAAGCTGAAGCAGGGCGTGCAGGAACTGGAGCTGGCACCGTCGGTGGTATCGCTGGAAAACCAGGTGCTGAAGGTCTCGCCGCTGGTGCTGAAGGCGTTCGGCGGCGAAGCGCGCCTGCAGGGCACCGCCGATTTCAGCAACCCGGACCAGCAGACCCTGAATTTCTCGGTGATCGCCAGGAACCTGACCTGGGTGCCCGAGGCTGACCCGAACACCGCCGGCAGTGCGCCGGTGCCGGTCACCCTGCAGGAAGCGCGCTTCGGCCTGGCCGGTACATTGAAGGCGTGGGCGGCGATCGGCCGCGCGCAGGTTGAGCGCGAGCAGAAGCGTGCCGACCTGCGCTTCGATGTACGCGGCAACGACCAGTCCGCGTCGATCCGCGAACTGGTGGCGCAGACCCCCGGTGGCCAGTTGCAGGTGGAAGGCCAGGTGGCCTGGGCGCCACAGCTGGACTGGGATGCCAAGGCCAGCCTGAAGGACTTCGACCCGGGCTACTTCCTGCCGGGCTGGGACGGTCGCCTGTCGGGCAACCTGGCCTCGAAGGGGCGCCAGATTCCGCCGCCGGCCAGCGCTGCGGTCGGCACGGCACCCACGCTGGAAGCCACCGTCGATCTGCCTGCGCTGAAGGGCATGCTGCGCCAACGCAACGTGGATGCGAAGGGCAAGTTCGCGCTGCAGGGTGAGCAGGGCCAGGGTGAACTGGCGCTGGCGATCGGCAGCAGCCGGGTCACCGCCAAGGGCAAGGTGGGTGACCGCCTGGATATCGATGCGCGCTTCGAGCCGCTGCAGCTGAGCGATCTGCTACCCGGCGCCGACGGCGGCCTGCGCGGCCAGGTGCAGGTGACCGGCCCGCGCGATGCGCCGGACATCCGTGCCGACCTGGTGGGCAACAACATCGACTGGGACGGCTACGGCGCGCAGAGCCTGAGCATCCAGGGCAACCTGCCGTGGCGCGGCGACGCCGGGCGGCTGTCGATCCAGGGCCAGCAGGTCAATGCCGGCATGCTGCTGGAACGCCTGGCCATCGACGCGCAGGGCAGCGTGTCCAACCTGCGCCTGAGCGCGCAGACCCACAACGAACTGGGCGCGATCGACCTGCAGGGCAGCGTGCGCCAGCAGGGCGAGCAATGGCGCGGTGAACTGTCCACCCTGCGCATCGCGCCGGTGAAGGGCGATGCCTGGGCGTTGCGTGCACCGGCCGCCTTCGCGGTGAACGGCGGCACCTACACGCTGGCCGATACCTGCCTGGCGGCGGCCACCGGCGGCGCCCTGTGCGCGCAGGCCAACTGGCCGCGCGAAGGGCTGGTGGTGCGTGGTGATGCCTTGCCGCTGTCGCTGGTGCAGCCGTGGCTGCCGCCGCAGTCCGGGCGCCGCATCTACCTGCGTGGCGAACTGACCCTGGATGCGCAGATCCGCCCGCGCGGCAACGCCTGGGAGGGCCACGTGGAAGTGCGTTCGCCGGAAGGCGGCGTGCGCCTGGGCGAGAACCGCAACACCGGCACCGGTGCCAATGCCAACCGCGGTGAACTGGCGCGCTACGACCAGTTCTCGGTGAAGCTGGACATGACCCCGGCCAGCATCAAGGGCTACCTGGGCCTGGGCTTCCAGGGCAACGGCTTCGTCGATGCGAAATTCCAGACCGGCTGGGAGGCCAGCGCGCCGTTGAACGGCGAGCTGTACCTGAACATGTCGCGGCTGTACTGGCTGGAGCTGTTCTCGCCGGACATCGTGCGCCCCACCGGCCTGATCGAAGGCCACGTGAGCCTGCGCGGCACGCGTGGCCAGCCGTCGCTGGGCGGCGATGCGCAGCTGAGCAACTTCAAGGGTGAATTCCCGGCGCTGGGCCTGACCCTCGACCAGGGCAAGGGCAGCTTCATCGCCCAGCCCGATGGCTCGGCCAAGATCACCGCGCAGGCCAATTCGGGGCAGGGCACGCTGTACGTGGACGGCGGTCTGTCCTGGTTCGGCGATGCGCAGCCGCTGCAGCTGAAGATCCATGGCGAGAACGTGCTGGTGTCCAACACCAGCGAACTGCGCATCATTGCCAACCCGAACCTCGATTTCACCCTGGCCAAGGCCGCGATGGAACTGCGTGGCACGGTGCACGTGCCCGAGGCCGACATCGACCTGGAACGCCTGGACCGCGGCACGTCGGTGTCCGAAGACGTGGTGGTGCTGGACCCGGCCGACCCGGAGGAATCGCGCACCTCGCCGCTGGACATGGACCTGACGGTCAGTCTGGGCGACAAGGTGAAGATGACTGGCTTCGGCCTGAAGGGCGCGCTGACCGGCAAGATGCAGGTGTGGGCGCGACCGGGCCGCGAGATGACCGCCAATGGCGGCCTGGAAGTCAGTGGCCGCTACAAGGCCTATGGCCAGGACCTGACCATCACCCGCGGCAACCTCAACTGGAACTACAACGCGGTGTCGGACCCGCGCATCAACATCCGCGCCGAGCGCC
Organism: Stenotrophomonas sp. Steno-C17; assembly: GCF_056393165.1. Classification (NCBI taxonomy): domain Bacteria; kingdom Pseudomonadati; phylum Pseudomonadota; class Gammaproteobacteria; order Lysobacterales; family Lysobacteraceae; genus Stenotrophomonas; species Stenotrophomonas sp. Steno-C17. The sequence continues at coordinate 19,340 of NZ_JBWJPD010000005.1, forward strand.
GCATTGGCGACGTTACTGCGGGCATCGACGTCACCGGTCGTGCGCAGCAGCCACGCGCCGATGTCTGGTCCGATCCGGCCATGTCGCAGTCCGAAGCACTGGCCTATCTGGTGCTGGGCCGCAGCCTGACCAATGCCAGCAGCGACCAGACCCAGCAGGTCACCGCCGCTTCGGCCGCGCTGTCGGCCGGCAGCGGCCTGTTGGCCTCGCAGCTGGGCGCCAAGCTGGGCCTGGATGATGCGGGGGTCAGCCAGTCGCGCGCGCTGGGCGGTTCGGTGATTGGTTTTGGCAAGTACATCTCGCCCAAGCTGTACGTGGGCTACGGGGTGTCGATGGTCGGCAGCGGCTCGGTGCTGACGCTGAAATACCTGCTCAGCCGCGGCTTCGACGTGGAAGTGGAGTCGAGCACGGTGGAAAACCGTGGCTCGCTGAACTGGCGCCGGGAGAAGTAGCGCCGCGCCGGGGTCAGATCCCTTTCAATGAAAGGGATCTGACCCCGCGGTTTCATCACGTGCCGCGCAGCAGCCGGCGGTGGCGGAACAGATCCATGCTCCATAGCAGCAGGGCGCCCAGCAGCGCCGGCACCACGCTGAGCACGGACAGCAGGACCAGCGCGGACACCGGCCCGGGCATGCCGACAGGCTGGCCGCGGCGCACCCGCAAGCGCACCCAGGCGGCGACCAGCACCGTCCACGCCAGCAGCCAGCACAGCGGCAGCAGCCACAGCGCAAGCGAGGGCATCCAGAGATACACGGCGATCCCCGCAGCGGCCAGGGCCGCGCAGGCGATCGGCAGGGCCAGCCAGCGCACGCGGGAATGCGACCGGTGCGACGTTTCGGGCGCGCTCTGCCAGACAAACAGGTAACGCACCCCGATGGCGAACAGGGTGCCGAGCAGCGGGGCCAGTGCAGCCGCGCCCATCACCAGCGCGATGCGTTGCCCCGGCGACAGGGCGGGCAGCAGATCGGCGGCGAAACGGGTGGTGAGCAGCACCAGCAGGGCAAGCAATGGCAGCACCAGGCTTGCCAGCAACGCGCGCAGCAACGCCAGCTGCGCCGAGATGACGTGCGCATCGCTGATCGCACCGGCCCAGAACCGGGCCTGCCCCGGGTCGATGCCGGGCGGCAGCGCGTGGCCGGGTTGGCAGCCCAGCACGTCCATCAATGCCGCGGCCTGGCGCGGCGCGCGCAGCGGCAGCGCGGACAGCAGGTTGCGCAGGTGCGGGCGCGGTTCGCGCAGCTGCTGCAGACGCGCGGCGGCCTCGTCGTGGCTGGTCCAGCGCCCGCCCTGTGCCTCGATCTGCTCGGCCAGCGCGCCGGCCTGCGCCGGCAGCTGCAGCCAGTCCTGCCACGCATGCCGGGCCAGTTCACGCAGTTCACGCGGCGCCAGTCCGCAGCCCACTTCGTCCCAGCCGAACGCCTGGTACAGCGTCGCCACCTCGGACAGGTTCATGGGCGCACGCCGTCCGCGCAGGGCCTGCAGCACCAGCGCGGCCAGCGCGTCGCGCTCGTCCAGTGACCAGTGGCTGCGCAGCTCCTGCACGTAGACCGCAAAGGGCTGCGGATCGGTGGCCCTGGCGCGGTCCAGCACTTCCGCGCAGCGCCGCTGCAGATCCGCCGGCGCCGCGTTGATGGGCTGCGAAGCCACCGGGCTGACGTCGTGCAGCAGATCCTGCGGCGGCGCGAGGGTGGCCGCCGCGGCTGTCGTGCCCGCCGCGACGGCGCGGCAGTGGCCCAGCGCCTGCGCATACGCGTCCTGCAGCTGCTGGAATGCCACCGGGTCCTGGTCGGGCCGGTTCTGCTTCAGCGCCTGCGCATAGGCCTGCTTGAGCGCACGTTCGTCGCCGCTGCCGGCAATCTGCAGCAGGTGTTCAAGGATGTTCATGGTGTGCTCTCCAGCGCGTCCATGGCCGTGTGGAAGCGTTGCCGCACGGGTTCGATCAGTGCCGGGTCCTGGCTGTCCAGGGTGGCACGGAACTGCACGATCAACGCCTGCAGGGCCGGGCGCAGGCCGAGGTGCTGCTCGTACAGGCGCTCGGCCCGGGTCAGTACGGCCAGGTTCTGCTGCTGCTCGCGTGGGTGGATCTTCAGCGCCTGCAGGCTGGCCAGGCGCTGAGCGATCTGCGCGGGATCCAGCAGCCCCGGGTTCTGTTCAATCACCTTTTCCATGCGCAAGCCGGTGGCGACTTCGGTGGCTTCCACCTGCAGCAGTCCATTTACGTCATAGGTGAAGCGCACCCGCGCGCCGGTGTTCCTGCGGCCGGGTGCCAGCGGCAGCACGATCTCGCCCAGCTTGATGTTGTTCTCGGCCATCGGGCTCTCGCCCTGGTAGATCTCGATGTGCAGGTCCGGCTGCCCGTCCTCGGCTGCCAGCACAGGCGCCTCGCGGCTGGTCGGTACGGCCGCGTTGCGTGGAATGATCGGATGGAAGTGGCCGTGCTGCAGACTGTGCCGGGTCGCAATGCCGACCTTGATGCCCAGTGTGTACGGGCAGACATCGGTCAGGACCCGTTCCTCCAGCACTTCATCGCGGGCCTTCATGCCGGCGGCGACTGCTGCCCCCAGCGCGACCGCCTGGTCTGCCGGGATATGGCGCAAGGGCAGGCGGCCGAACAGCCGGGTCACCAGCCGGGTAGCCATCGGCATGCGCATGGCGCCGCCCACCAGCACGATGTCATCCAGGTCCGATGGCGACAGTCGTGCGTCGCGCATCGCCCGTTCAATCGGCGCACGCATGCGCTGCAGCAGCGGTTCGGCCAGGCCAGCGAAGGTGGCTTCGTCGATCTGCCACTGCAGCTCGCGCCCGTCCAGCAGGATCTGCAGCTGCGCGGTGCCGTGCTGGCCGAGGTCACGCTTGAGCCCTTCCAGGCGCTGGCGCAGGGTGGCCGCTTCGCGCGGGGCGAGGTAGCGCAGGTCGATGCGGTGGTGGCTGCAGAACGCGGTGACCAGCACGTCCAGGAAGTCTTCGCCGCCGAGGACGTTATCACCGGCACTGGCGTGAACCTGGACCACCCCGTCGAACAGCTCCAGCAGGGAGACGTCGAAGGTGCCGCCGCCGAGGTCCAGCACCAGCACGCGCCCTTCCGCCTGCCGGTCCTGCACGCTGTAGGCCAGGGCGGCGGCGGTGGGCTCGTTGACCAGCCGCTCCACCCGGATGCCGGCCAGTTCACCGGCCACGCGCGTGGCCTTGCGCTGGGCGTCGGAAAAGTACGCCGGCACGCTGATCACCGCTTCTTCGATGCGCGTGCCGAGGGCGGCCTCTGCATCGGCCAGCAACGAGCGCAGCACCAGCGCCGACAGTTCTTCCGGGCGGAAGCCGCGGTGGCCCAGGCGGATTTCGCGGTCCGTGCCCATCAGCCGCTTGAAGCCGGCCACGGTCAGCCCCGGGTGGGTCACCAGACGGTCGCGGGCCGGTCTGCCGACCAGCACGCGGTCGCCATCAAGGCTGACCACCGAGGGTGTCAGCAGCTCACTGTGGGCATTGCTGAACAGCGTCGGGCCATCGGCGCGATGCACGCCGATCAGCGAATGCGTGGTACCCAGATCGATTGCTGCAATCATCGGCCCCTCCCTGGTATCCGAACCTGATTCTAGCCAGCGGCCGCGCTCCCTTACCATCGGCCGTTGCCCCGGCCTGCCCCAGCGGCTATGGTCCCCGGCTGTTCTGTATTGCCGGAGTGCCGATGTCTGCCCGCAAATCCCTTCCCGCTGCCCTGGCCCTGGGCCTGACCCTGGCCGCCGGTGCCCACGCCGATGAAGGCATGTGGATGCCGACCCAGCTGCCCGATCTGGCCAAGCCGCTGCAGGACGCCGGCTTCAAGGGCAACCCGGCCGACCTGGCCAACGTGACCGCGCCGCCGTTGAGCGCTGTGGTGCGTGCCGGCGGCGGCACCGGTTCGTTCGTCTCGGCTGATGGCCTGCTGCTGACCAACCACCACGTGGCGATGGGGGTGATCCAGTACAACAGCTCGCCGGAGCACAACCTGATCGACAACGGCTTCATCGCCCAGGGCCGCGCCGACGAGCGCCCGGCCAACCCGGATTTCCGCGTGCTGGTGACCGTGGGCTTCGACAAGGTGACCGACCAGGTGCTGGCCCAGGCCCGTGGCAAGACCGGCCGCGCGTACTTCGACGCGGTGGACGCGGCCAGCAAGCAGATCGTGGCCGAGTGCGAGAAGACCGGCAACGTGCGCTGCTCGGTAGCCAACATGTACTACGGCACCGATTTCTACCGCATCGCGCAGCTGGAACTGAGCGACATGCGCCTGGTGTACGCACCGCCGCGCGCGATCGGCAACTACGGCGACGAGATCGACAACTTCATGTGGCCGCGCCACACCGGCGATTTCACCCTGCTGCGCGCCTACGTGGGCAAGGACGGCAAGCCGGCCCCGTACAGCAAGGACAACGTGCCGTACCAGGCGCCGGCGCACCTGCAGATGTCGGTGGAAGGGCCGAAGGAAGGCGACTACGCGATGCTGGCCGGTTACCCGGGCATCACCTACCGCCACCGCACGGCCGCCGAATTCGCCGGGCAGATCGACACGGTGCTGCCGCGCCGGGTGTCGGTGTTCCAGCAGATGATCGACACGATCGAAGCGGCCACCGCCAAGGATGCGCAGGCGCGTACCCGCTACGCCTCGCAGCTGCAGTCGCTGAAGAACAACCGCAAGCGCGCCGCCGGCGAACTGGAAGGCCTGCTGCGCAGCGATGCCAAGGCCCAGCGCGCCGCCGACGAGACGGCCATGCTGGCCGCCACCGACCGCCGCTACCAGGGGGACATCAAGGCACTGCTGGGCAACCTGTCGCAGGGTGCAGCCGTGGGCGAACGCGACCTGCTGCTGGACCAGATGGCTGCACAGAGCCAGCTGCTGCGTTCGGCCCTGCTGCTGGAGCGCCTGCGCATTGAATCGGCCAAGCCCGATGCACAGCGCGAGACCGGCTTCCAGCAGCGCGACCAGGCGATGATCGAAGGCGTGCTGAAGCAGGTGCAGCGCCGCTACGCACCGGAGGTGGAGAAGGCCCTGCTGACCAGCCTGCTGACCCGCTACCAGCAGTTGCCGGACGCGCAGCGCGTGGCCGAGTTCGATGCCGCCTTCGGCCGTACCCCGGCGCAGTTGGCCAAGGCGCTGGACACGCTGTACGCCGGCACCCAGCTGGGTGACGAGGCGCAGCGCCTGAGCCGCTTTGCCGCCGCCCGCGAAGGCAAGGCCCTGGCCGCCGATCCGCTGATTGCGGTGGCCGGTCCGCTGGTGGCCGCGCAGCTGCGCATCGAGAACGAAAGCAAGACCCGCGAGGGCGAGCAGCTGCGCCTGCGCCCGGCCTACATGCAGGCGCTGTTCGCCTGGCGGGCCAAGCAGGGCCGCGCCGTGTACCCCGATGCCAACCGCACCCTGCGCATCAGCTACGGCAAGGTCGAGGCACTGCACCCGCGTGATGGCGTGACCTATTCGCCGGTGACCACCGTGGCCGGCATCGTCGAAAAGAACACCAACGCCTATCCGTTCGACGCGCCCAAGCCGCTGCTGGCGGCCATCGCCAAGGGCGACTTCGGCAGCACCGCCGACCCGGCGCTGAAGACCCAGACGGTCAACTTCCTGACCAACCTGGACACCACCGGTGGCAACTCCGGTTCGCCGGTGCTCAATGCCAAGGGCGAACTGATCGGCTTGAACTTCGACAGCAACTGGGAATCGGTCAGCGCCAGCTGGTGGTTCGACCCGCGCTACAAGCGCGCCGTGCACGTGGACATGCGCTACCTGCGCTGGCTGCTGGCCAAGGTCTACCCGGCACCGGCGCTGCTGGAGGAAATGGGTGTTCCGGCGGAATAACGTCGGTACCTGGCAGGTGCCCACCCCTCCGGGTGGGTGCCCACCGCCTTGACCTACCCTCACGACCAACGGTCGTGATCTACTGGCCCCTGTCCCGACGGAAACGCACGCGTGGTCTCCAGCTGGATCCTGCTGCTGGTCTCGGTTGCCTATGCCGCGCTGCTGTTCGGCGTGGCGTGGTGGGGTGACCGACGGCCCATGTACCCCGACCGCCCCTGGCTGCGGCCGGTGGTCTACAGCCTGGCGCTGGCCGTCTATTGTTCGTCGTGGACCTTCTACGGTGCCGTCGGCACGGCCGTGCGCAACGGCGTGGGCTACCTGCCGATCTACATCGGCCCCTTGCTGCTGCTGCTGTTCGGCTGGCGCATCATCGAGCGGCTGGCGCTGATCGCACGCAGCCAGAACGTGGTGTCCATCGCCGATTTCATCTCCTCGCGCTTTGGTCGCTCGCGGCGGCTGGCCGCGCTGGTGGCGATCATCGCCCTGATCGGCATCGTTCCGTACCTGGCCCTGCAGTACAAAGCCGTGGCCATGAGCCTGCAGGTGCTGACCGGCAACAGTGGCCCCACCGGCTTCTTCACCGATCCGGCGCTGTACGTGGCGCTGTTGATGGCCCTGTTCGCCACCTTGTTCGGTACCCGCCAGGTCGATGCCACCGAGCACCACCACGGCATGATGCTGGCCATTGCCTTCGAATCGGTCATCAAGCTGTGCGCGATGCTGGCGGTGGGCGTGTTCGCCTACCTGTGGCTGAGCGATCGCAGCGAGGCGGTGGTCGCCTCGGTGCATACGCTGTTCACCGGCCTGCCGCCGGTGGGCTTCATTTCCCAGACCCTGCTCAGTTTCCTGGCCATCATCTGCCTGCCGCGCCAGTTCCATGTGGCGGTGGTGGAGTGCGGCGATGTGCGCGACGTGCGCCGCGCGCGCTGGATGTTCGGCGGTTACCTGGTGCTGATCTCGGCCATGGTGCTGCCGATCGCCACCGCCGGCGTCAGCCTGTTCGGCACAGGCGGCAGCGTGGCCGACGATGCCATGGTGCTGGCGCTGCCGCTGGCCGAAGGGCGCAACGCGCTGGCCCTGATCGCCTACGTGGGCGGTTTTTCGGCGGCCACCGGCATGGTCATCGTCTCGTCCATCGCATTGGCCACCATGGTCAGCAACGACCTGGTGATGCCGATCCTGCTGCGCCGCAGTGGCGACCACCAGGAAGCGGCCGACGTCGCGTCGCGGGTGCTGTGGATCCGTCGCCTGGCGATCCTGCTGCTGGCGTTGATGGCCTACAGCTACTACCGCAGCAGCAGCAACGACAGCACCCTGGCGTCCTACGGGCTGATGGCGTTCGCGGCGGTGGCGCAGTTCGCGCCGGGCTTGATTGGCGGTCTGTACTGGCGTGGTGCCAGCCGCCGCGGCGTGGAAGCCGGCATGCTGCTGGGCTTCGCCACCTGGTTGTACACCCTGTTGCTGCCGGCGATGACCCTGGCCGGCTGGGTGGATGCCGCCTGGGTGCAGCACGGCCCGTTCGGCATCGACTGGCTGCGCCCGCAGCAGCTGTTCGGCATGACCGGCTGGGACCCGCTCACCCATGGCACCTTCTGGTCGCTGCTGGTGAACGCGGCCACGATGATGCTGGTGTCCGCGCGCTGGCGGCCCGGCGTGGACGAACGCCTGCGCGCCGCCCCCTTCCTGGACCCCTACGCCGAACGGCCGTCGGTGGCCGGTGGCTGGCCGGGCCATGTGCACGTGGGTGACCTGCTGGCGCTGGCCTCGCGCGTGGTGGGCGAACGCCATGCGCGGCGTTCGTTCTTCGAACAGGCGCAGTCGCTGGGCCGTGAACTGCAGTCGTCGGCCCCGGCGGACCGGCCGTGGGTGCAGTTCACCGAGCGTCTGCTGGCCGCGTCCATCGGTGCTGCCTCCGCGCGCCTGCTGCTGACCAGCCTGCTGCGCGGTTCGGGCATGGACCTGGGCGAAGTAGTGGCGGTGCTGGACGAAGCCGGGCAGGAGCTGCGCTTCAACCGCGAGATTCTTTCCACCACGCTGGAAAACATCAGCGCGGGGGTCAGCGTGGTCGACCCGGACATGCGCCTGACGGCATGGAACCGCCGCTACCAGGACATGTTCGGCTACCCCGACGGCATGCTCTACGTCGGCCGACCGGTGGCCGACCTGATCCGCTACAACGCCGAACGCGGCGAGCTGGGCGAGGGCGATATCGAAGTGCAGATCAACCGCCGCATCGGCTACATGCGCGCCGGTTCGCCGCACGTGTTCGAGCGCACCCGCAGCGATGGCAAGGTGATCGAGATGCGCGGGCAGGCGCTGCCCGGCGGTGGCTACGTCACCAGCTACAACGACATCACCGACTACAAGCACGCGGAAAAGGCGCTGCTGGAAGCCAACGAAACGCTGGAACAGCGCGTGGCCGAGCGCTCGCATGAAGCCGAGGTGGCGCAGCAGTCGAAGACCCGCTTCCTGGCGGCGATCAGCCATGACGTGCTGCAGCCGCTGAACGCGGCGCGCCTGTTCGCCTCGGCACTGCGCGACAGCGACCACGTGAGCGACGAGCAGAAGCATCTGGCCGAACGCGTGGATGCCTCGTTGCGCGCGGCCGAAGAGCTGCTGGATGGCCTGTTGGACGTGTCGCGGCTGGATGCCGGTGGCCTGCACCCGGTCATCGGCGAGTTCGATGTCAGCGCGCTGATGCGCGAGCTGGCCGCGCAGTACACCCCGGTAGCGGCGGGGCGTGGCCTGCGCCTGGATCTGTTCGCGCGCACCACCTGGGTGCGCAGCGATCGTCGCCTGCTGCGCCGCGTGCTGCAGAACTTCCTGGCCAATGCCCTGCGCTATACCCGCCAGGGCCGCATCGTGCTGGCCGTGCGCCAGCGCGGCGATGAAGTGGAACTGCAGGTGTGGGATACCGGGCCGGGTATTCCCGAACACCACATGCGGCAGATCTTCGATGAATTCCACCGCTATCAGCAGCCCTTCGACTGGGGCGAGCAGGGCCTGGGCCTGGGCCTGTCGATCTGCCAGCGCATCTCGCGCCTGCTCGACCATCGCTTGAACGCCCGCAGCCGGGTCGGCAGCGGCTCGATGTTCTCGATCATCCTGCCGCGGGTGGCACCGCTGCCGGGCTACACCGAACCGGCCACCGCCGTGGCCGCGGTCGCGCCCACGGTGCGCAGCGATTCGCTGGCCGGTCTGCGCGTGCTGTGCGTGGACAACGACGAGGAAATCCTGGACGGCATGCGCGCGCTGCTGGGCCGTTGGCAGGTGCAGGTGATCACCGCCTCCACCGTGGACCAGGCACTGGAACGGATCGCCGAGCGTCCGCAGGTGATGCTGGTGGATTACCACCTGCATGACCGCATGGATGGCCTGGATGCGCTGGTGGCGCTGCGCGAAGCCGCCGGCTACCCGCTGCCGGGCGCGTTGCTGACCGCCGATGGTCGCGACGAGTTGAAGCGGATGGCCCGCGAACGCGGCTACCGCGTGCTGACCAAGCCGATCAAACCCGCTTCGCTGCGCGCCTTCTTGGGCGCGTTGCGGGATGCAGGCACCTCGCCGTAGATCCACGCCACGCGTGGATGCGGTAGGTGCCAACCTTGGTTGGCACGATGCGGGACTGCATGCCCGGCGGCCACGATAACCAGCGCGTCACGCCACGCCGTGCAGGTGTTCGTACAGGATCGTCGAACCGATGATGATCAGGATCACGCCACCGATGATCTCGGCGCGCTTGCCGACCATGCTGCCCAGCGCACGGCCCAGCATGATGCCGGCGGTGACCATGGTCAGCGTGCACAGACCGATCACGGCCGCCATCACGCCGATATGCACATCCATGAAGGCCAGGCCGATGCCCACGGCCATGGCATCGATGCTGGTGGCGAAACCGGTCAGGGCCAGCTTCCAGAAGCCATGGTGCTGCGAAGGATCCTCTTCTTCGTCATCGCCGTCCGGGCGCACGCCGTTGATGATCATGTGCACACCCAGCGCCAGCAGCAGGCCGAAGGCGATCCAATGGTCGAAGGCTTCCACGTACTGCAGGGCGGCGCGACCCAGCAGCCAGCCGATGATGGGCGTGATCGCCTCGATGACACCGAAGATGATGCCGGCGCGCAGCGCATCGCGGAACACCGGCCTGCGCATGGCCGCACCCTTGCCGATCGCCGCAGCGAAGGCATCGGTGGACATGGCAAAGCCGATCAGGAGGATCGAAACAGGAGACATTGGCGGCAGCAGAAGGTCGGGCAAGGACGGACGCACGGCTCGCGATCGCGCCCAACCTGAGATTGCGCACGCGGGCCGCTGGTCTCGCCAACCATCATGGTTGTCCACGCCACGGCGCACTGGCCGAGTATGTTGACGTGGACGATTCCTGCGAAGGAATCCGGCTACTCCCCAAGGGGACGCGAAGCTTAGCACCGCGATCCGCGCGTGGCGCATTTCCAGGCAAACGCGCAGGCAGGGCTGGTTTGTATAGCGAAGGCTATATCGATGCGAAGCAGGAGCGTGCCAAGCAAGCTTGGCACCTACCAACGCGGGTCAAGGCAGCGCCGGGCCATGCCCGGCGAGGTTCAGTCTTCTTCCGGCGGCAGCACGATGGCGTCGTCGTCGATGGCCAGCTTGCCGGCCATCAGCACCGCCTGGGTGCGGTTGGTCACGCCCAGCTTGCGCAGGATCGCGGTCACGTGCGCCTTAATGGTCGCTTCAGAGACATTGAGGTCGTAGGCGATCTGCTTGTTCAAGCGGCCGGCGCCCAGCATCTGCAGCACGCGGAACTGCTGCGGGGTCAGCTCGCGCAGGCGCTGGCCCACTTCGCGTTCCTCGCTGCCGGTGGGCGGCACGTTGTGCGCTTCCGGCGGTGCCCAGGTCTCGCCATCCAGGATGGTGCCCAGCGCATGGCCGATGGTGTCCGAGTCGGCCGATTTGGGAATGAAGCCCAGCGCGCCGTGATCCAGCGCACGGCGCATCACCGTGGCTTCTTCGCGTGCCGATACCACCACCACCGGCAGGTGCGGGTGCAGCGAACGCATGTGCACCAGCGCGTTGAAGCCCTGCGCACCGGGCATGTTCAGGTCCATCAGGACCAGGTCGGCATCGTTGTGCTGGTCGGCCAGGGCATACAGCGCTTCCACGCTGTCGGCCTCGAACAACTGCACGCCGGGGATGACCCGCTGCACCGCGCCGCGCAGGGCTTCGCGGAACAGGGGATGGTCATCGGCAATAAGAAGGGTGGTCATGGTCGGGGGGAACCGTGGGGGAAACTGTTCGGGGTCAGATCCCGTTCCGTCAGGGACGGGCTCTGACCCCGTTGTGGCCGGAATCTGCTGGGGTCAGAGCCCTTTCCTGGCGGAAAGGGACCCGACCCCAGGTCGTGCATCAGCGCACCTTGCGCTCGTCCACCAGCGAGGCCACGACCGACGGATCGGCCAGGGTCGAGGTGTCGCCAAGCTGGTCAGGGGCATTCTCGGCGATCTTGCGCAGGATGCGGCGCATGATCTTGCCCGAGCGGGTCTTCGGCAGGCCCGGTGCCCACTGCAGGTGGTCCGGCGTGGCGATGGGACCGATCTCCTTGCGCACCCAGGCGACCAGTTCTTTCTGCAGCTCGTCGCTGGGGGCCTCTTCGGCCACCAGGGTCACATAGGCGTAGATGCCCTGGCCCTTCACGTCGTGCGGGAAGCCGACCACGGCTGCCTCGGCCACCTTCGGGTGCGAGACCAGTGCGCTTTCCACTTCGGCGGTACCGATGCGATGGCCGGACACGTTGATCACATCGTCCACGCGGCCGGTGATCCAGTAGTAGCTGTCCTCGTCGCGGCGGCAGCCGTCGCCGGTGAAATAGCTGCCCGGGTAGGTGCGGAAATAGGTATCGATGAAGCGCTGGTGGTCGCCATACACCGTGCGCATCTGGCCCGGCCAGGAATCACGGATGATCAGGTTGCCCTCGGTCGGGCCGTCCTGGATCTCGCCATCGGCATTGACCAGCGCCGGCTGCACGCCGAAGAAGGGCAGGGTGGCCGAGCCCGGCTTCAGGTCCATCGCGCCGGCCAGCGGCGAAATCAGGATGCCGCCGGTTTCGGTCTGCCACCAGGTATCGACGATCGGGCAACGGCTGTCACCCACCACTTCGTAGTACCAGCGCCAGGCTTCCGGGTTGATCGGTTCGCCGACGCTGCCGAGCAGGCGCAGCGAAGCGCGCGAGGTCTTCTTCACCGGCTCCTCGCCCTCGCGCATCAGTGCGCGGATGGCGGTCGGGGCGGTGTAGAAGATCGACACCTTGTGCTTGTCGATCACGTTCCAGAAGCGCGAGGTGTCCGGGTAGTTCGGCACGCCTTCGAACATCAGCGAGGTCGCGCCATTGGCCAGCGGACCGTACACGATGTAGCTGTGGCCGGTGACCCAGCCGACGTCGGCGGTGCACCAGTAGATATCGTCCTCGCGCAGGTCGAACACCGCTTCATGGGTGTAGGCCGCGTACAGCAGGTAGCCGCCGGTGGTGTGCAGCACGCCCTTTGGCTTGCCGGTGGAACCGGAGGTATAGAGGATGAACAGCGGATCTTCGGCGTTCATGCGTTCCGGTTCGCAGGTGGACGGCTGGCTGTCCACCACATCGTGGAACCAGCGGTCGCGCGGGGCCTGCATGTCCACCGCACCGCCGGTGTGGCGCACCACCAGCACGGTTTCAACCGTGTTCGTACCCGGCAGCTTCAGCGCCGCATCGACGTTGGCCTTCAGCGGTACCTTGCGGCCGCCGCGCAGGCCTTCGTCGGCGGTGATGATCAGCTTGCTCTGGCAATCGCTCACCCGGTCGGCGATCGAGTTCGGGGCGAAGCCACCGAACACCACCGAGTGGATGGCCCCGATCCGCGCGCAGGCCAGCATGGCCACCGCGGCATCGACGATCATCGGCAGGTAGATGGTGACCCGGTCACCCTTCTTGACGCCCAGGTTGCGCAGCGCATTGCCCAGGCGGCAGGTGCGCTCGTACAGCTCGCGATAGGTCACGTGCTGGGCCGGCGCATCCGGGCTGTCCGGTTCGAACAGCAACGCGGTCTTGTCGCCACGCGTTTCCAGCTGGCGATCCAGGCAGTTCACGCTGGCGTTGAGCTCGCCATCTTCGAACCACTTGATGTGGAAATCGGCCAGGTCGTAGCTGACGTTGCGGATCTTCGTCGGCGCACGCATCCAGTCCAGCCGCTGTGCGGCCTTGCCCCAGAAGGCATCCGCATCGGACACCGACGCCTGGTACTGCTGTTCGTAGGACTTCTTGTCGATGCGTGCCTTGGCGGCGAACTGCGGATCGACGGGGTAGATATCAGCCATGGCACCCTCACTTGCACGTTGACTTTTCATGTGCGGTCGCAGCATCGCAACGACCCTCCGCCACCAGTTTGCCCCATCCACGTGGGGTCGCGTCACCACTGCGCTTAGACCATGGTCGAAAGTCGGCGCCCTGCAGGCCCGGCTTCGACCAATGGCGAATACCGCTATACATAAACGCCCCGCAGTCTCGGCTCGACCGTGCCCCACGCGCGGCATCACCTTGCCACTTGGGAGAGAGGGCAACATGAGCCACCGTACGTTGAAAGCCGTGCGCAAACCTTTGGCGGCCTGCTTGCTGGTCGCCCTGGTCGCACCGGGCATGGCGTTTGCAGAAACCGCCAAAGAGAAGGCACTGGAAGCACGCGTTGCCGAACTGGAACGCCAGGTCCAGGCGCTGCTGTCATCGCAGCAGCAGCAACAGACCCAGATCGTGCAGACCCAGCAGGCGGTCACCGAAGTCCGCACCGTGCAGGCCGAGCAGAAGCCGGCCGTTCCTGCGGGCAAGCAGCCGATCCAGGTCACCACCATCACCCCCGGGGCGGCGCCCGGCACCACCATCAAGATCGGTGGCTTCATCAAGGCCGACTTCCTGGCCACCCAGACCGGCGATGGCCAGTTGGCCGACGATGCCACCGGCCGCGCGCTGTACCTGCCGGGCCAGACCCCGGTGGCCGGCGCCGGCGGCAGCGGCAAGCGCTCGGACGTGGACTACAACGCCCACGCCAAGTTCTCGCGCTTCAACATCGGCATCGACAATGTCAGCGAATCGGGCAACAAGTCCGGCGCGCTGTTCGAGATGGATTTCTTCGGCAACTCGCTGGGCAACCAGACCGCCACCAACACCTACGGCGTGACCCTGCGCCATGCGTACATGTACTGGAACAACTGGCTGGCCGGCCAGACCTGGTCCAACTTCATGGACGCCGCAGCGCTGCCTGAAGCGGTCGATTTCGTCGGTCCCACCGACGGTGTGATCTTCGTGCGCCAGGCACAGGTGCGCTACACCAACGGCGGTTTCAGCGTTGCACTGGAAAACCCGGAAACCACCACACTGACTGGTACCCGCAACCCGGTGACCGGGGCATGGACCAACGCCAGCGCCAACTCCGACCGCGGCAGCCTGCCCGATCTGACCCTGCGCTACGGCTGGAAGGGCGACTGGGGCACCTTCGGCGTCGGTGGCATCGTGCGCCAGCTGAAGGTCGACAACCAGGCCACCGGGGCCAAGGCAGACAAGGTGGGCGGCGGCCTGACCGTGGGCGGCAAGTGGGTGATGGGCGGCAACGATTCGCTGCATTACCAGCTGACCGGTGGTGAAGGCATTGCGCGTTACATCGGTCTGGGTGTGACTGCCGATACCGCTTACGACGTAGCACGTGACGAACTGAACCCGACCGGCGTGCTTGCCGGCTACGTGGGCTGGCGGCACGCGTTCACCCCGAAGCTGCGCACCAACCTGATCTACGCGCGCAGCGACTACGACAACGATGGCAGCCTGGGCCCGCTGGTGACCAAGAGCGTGCAGAGCATCCGCGGCAACATCTTCTACACGCCGATGCCCAAGGTCGATATCGGTGCCGAGTACATGTACGGCGTGCGCGAGATCGAAGACGGGCGCAAGGGCGATATCAACCGCGTGCAGTTCACCACGAAATACAGCTTCTAACGGCGTGCCGACCAACGGTCGGCACCTACCGAGATTGGGTGCCGACCAACGGTCGGCACCTACCAGAACACGGTGCCGACCAAGGTTGGCACGTACCGAGATTGAGTGCCGACCGGCGGTCGGCACCTACATAGGGGAAAACGTCTCATGTCCAGTACACCCAGTACCGCGCACAACGCGGGCAGCCTGACCAAAGGCCACAAGAAGGTCATCTTCGCATCGAGCCTCGGCACGGTCTTCGAGTGGTATGACTTCTTCCTGTACGGCTCGCTCGCCGCGATCATCGCCAAGCAGTTCTTCAGTGGTGTGAATGAAACCACCGGCATGATCTTCGCCCTGCTGGCCTTTGCCGCCGGCTTCTTCGTGCGACCGTTCGGCGCGGCCTTCTTCGGCAGCCTCGGCGACCGCATCGGCCGCAAGTACACCTTCCTGGTCACCATCCTGATCATGGGCATCTCGACCTTCCTGGTCGGCGTGCTGCCCAACTACGCCTCGATCGGCTTCGCCGCACCGGTGATCCTGATCATCCTGCGCCTGGCCCAGGGCCTGGCCATGGGCGGTGAATACGGCGGTGCCGCCACCTACGTGGCCGAGCACGCGCCGGACGACAAGCGCGGCCTTTACACCAGCTTCATCCAGTGCACCGCCACGCTGGGTCTGTTCATGTCGCTGCTGATCATCCTGGCCTGCCGCTACTTCCTGGGCAACGAAGCCTTCGAAGCCTGGGGCTGGCGCATTCCGTTCCTGGTGTCGATCCTGCTGCTGGGTGTCTCGGTGTGGATCCGCCTGCAGCTGAGCGAATCGCCGCTGTTCCAGCAGATGAAGTCCGAGGGCAAGGGTTCCAAGACCCCGTTCCGTGACAGCCTGAAGGGCGGCAACCTGAAGCTGATGCTGCTGGTGCTGCTGGGTGCCGCGGCCG
Organism: Stenotrophomonas sp. Steno-C17; assembly: GCF_056393165.1. Lineage (NCBI taxonomy): Bacteria > Pseudomonadati > Pseudomonadota > Gammaproteobacteria > Lysobacterales > Lysobacteraceae > Stenotrophomonas > Stenotrophomonas sp. Steno-C17. The sequence continues at coordinate 35,081 of NZ_JBWJPD010000005.1, forward strand.
GCCAGGCCGTGGTGTGGTACGGCGGCCAGTTCTACGCGCTGTTCTTCCTGAGCAGCATGCTGAAGGTCGATGCCACCACGTCCTACCTGCTGATCGCCGCCGCACTGGCGCTGGGCGTGCCGTTCTTCATCTTCTTCGGCTGGCTGTCCGACCGTATCGGCCGCAAGAAGATCATCCTCGCCGGCTGCCTGCTGGCCGCCGTCACCTACATCCCGATCTTCAAGGGCCTGACCCACTTCGCCAACCCGGCCATCGAAGAAGCCCGCAGCAGCTCGCCGGCCCTGGTGGTTGCCGATCCCAGCACCTGTTCGTTCCAGTTCGATCCGGTGGGCCTGCGCAAGTTCACCAGCTCCTGCGACGTGGCCACGGCCGCGCTGACCAAGGCGGGCGTGCCCTACGACGTGCAGCCGGCCGCTGCCGGTTCGCTGGCGATGGTGAACGTAGGCTCGGCCAGTGTGACCTCATATGAGGCCGCCGGCCTGACCAAGGAAGAAGGCAAGGCCAAGGCCGATGCCTTCGGTGCCGAGCTGAAGGGCGCGCTGACCACCGCCGGCTACCCGGCCAAGGCCGATGGTTCGCGCATCAACTACGCCGGCACGATCTTCATGCTGTGGCTGCTGGTGCTGTACGTGACCATGGTCTACGGCCCGATCGCCGCGTACCTGGTGGAACTGTTCCCGACCCGCATCCGCTACACCTCGATGTCGCTGCCGTACCACATCGGCAACGGCTGGTTCGGTGGCTTCCTGCCGGCCATTTCCTTCGCACTGGTGGCCGGTACGGGCAACCTGTACTACGGCCTGTGGTACCCCATCATCATCGCGTTGATGTCGGTGGTGATCGGCGGCCTGTTCCTGCGTGAGACCAAGGACGTGGATATCACCAAGTAAGCGGTGGGTTCCATGCAGTGAAGGAAAGGCCGCGGTGCAGACCGCGGCCTTTCTGTTCGTGGGAACGGGGTACTGCTGGAAACCCCGCGCTGCGCGCGGTAGTCGACCAACGGTCGACTCTACCGTCGCGCGGTCGACGACCGTTGCGCGGTCCGGCACCCCGTATAGTCGGCCCATGACCACCACCGCCCCAGCCGACCTTCCCGCCCTCCTGCACACCCTGCGCAGCGCCTGGCAGGTGCAGCGACCTTCGCTGGACCAGCGCGAGGCCGACCTGCGGCGCCTGCGCGAAGCACTGAAGGCGCCTGGATGAAATGGCTGCGGCCATCGCCGAGGACTTCGGCCACCGCGCCCCCGTTGAATCGAAGTTGGCCGATGGCATGAGTGTGCTGTCGGCCATCGACCACCTGCGCCGCCACCTGCGGCGTTGGGCAAAGCCGCAGCGCGTGGGTGCCGGTTGGCGGCTGTGGCCGGCGCGCGCGCAGCTGCGGCCGACGCCGCTGGGCGTGGTCGGGGTGATTTCGCCCTGGAACTACCCGGTCACGCTGGCGCTGGTGCCGCTGGCCACGGCCATCGCGGCGGGCAACCACGTGCTGCTCAAACCCTCCGAACACACGCCGCGCACCAGCGCGTTCCTGGCCGATCTGCTGGCCAGCGTGTTTCCGCCCGATCGTGTGGCAGTGGCACAGGGCGGGGCGGACGTGGCCGCGGCCGTGTCCTCGCTGCCGCTGGACCATCTGGTGTTCACCGGCTCCACTGCGGTCGGTCGCAAGGTGATGGCCGCCGCAGCCGAGCATCTGGTGCCGCTCACGCTGGAACTGGGTGGCAAATCCCCGGCGATTGTCTGCCGCGATTTCCCGCTGGAAAAGGCCGCGGCGCGGCTAGCCACCGGCAAGTGGTTCAACGCCGGGCAGACCTGCATCGCGCCGGACTACGTGCTGATCGATACCGTGCGCCAGCGCGAGTTCGTGCAGGCGCTGCAGCAGCAGGTGCGTGGCCGCTATGGGGATTTCGCCGATGCCGACGACTACACGCGGATCATCAACGACGGCCAGTACCAGCGCCTGCAGGGCTATCTGGCGCAGGCCCGCGAGCGCGGCGTGCCGGTCATTCCGTTGGCCCAGGTGGATGCGGCACGCGCCGACCGCGAGCGGTTGCTGGTGCCGACCGTGGTGCTGGACCCGCCGGATGACCTGGACCTGATGCGCGAGGAGATCTTCGGCCCGATCCTGCCCGTGCGCGCCTATCCGGATCTGGATGCGGCGCTGGCCGACGTGCTGTCCCGCGACCGGCCGCTGGCGCTGTATCCCTTCAGCCAGGACCACGCGACGGTGGAGCGCATCCTCGACCAGGTGGTGGCCGGCGGGGTGACGGTGAATGACACGCTGCTGCATTTCGCCGCCGACGGCCTGCCGTTTGGCGGGGTGGGGGCCAGCGGCATGGGCGCGTACCACGGCCGGGCCGGGTTCGATGCCATGAGCAAGCTGTTGCCGGTGTTGTGGCAGTCACGCTGGGCGGCCAGTGACCGGCTGCGGCCGCCGTATTCGAAGATTGCGGGGTTGTTGAGGTTGTTGCTGAGGTGAAGCCACGCATGGCGTGGCTCTACTGGCAGGTGCCAACCTTGGTTGGCACGCGGGGGGGTGTCGGCAAGCGGCCGGCGCTACCGGGCCGGCGTGCGCCGTATCCCTTGGGCGGGATCAGCGCGGAGCCCGGCCTTCCCGAAACCACGCGTAGGCGGCGGCTTCGAGGTCGCCTTCCTTCGCGATGACAGAGCCATCCTCATCCAGCAAGGTATAGCTGCGCTGGTCGCTGCCCAACGAGGCACTACCATCCAAGCCGAGCAATAGCGTGTACATCACGTCTCTGGTGAACGTCCCGAGCAGGTCCTGCAGTTGCACGGTCTGCTCTGTGGACAGGCCCATTGCCGTGATCCTCGCTTCGCACTCGGTGCCGGGCATCCAGGCATCTGACAGCAGCTTTTCCTTTTCCGCGTGCCAATTGGCCACGAATGCGTCTGCGTCCAAGGTGATTCCATGCGATCGGAAGGGCGACCTCGATTGTACGGGAGGGGGGGGCAGCCGTCAGCGTGCTGACGGCCCGTGGCCGGCCAGCGGATGGCACGCCCGGGCCGATCCACCCGGGTAGAATGCCCGCATGAAAATCGCCTCGTGGAACGTCAATTCGCTCAATGTCCGCCTGCCGCACCTGGAGCAGTGGCTCAAGGACTTCGGCCCGGACATCGTCGGTATCCAGGAAACCAAGCTGGAGGACCACAAGTTCCCCGATGCGGCGCTGATCGCCGCCGGCTACCGCAGCGTGTTCGCCGGCCAGAAGACCTACAACGGCGTGGCCCTGCTGTCGCGTGAACCGGCGCAGGACGTGCAGATCGGCATTCCCGGCTTCGAGGACGAGCAGAAGCGCGCCATCGCCGGCACCTTCGGCGACCTGCGGGTGATCAACCTGTACGTGGTGAACGGCCAGGACATCGGCACCGACAAGTACGACTACAAGCTGCGCTGGCTGGAAGCGGTGCATGCCTGGATCGCGCAGGAACTGCAGCGCCACCCGAAGCTGATCGTGATGGGCGACTTCAACATCGCTCCGGACGCACGCGATGTGCACGACCCGGAGGTGTGGAACGAAAACCACATCCTGACCTCCACCGCCGAGCGCGGCGCGTTGAACAAGCTGCTGCAGCTGGGCCTGCACGATGGCTTCCGCCTGCACAACGAGGAAGCGGGCGTGTTCAGCTGGTGGGATTACCGTGCGGCGGGCTTCCGCCGCAACCTGGGCCTGCGCATCGATCTGACCCTGGTCTCCGATGCGCTGAAGGGCAGTGCCGTGGCCGCGGGCATCGACCGCGAGCCGCGTACCTGGGAACGTCCCAGCGACCATGCCCCGGCATGGGTGGAATTGGGTTGACGGGAGCGCGCCGGGCACGGCCCGGCGCGTCCCATGCGTTCACCGTATGCTCTTGCGGGTGAACAGGTTGACGATGGCCAGCAGGATCACCGCGCCGATCAGCGAGAACAGGAATGTTCGGATGGTGATGGCCTCGTTGATGCCGCCGCCGAACAACCAGCCGGCAATCAACGCGCCGACGATGCCGACCACGATGTTGAGGATGATGCCCTGCTGGGCGTCGCGTCGCATGATGATGCTGGCGAGCCAGCCCACCACGCCGCCCACGATCAGCCAGATGATGATGCCCATGAACGTGACCTCCGGAAGGGAACGCACCCAGTTGACGCGCAGCGCCGTGAACCCGTCGTGCAATCCCGTGATGGGAGCGTGCGGATGAGCCTGCCGGCCACCCTGGACGGCCCGTGGCGGTTCGGTCCGGTAACGGTCTGGCGGCGCCCGCATGTACCGGGCCAGCGCGGCGAACCGCAGGCCCGGCAGGTGCTGGCGCAGGCGCTGGGCGGCGCACCGGAGGCGCTGCCGCTGGTGCGCGACGACAAGGGCCGGCCCGAGCTGGCCGGCGCGCTGGCCCACTACGGCACGGGCTGGAGCCACAGCGGCGAGGTGCTGCTGGTGGCGCTGGGCGAGGGCGTGCGCCTGGGGGTGGACCTGGAACTGCTGCGCCCGCGCCCGCGGCTGCTGGAAATCGTGCAACGCTTCTTCCACCCCGACGAGGTGGCCTGGCTGGAAGGGCTGTCCGTCGCCGAGCGCGAGCACTGGTTCTTCCGGGTCTGGTGCGCCAAGGAGGCGATCCTGAAGGCGCACGGGCAGGGCATTTCCTTCGGCCTGCACCGCCTGCGCCTGGCCCCCGGCCACGACGGCGCGCTGCACCTGCTGGCCTGCGACGCCGAACTGGGCCAGGCCGAGCGCTGGCACCTGCACGAATGGCAGGCCAGTGGCCAGTTCCGCGCCGCATTGGCCTGGCATCCGCAGTGAAGCGGCGAACCGGCGGGCAAAACCGGCGATAATGAGCGCATGAGCGAACATGATCTTCCCGCCGGCGTGGTTGCCACGCTGGAACAGGGCCTGGCCAGCATGGGCCTGGCGGCCGACCTGGCGCCGCCGCTGCTGCGCTACCTGGCCCTGCTGCACCGCTGGAACGGCACCTACAACCTGACCGCCATCCGCGACCCGCAGGAAATGGTCACCCGCCACCTGCTCGATTCGCTGGCCATGCAGCCGTTCGTGGCCGATGGCAGCCTGGCCGACCTGGGCACCGGTCCCGGGCTGCCCGGCATTCCGCTGGCCATCGCCTGCCCGGGCCTGCAGGTCACCCTGGTGGAAAGCAACGGCAAGAAGGCGCGCTTCATGCGCGAAGCCGTGCGCCAGCTGGGCCTGACCAATGCCCGCGTGGCCGAGTCGCGGGCCGAGGCGCTGGACGAGGCCGGCGCCTACGACCAGCTGACCGCGCGCGCCATGGACACCCTGGCCGGCATCGTCCGCGTGGGCGGCCACCTGCTGCGCCCCGGTGGCGTGCTGCTGGCCATGAAGGGGGTCTATCCGCATGACGAGATCGCCGCACTGCCGGCCGGCTGGCAGGTGCGCGAGGTGACCCCGCTGAGCGTGCCCGGCCTGGCCGGCGAACGCCATCTGGTCACCGTTACCGGCCCTTGAACCCGCTTGCCGACCCCTTGTGCAACAACGGGTTGGCGATCCACGATTTCCGCCCGGGGCCGGTTGTACGCATAATGACCGGTCCCAACCATCCGTCGACGAGGCACACCTGCATGGCCCGCATCATCGCCATCGCCAACCAGAAGGGTGGCGTCGGCAAGACCACGACCGCCGTCAACCTGGCCGCTTCCCTGGCCAACGCACCCAAGCGGGTGCTGCTGGTCGACCTCGATTCGCAGGGCAATGCGACCATGGGCAGCGGCGTGGACAAGCGCGAACTGGTCGCCTCCACCTACGATCTGCTGCTGGGTGAAGCCAACGCCGCCGATGTGCGCGTGGCCACCGCCGAGGGCTACGACCTGCTGCCGGGCAACATCGACCTGACCGCGGCCGAGATCCAGCTGATGGCGCAGGAAGCGCGCGAGCAGCGCCTGAAGCGCGCGCTGGCGCCGATCCGCGATGAGTACGACTACATCCTGATCGACTGCCCGCCGGCGCTGTCGCTGCTCACGCTCAATGCGCTGGCCGCCGCTGATTCGGTCATCGTGCCGATGCAGTGCGAGTACTACGCACTGGAAGGCCTGAGCGCGCTGGTGGAAACCATCGAAGCGCTGCGCGCCAACCTGAACCCTGCGCTGGAGATCGAAGGCGTGCTGCGCACCATGTTCGACGTGCGCAACAACCTGGCCAACGCGGTGTCGGCCGAACTGACCGAACACTTCGGTGATCGCGTGTTCCGCACCATCGTGCCGCGCAACGTGCGCCTGGCCGAAGCGCCCAGCCATGGCCAGAGCATCGTCGGCTACGACCGCGCCTCGCGCGGTGGCGTGGCCTACCTGGGCCTGGCCGGCGAGATCATCCGCCGCAACAACGAACGCAACAAGGCCGCCAAGGCCGTGGAGACCGCCTGATGACCAGCAAGCCTGCAGCCAAGAAGCGAGGCCTCGGCCGCGGCCTGGACGCCCTGCTGGGTCCCAAGGGCGCGGTCAGCCAGGTGCAGGCCACCACTGCTGTCATCGAACCGCTGCCGGGTGAAGTGCTGCGCAAGCTGGCCGTGGGCCAGCTGCAGCCGGGCAAGTACCAGCCGCGCCGCGAGATGGATGAAGGCAAGCTCTCCGAGCTGGCCGATTCGATCAAGTCGCAGGGCGTGATCCAGCCGATCCTGGTGCGCCAGCTGCCGGCCGGCAACTACGAAATCGTGGCCGGCGAACGTCGCTGGCGCGCTTCGCAGCTGGCCGGGCTGGACGAAGTGCCGGTGGTGGTGCGCGAGCTGGAAGACCGCACCGTCATCGCGATGGCGCTGATCGAGAACATCCAGCGCGAAGACCTGAACCCGCTGGAAGAAGCCGAAGCGCTGCAGCGGCTGATCAGCGAATTCACCCTGACCCATGCCGAGGCCGCCGAAGCGGTGGGCCGCTCGCGCGCGGCGGTGTCCAACCTGCTGCGCCTGCTGGAGCTGCCGGTGGCGATCCGCCTGCTGCTGGAAACCCGCCGCCTGGAAATGGGCCACGCCCGCGCGCTGCTGACCCTGGCCCCGGAACTGGCCGGCAAGCTGGCCCAGGACGCGGCCGACGAAGGCTGGTCGGTGCGCGAGGTCGAGCGCCGTGCGCAGGCCTTCGCCGCCGGCAAGGTACCGAGCAACCGCCCGGTGGCCACGCCGAAGGTGCAGCAGGCCGACATCGCATCGCTGGAAACCGAACTGTCCGAATCGCTGGGCACCAAGGTGGCCATCAACCATGGCCGCGGCGGCAAGGGCAAGCTGGTCATCCACTACACCGACCTGGATACCCTGGACGGTGTGCTGGAAAAGCTGCGTACGCGCCAGGGCTGAACCCGGCGCAGCGTCAGGGGGTGCGGCCTGTTCCCGCCGCGTCCCGTCGATGACAGGGAACGCACCGCCGCGCGCACCGGGGGATGCAGTGCTCTCCGGTCCGTGGCCTTATCCACGGACCAGGACATGAGCAACGACTACGAAGACGTCAGCCCGGACGGCACCCAGATCCTGCGGCACCGCCGCGAGAAGGATTTCGTGCTCGCCACCGGCGAAGAACAGCATATCGAGGCGATCAGCGAGCACATCGCGCGCCATCTGGGACCGATCGACACGGTCCTGCACGAAATCATCTCCGACCTGGTGCACATCGACGTGCACGTGGTGCCGGCCAATGCGCACTGCCCGTACCTGCGCCTGGTCACCTCCGGCATGAGCGACCTGCCGATGACCGTGCCCGCCGAGGCGGACGCCGACGTTCCGCGCTACATGGAGCTGATGGTGACCCTGCCGGCCGACTGGCCGATGTCCCAGGACGCCTTCGAGGACGAGCGCAATTACTGGCCGGTGCGCCTGCTGAAGGGCATGGCGCGGCTGCCGCACGAGTACGACACCTGGCTGGGTTTTGGCCACACCATTCCCAACGGCCACCCCAGCGAGCCCTACGCGCCAGGCGTGGGCTTCGACGGCGCCATCGTCCTGCCGCCGGTGACCGCCCCGGATGTGTTCGCCACGCTGGAGCTGGACGACGGCAAGCGCATCAGCTTCATGAGCCTGGTGCCGCTGTACCCGGAAGAGATGGACCTGAAGCTGAAGAAGGGCGCCGACACCCTGCTCGACCGTTTCGATGCGAAACAGATCAACGATGTGATCGAGCCGGGACGGGTCAACGTCGCGAAGAAGCGCTTCGGTTTGTTCTGAGACCGGTAACATCGGGGGCCTGAACTTCGTTTCCGGGCCCCCGCCATGACCATCCTGCTTACCGGCGCTGCCGGCTTCATCGGTGCCTACACCGCCCGCGCCCTGCTGGAGCAGGGCCAGGCCGTGGTCGGCCTGGACAATTTCAACGATTACTACGACCCGCAGATCAAGCGCGACCGCGTGGCCGCGCTGTGCCCCACGCTGGACCTGCGCACGCTGGACCTGACCGACCGCGAAGGGCTGGCCGCGCTGTTCGACGAAGTGCAGCCCACTGCGGTGATCCACCTGGCCGCGCAGGCCGGCGTGCGCTACTCGCTGGAAAACCCGCACGCCTACGTCGACAGCAACCTGACCGGCTTCGTCAACATGCTGGAACTGTGCCGCCACCGCGGCGTGCAGCATCTGGTATACGCCTCCAGCAGCTCGGTGTACGGCGACTCGGCCACGCCGCCGTTCTCCGAAGACCAGCGCGTGGACCAACCGCGCTCGCTGTACGCGGCCACCAAGGCCGCCAACGAGCTGATGGCCTACACCTACGCGCAGCTGTACGGCCTGCGTGCCACCGGCCTGCGCTTCTTCACCGTGTATGGCCCCTGGGGCCGCCCGGACATGGCGCCGCTGCTGTTCTCGCGCGCGGTGCTGGCCGGCCGGCCCATCGACGTGTTCAACGAAGGGCGCATGCAGCGTGATTTCACACATGTTTCCGACATCGTGGCCGGTATCCTCGGCGCCCTCGCGCATCCGTCCACCGAACCGGTGCCGCACCGCGTGTTCAACCTGGGCAACCACACCCCGGTCGAGCTGGAACGCTTCATCGGGGTGATCGAACAGGCGGCCGGCCGCCCGGCGCAGAAGGTCTACAAGCCCATGCAGCCGGGCGACATGGTGCGGACCATGGCCGACACCCGGCGTGCCCATGACGCGTTCGGCTTCGACGCGGTCACCCCGATCGAACAGGGGTTGCCGCCGGTGGTGCAGTGGTGCCGCGAGTACTTTGGCGATCGCGCCTGAGGACGGGTCCTCACGCAGCCGGGTTCATCTTCGGATAACCTCGGCTGCGGACAATGCGCGGTCTTTGTTTCCCTCTTGGCCGAGTGCCCCATGAGCCAACCCGAGCTTTCCGTTGTCGTTCCGGTGTTCAACGAGCGCGACAATGTCGCCCCGCTGGTGGCCGAGATCACCGCCGCCCTGCGCGGCCATCTGCCGTTCGAGATCGTCTACATCGACGACCATTCGCGCGATGACACCCTGGCCGTGCTGCAGGGCCTGAAGGCCACCACCCCGGAACTGCGGGTGCTGCACCATGTCAGCCAGAGCGGGCAGAGCACCGCCGTGCGCACCGGGGTAAAGCATGCACGCGCGCCGTGGATCGCCACCCTCGATGGCGATGGCCAGAACGATCCGGCCGATATTCCCAAGCTGCTGGCCGCCCGCGGCGCCGCCGATGCACAGGTGAAGCTGTTCGCCGGTTGGCGGGTGAACCGCCAGGACAGTGGCAGCAAGCGTTGGGCCAGCCGCTGGGCCAACGCGATCCGCGCGCGCATGCTGCGCGACGATACCCCCGACACCGGCTGCGGCATCAAGCTGTTTGAACGCGCCGCTTTCCTCGATCTGCCGTACTTCGACCACATGCACCGCTACCTGCCGGCGCTGATGCAGCGGGCCGGCTGGAAGACCACCAGCGTGCCGGTCAACCACCGCCACCGCACCGCCGGGGTTTCCAAGTACAACAACCTGGGCCGCGCGCTGGTCGGCATCCGCGACCTGCGTGGCGTGGCCTGGCTGATCACCCGCAGCAAGCGCACTGCGGTGGAGGAGCGTTGATGGAGCTGCACTGGCTGGACCAACCGCTGACCTGGCTGTACTGGACCGGCCTGCACGTGACCGGCTGGAAGCTGATCGGCTATACCGGCGCGCTGATGTTCGGTGGCCGCTGGCTGGTACAGTTCGTGGCCTCCAAGCGGGCGGGCAAGCCGGTCATCCCGCGCCTGTTCTGGTACATGAGCGTGGTCGGCAGCCTGATGACGCTCAGCTACTTCCTGTTTTCCGCCAAGCAGGATTCGGTGGGCGTGCTGCAGAACCTGTTCCCGGCGTTCACCGCGCTGTACAGCCTGCACCTGGACATCAAGCACCGCGGCTGGAAGCGCGACAAAGCCGGCCATTGAGGGCTGGGGCCGGATCCCGTTCCGCAGGAACGGGCTCTGACCCCCGACAGGATCCCCGGCGCATCCACGCATGGCGTGGATCTACCGCACGTTCGTTGGTAGCGCCGGGCCATGCCCGGCGGATGTCTCCGTTGTCCGCGCAGCGCGCTCGCGGGGCATGGCCCCGCGCTACCGGGCGCAGGCAGGACCTTCGTCCCATGCCACGGGCCGTGGGCGGTGCCATCATCGGGGTCTGCCTTCCCGGGAACCCGTGCTTGTGAAAACCCGCCTTGCTGTTGCCCTGATGATCGCCCTGGCCTCGCCGGCCGTTGCCCTGGCCGCGCCGTCCGCTGCTGCCGCACCGGCCAGCGTGGCCGCCGAATCGCCCGCCGACGCCGCGTTCCGCGCGATCTACGCGAAAGAATGGAAGTGGCGCCAGGACGGCGGTGGCGAAGCCAGCGAAGACGGCGATGCGCCGGCCAACGCGACCCGCCTGCCGGATGTGAGCGCCGCCGCCCAGCAGGGCCGCTTGAAGGTCTGGGACCAGACCCTGGCCGACCTGAAGAAGATCGACCCGGCCACGCTCAGCGCGGCCAACCAGGTGAACTACGCGATCTACCGCGACCAGGTGTTCAACCTGGCCGAGGAAACCCGTCTGCGCGGCTATGAAATGCCGTTCAATTCCGATTCCTCGTTCTGGTCCAACCTGTCCTTCATGGCCCGGCGCGAGATGAAGACCGCGCAGGACTACCGCAACTACATTGCCCGCCTGAACGACGTGCCGCGCTACTTCGGCCAGCAGACCGACAACATGCGCGCCGGCCTGAAGCGCGGCTTTAGCGTGCCGCGCGCGGTGCTGGATGGCCGCGAAGTGTCCATCGCCACCGTGGCCGAACTGAAGGACCCGACCCAGTCGCCGCTGTACGCGCCGTTCAAGAAGCTGCCCAGCAGCATTCCGGCCGCCGAACAGGCCGCGCTGCGCGAGCAGGCGGTGGCGGCGATCGGCGGCAAGGTCGTGCCGGCGTTCCAGCAGCTGCGCACGTTCTTCGTGAAGGAATACGTGCCGCAGGCACGCACCACGCTGGCCGCCGAAGCGATGCCGGGCGGCAAGGCCTACTACAAGCAGCAGATCCACGAGTACACCACGCTGGATCTGACGCCCGACCAGATCCACCGGATCGGCCTGGAAGAAGTGGCACGCATCCAGCAGGAAATGAACGCCATCATCAAGCAGGTGGAGTTCAAGGGCAGCTTCGCCGACTTCCTCACCTTCCTGCGCACCGACCCGCAGTTCTACGCCAAGACCCCGGAAGAGCTGCTGTCGCGCGCCGCGTGGATCTCCAAGCGTGCCGACGGCCAGATCGGCAAGTTCATGACCCTGCCGCGCGCACGCTTCACCATCGTGCCGGTGCCGCCGGATATCGCCCCGTTCTGGACCGCGGGCCGTGGTGGCATGGGCACCTACTGGGTGAACACCTACGATCTGCCGTCGCGCCCGCTGTACAACCTGCCGGCGCTGACCCTGCACGAATCCGACCCGGGCCACGCCCTGCAGGGTGCACTGGCGGCCGAGCAGGGCGAACAGCCCGAGTTCCGCCGCAATGCCTACATTTCGGCCTACGGCGAGGGCTGGGCGCTGTACTGCGAGAAGCTGGGCGTGGAAATGGGCATCTACGAAACCCCTTACGAGGATTTCGGACGCCTGACCTACGAAATGTGGCGTGCCGCGCGCCTGGTGATCGATACCGGCGTGCACAGCAAGGGCTGGACCCGCGAACAGGCGCTGGCCTACCTGCGCGACCACACCGCGCTGAGCGAGCACGAAGTGACCACCGAGGTGGATCGCTACATCTCCTGGCCGGGCCAGGCGCTGAGCTACAAGCTGGGTGAGATCGCCATCGTGCGCCTGCGTGCCCAGGCCGAGAAGGAGCTGGGCGACAAGTTCGACATCAAGGGCTTCCACGATGCCGTGCTGAAGCAGGGTTCGGTGCCGCTGCCGGTGCTGGAACAGCAGATCCAGGCCTATATCGCCGAACGCAGGAAGGCCTGACGCTGCACGCCGCCGGGCAGGGCCCGGTGGCGTCGCATTCGGCTGCGATTGTGTAACGGCTGTAACGCCCGCTACCCTCCCGGCATGATCCGCTTCGTGCGCCGCCGCCCGTCGTTCCTGCTCCGCCTGCTGATGCTGGTGGTGGTGGCGATCGGCAGCGTGGGCGGCGCCACGGCGTCGGCCCTGGGTGAACTGCACGAGATGTCGCACCTGGACCACCCGGCGACGCCGCACGATAGCGCCGGGTTCGATGCCGGGCACGATCCGGACGACACCAGCGCCCGCCTGTTGCACGCGCTGGTGCATTGCGGCCACTGCCACGGCCAGGGCGGCGTTCTGCCGTTCGCACTGGCCAGCTGGGAACTGTCGCCACCACCGTCGGCCGCTGCGCCGACCACGATCGACACCGACGGCCGCCCCGCGCCGCTGGAATCGCTGCTGCGTCCTCCGATCCAGGCCCGATCCATCGCCCGCCGTGCGCGGGCTTCTGATCCTGTCCTGAGATTTCCGGAGTATTCCCATGTGGATCCGCCTGGCCGCTGTCGCGGCCCTGGCGATCGCGCCGTGCGTGCATGCGCAGGCGCCGTCGTCGCTTGACCCCTTGACCCTGGACGCGGCCATCGACCGCGTCGCCCGTACCCATCCCGACCTGCGCCTGCCCACCCTGCAGCGACAGGCCGCCGAAGCCCGCCTGGACGGCGCCGCGCTCACGCCGGCGCTGGTGCTCGGCGTGGAGCTGGAGAACGTGCTGGGCACCGGCAGCAGCCGCGGTTTCGATGCCGCCGAAGCCACCGTCACCCTGGCCGGCGTGCTGGAACGCGGCGGCAAGCTGGACGCCCGCCGCGCTGTGGCCCAGGCCAACCTGGACGCGCTGGCCCCGCAGCGTGAAATCACCCGCCTGGACCTGCTGGCCGAAACCGCGCGCCGCTACCTGGCCATCAGCGCGGCCGAACAGCAGCGCCGTATCGCCGTGGACGACATCGAACAGCGCCGCCGCGCGGTGGCCGCCGCACGCCTGCGCCTGCAGGCTGGTGCCTCGCCGGCGTCCACGCTGTTGACCGCGCAGGCGGCACTGGCCCAGGCCGAACTGGACCGCGACCGCAGCCTGCAGGCGGCACGCGCAGCGCGCCTGGCGCTGGCGGCGCTGTGGAACGCGCGCGCGGTGGATTTTGATGCCATCACCGGCGACCCGTTGCAGTTGCCCGCCCTGCAGGATTTCCAGCACCTGGCGCAGCTGCTGCAACGCACGCCGGAACTGGCGGTGATCGCCACTGAAGCGCGTGTGCGCGAGGCGCAACTGCAGTTGGCGCGCAGCCAGCAGCGCAGTGACCTGTCCTGGCAGCTGGGCGTGCGCCACATGCGGGACAGCGGCGAGACCGCCCTGCTGGCCGGTTTCAGCATGGCGCTGGGCAGTGCACGTCGTGCGGGCCCGGAGATCCGCGCTGCAGAAGCCGAACTGGCCTTGAGCGCTGTTGAACGCGAGGCCCGCGCACTGCAGCTGTACGCCACCCTGGCCGAAGCGCACGGCCGCTACGAAACCGCCCGGCTGGAAGTGCAGCGCATGCAGCGCGACGTGCTGCCGCAACTGCAGAAGGCCGAAAAGGCCGCCGAAACCGCGTGGCGCGCCGGTGCCATCAGCTACCTGGAATGGGCCCAGCTGCAGGCCATGCGCATCGAAGCCCGGCAGCGGCAGTTGGATGCCGCGCTGTCGGCACAGTCCGCCCTGATCGAAATCCAGCGGCTGAGCGGACAACCGCTGCTGGCCGCCTCTGCTGAAGGAACCCTGCCATGAAGGCCGTCACCTCCCTGATCCGTCTGGCCTCCGTGGCCGCGCTGCTGGTGGCACTGGGCGCCTGCGGCAACGGCAGCCCGCCGGTGGCGCCCGCTGCGGACGATGACCACGATCACGCCGAAGGCGAAGCCGCACACGCCGACGAGGCCCCCGAGCACACCACCATCACCGCCGCACAGGCCGCCGAGGCGGGTATTGTCAGCGCCGCCGTGGGCCCCGGCACCATCGCCGACGAACACGACGTGCAGGGCCTGCTGGCCCCGGTCGATGGGCGCAGCGCGCAGGTCACTGCACGCTTTCCGGGCCCGGTGCGCGCGCTGCGCGCGAACGTCGGCGACCGCGTGCGTGCCGGCCAGCCGCTGGCCAGCATCGACAGCAACCTCAGCTTGACCACCTACAGCGTGGCCGCACCGATCAGCGGCGTGGTGCTGTCGCGGCAGGTGCAGGTGGGCGCGATGGCGGGCGAGGGCCAGGTGCTGTTCGAAATCGGCGATCTCTCCCAGCTCTGGGTCGACCTGCACATCTTCGGTGCCGATACCCAGCACATCACCGCCGGCGTGCCCGTCACTGTCACCCGCATGACCGACGGCGTCAGCCAGGTCACCACGCTGGAACGCGTGCTGCCCGGCACCGCCACCGCCAGCCAGAGCACCATCGCGCGTGCCAGCGTGGACAATGCCGATGGCCTGTGGCGGCCCGGTGCAGCGGTACGTGCGCGCATCGTGGTGGCCAGCACCCCGGCGGACATCGTCGTGCCGCTCAGCGCATTGCAGACCCTGGATGGCCAGGACGTGGTGTTCGTACGCGACGGTGATACCTACACCGCGCGGCCGGTCACCCTGGGCGCACGCGATGCGCAGCAGGTGGCCGTCAGCGCCGGGCTGCGTGCCGGTGATCAGGTGGTGGTGCAGCAGAGCTACACGGTAAAGGCCGACATCGGCAAGGCGGGCGCCAGCCATGAGCACTGATCCGAACGCCCGCAACGGTCTGCTGGAACGCATCATCGCCGCAGCCATCCAGCGCCGCTGGCTGATGCTGGGCCTGACCGTGGTGATGGTGGCGGTCGGCATCTGGAGTTTCACCCGGCTGCCGATCGACGCCACCCCGGACATCACCAACGTGCAGGTGCAGGTGAACACCGCCGCGCCCGGCTACTCGCCGCTGGAAAGCGAACAGCGCATCACCTACGCGGTGGAAACGGCGATGGCCGGCCTGCCGAAGCTGGACCATGTGCGCTCGCTGTCGCGCTACGGGCTGTCGCAGGTCACGGTGGTGTTCAAGGACGGCACCGACCTGTACTTCGCCCGCCAGCAGGTGGCCGAACGCCTGCAGCAGGTGCGCTCACAGATTCCGGCCGGGCTGGACCCGCAGCTGGGGCCGATCGCCACCGGCCTGGGCGAGATCTTCATGTACACCCTCGATGCCGATCCCAAGGCGCGCAAAGCCGATGGCACGGCCTACACCGCCACCGATCTGCGCACCCTGCAGGACTGGGTGATCCGCCCACAGCTTCGCAACGTGCCGGGCGTGACCGAGGTCAACACCATCGGCGGGTTCCAGCGCCAGGTGCACATCACCCCGGACCCGGCGCGACTGCGCGCGCTGGGTTTCACTCTGGAAGACGTGGCCGCCGCCGTGCAGGCCAACAACCAGAACGTCGGTGCCGGCTACATCGAACGCAACGGCCAGCAGTTCCTGGTGCGCATTCCCGGCCAGGTGGCCGATCTGCAGGAGATCGGCAACATCGTGCTGGACCGCCGCGAAGGTGTGCCGATCCATGTGCACGACGTGGCCAACGTGGCCGACGGACCGGAGCTGCGCAGCGGTGCGGCCACCCAGAACGGCCATGAAGTGGTGATGGGCACGGTGGTCATGCTGGTCGGCGCCAACAGTCGTGAGGTCGCGCAGGCCGCGGCGGCCCGCCTGCAGCAGGCACAGGCCAGCCTGCCGCCGGGGGTGACCGTTACCGCCAGCTATGACCGCACCGCGCTGGTCGACCGCACCATCCAGACCGTGGCGCGCAACCTGCTGGAAGGCGCACTGCTGGTGATCGTGGTGCTGTTCGTGCTGCTGGGCAACGTGCGTGCCGCGCTGATCACCGCCGCAGTGATTCCGCTGGCCATGCTGTTCACGCTTACCGGCATGGCGCGCGGTGGTGTCTCGGCCAACCTGATGAGCCTGGGCGCGCTGGATTTCGGCCTGATCGTCGATGGCGCGGTCATCATCATCGAAAACTGCCTGCGCCGCTTCGGTGAACGCCAGCACGCGCTGGGCCGTGACATGACCGTGGCCGAACGCTTCGCTGAAACCGCCAGCGCCACCGCCGAAGTGATCCGCCCCAGCCTGTTTGGCCTGGGCATCATCACCGCAGTGTACCTGCCGATCTTCGCGCTCACCGGCGTGGAAGGAAAAATGTTCCACCCGATGGCGATCACCGTGGTGCTGGCGCTGACCGGCGCGATGCTGCTGTGCCTGACCTTCGTGCCGGCTGCCATCGCGCTGTTCCTCGGTGGTCGCGTGCAGGAAAAGGAAAACCGGCTGATGGCCTGGCTGCGGCGGCGCTACCAGCCGCTGCTGGCGTTTACCCTGCGCCGCGGTCGCTGGATCGCGGTGGGTGCCGTGGTGCTGGTACTGGGCTGTGGCGCCCTGGCCACGCGCTTGGGCAGCGAATTCGTGCCCAGCCTGGACGAGGGCGATGTGGCCATGCATGCCATGCGCATTCCCGGCACCAGCCTGGCCCAGTCGGTGCAGATGCAGGTGCAGATCGAGCGCCGCCTGCTGCAGGTACCGGAAGTGGCCAAGGTGTTCTCCAAGATCGGCACGCCGGAAGTGGCCTCCGACCCGATGCCGCCTTCGGTGGCCGACACCTTCATCATGATGAAGCCCCGCAGCCAGTGGCCCGACCCGCGCAAGCCGCGCGCCACGCTGCTGGCCGAGCTGGAGCGCACGGTGGAATCGCTGCCCGGCAACAACTACGAGTTCACCCAGCCGATCCAGATGCGCATGAACGAGCTGATTTCCGGCGTGCGTGCCGATGTGGCGGTCATGCTGTACGGCGATGATCTGGACACCCTGCGCAACGTCGGCCAGCGCCTGCAGCGCGTGGTTGCAGCGGTACCGGGCGCGGCCGATGTGCGGCTGGAAGAGACCAGTGGCCTGCCGCTGCTGACCGTGCTGCCGGATCGGCAGCGGCTGGCCGGCTATGGCCTGAACCCGGGGCAGGTGCAGTCCACCGTCGCCACCGCCGTGGGCGGGCAGGTGGCCGGGCAGCTGTTCGAGGGGGATCGCCGGTTCGACATCGTGGTGCGCTTGCCGGAAGCGCTGCGCCAGGACCCGGCTGCACTGGCCGACCTGCCGATTTCGCTGGAACCGGCGCTGGCCAGTGACAACGGCGACGAGCTGAGCCGGGGCGTGGCCGCGGGCAGCGGTGCGCCGCGTACCGTGCCGCTGCGCGAACTGGCCCGCATCGAAACCAGCGAGGGGCCAAACCAGATCAACCGCGACAACGGCAAGCGTCGCATCGTGGTCACCGCCAACGTGCGCGATCGCGACCTCGGCAGTTTCGTGGCCGACCTGCAGCAGGCCGTGCAGGGTGGGGTGCAGCTTCCGCCCGGCTACTGGGTCGATTACGGTGGCAGCTTCCAGCAGCTGATCTCGGCCAGCCAGCGCCTGGCCGTGGTGGTGCCGGTCACGCTGCTGTTGATCTTCGTGCTGCTGTACTGGGCGTTCGGCTCGGTGCGTGATGCGGCCATCGTGTTCAGCGGTGTGCCGCTGGCCCTGACCGGCGGCGTACTGGCGCTGGCCGCGCGTGGGCTGCCGCTGTCGATCTCGGCCGGCGTCGGCTTCATCGCCCTGTCGGGTGTGGCGGTGCTCAACGGGCTGGTGATGATCAGCTTCGTGCGCCACCTGCGGCAGCAGGGCATGCCCTTGCTGGATGCGGTGCGCGACGGCGCGCTGGGCCGCCTGCGCCCGGTGCTGATGACCGCCCTGGTCGCTTCGCTGGGCTTCGTGCCGATGGCCTTCAACGTTGGCGCGGGTTCGGAGGTGCAGCGGCCACTGGCCACCGTGGTGATCGGCGGCATCGTCTCGTCCACGCTGCTGACCCTGCTGGTGCTGCCGGTGCTGTACCGCTGGCTGCACCGCCGCGAGCCCTGACCGGAGGGGTCAGATCCCTTCCGCAGGAAGGGCTCTGACCCCATCCCCTCCAGCGGCTTCCGCTGGCTGCCGACCCCTGCCGCAGGCAATCGCGCCGACACCAATGCCTGGTTGCGCCGCCGTGCACCATCGGTGAGGATCGGGAATCGCCACCAAGGACGGAACGATGACTGCACGCGCTGCCGCAGCTGGTCTGCTGCTGGTCCTGGCCAGTCCCGCTGCATTCGCCGCCGGGGATGTCTACGTGGAGTTGCTGTGGGCGCCGACGCCCACAGATGCGATCGCACGGTCGGTGGCCTACCAGTTCGTTGCCGATGGCCAGCATGACCACCGCATCTGCGTTGCCGCCGGTGGAGAGGACGCCGATGTGGGCGGGCTGGAGCTCACCATTCGTGATGCCAAGGGCGTTCGCATCTCGCACGTAAGGCATGCCGGTTTCCGTGGCCGGAAAACGTGTTTCCCTGCGGACATCGGCGCCGCAGGGGCAGCCGGCATGTGGACGGTGGATGCCACGCTTGGCGACGGCCGCACCGGCAGAGCAGACGTTCGCGTCGATCACCGCCTGGAGGACTCCCCGCTGTACCTGGGGCACGACGGGCCCTACGTTGCGGGTCGTCCAAACTACGATCCGTCCGTTCCGGCGGCCGAATGGGTGGGAAAGCTGGTCTGGGCAACGGACGTGGATGCAGAAGGCAGAGTGACCCACGTTGAAGTTGAAATGGCCGAAGGCGTTGGCGAACGCCTGCGTGCGCGCGCATTGGCCGCCGGCTGGTTGAACCGGTTCGGCCCCGACCCGGCGCGTGCGACGAAACCTTTGCGTTGGCGCCGCATACTGGAATTTGCCGCAGAGTGATTCGTACTACTTGGGTGCAGGCAGCTTCGCGATCACCTTGATCTCGAACTGGAACCCATACAGCCAGGTCACGCCGATACCGGTCAGGGTCGGGTGTGGCGCCTGGCCCCAGTACTCGGGCACGATCGCCCAGGCCTTCTCGAAATTCTTTTCCGGGTTGACCAGGAGCACGGTCACGTCGACCACATCGTCGAACGTGCAGCCGGCGGCTGCCAGCACCGCGTTGAGGTTATCGAAGGCGCGGCGCACCTGGGTTTCGAAATCCGGCTCGGGCGAGCCGTCCTCACGGCTGCCGACCTGGCCGGAGACAAACAGGAAGCCATTGGAGCGGACCGCAGGCGAGTAGCGGTTGCGCTCGTACAGGGCCTGGCGCCCGGCGGGGAACACGACATCACGCTGTGACATGGGGAATATCCCGTGGAAGAGACGGCCATCCTCCCCGCCAAGGCTGTCTGGATAAACCGCGATAATCGGCCTAGATTGATTGTCGATCCCAAACAATCGCGGGCCGCCCATGGACCGTTTCGAGGCAATGCGGGCCTTCGCCCGCGTGGTGGAAACCGGCAGTTTCACCCGCGCCGCGCACACCCTGCAGGTCAGCCGCACCACAGTCACCCAGCTGGTGCAGCAGCTGGAAGCGCACCTGCGCCTGCGCCTGCTCAACCGCACCACGCGCCGTGTCAGCACCACCGCCGATGGTGCGGCCTACTACCCACGCATCGCCCGCCTGCTGGCCGAACTGGAGGCGGTGGAAGGTGGCCTGGGCGAAGCCGCCAGCCAGCCGCGCGGGCGCCTGCGCATCGACGTGCCCGGGCCGTACGCACGGCTGCGGTTGGTACCGGCGCTGGCGGACTTCCACGCGCGGTACCCGGAGATCCAGCTGGATATCGGGGTGAGCGACCGCGAAGTGGATGTCATCGCCGACAACGTGGACTGCGTGATCCGTGGCGGCACGCCGGCCGACCCGGCGCTGGTCGCACGGCCGCTGGCCAGCCTGCCGATCGGCTTCCATGCCAGCCCCGCCTACCTGCAGCGTTTCGGTATGCCCGACCACCCGCGCGCGCTGGAAGGGCCGGACCATCACGTGGTCGGGTTCCTCAGCCCGCGCAGTGGTCGCGCGCGGGTGTTCAGTGCCCGCCGTGGCGATGAGCGCATCGAGGTGCAGGGCCGTTACACGGTGGCCTTCGATGATGGCAACGCGTACCTGGCGGCCGGTGTGGCCGGACTGGGCGTTGTCACCGTGCCCAGCTACATGGCGCAGCCGCACGTGGCCCGCGGCGAACTGCAGCCGGTGCTGCAGGACTGGCTGCTGCCGGCCATGCCGATGCACGTGATGTTCCCGCCGAACCGGCACATGAGCCAGCGCCTGCGGGTGTTCATTGATTGGGTGATGGAGGCGCACTTGTAGAGTCGAGCGTTGCTCGACGGCTTCTGCTCGGCGCTACAGCCTCCCGACCGCAAAGGATTGCAACTGTTCCTAGGTCGATGACGTCAACCTTCGTGCGACCATTCCCGGCACGCCACAAAGGAAACGGATCGCCGCATGAGTCGCATCGTTGCACTGGACACCGAAACCACCGGCCTGTCGCATAAGCAGGGCCATCGCATCATTGAAATCGGTGCGGTGGAAATGATCGACGGACGTATCACGGGGCGCCAGTTCCACACGTTCCTGCAGCCACAACGTCGCGTGGACCCTTTCGCACAACGTGTGCACGGCATCAGTGACGCCATGCTGGTGGGCAAGCCGTTGTTCTCCAACAAGGCGATCGAACTGCTTGAATTCCTGCGTGGCAGTGAACTGGTGGCGCACAACGCCACGTTCGACGTTGGCTTTCTGGACCATGAGCTTCGCCTGGCCGGCCACACGGTGACCCTGGCCCACCATTGCCGCGTGACCTGCAGCCTGAAGATCGCCCAGCAGCGCTGGCCGGGGCAGCCCAACAAGCTGGATGACCTGCTGCGACGCCTGGGCATTCCCGGCGAGCGCGGCCTGCATGGCGCGCTGAAGGATGCGCATCTGCTGGCCCAGGTGATTCCGTACCTGCGTTGAGTTGGCCTGCGGCTGGGGTCAGAGCCCGCGTCTGTCGACGCAGGATCCGACCCCACCGGGAAGCCCCGCCACCCGTTCGATCATCGCGACTGCAGTGGCCACGCCATCCTCGCTGGCCATCGCTGCACCCAGCGCAGCGGCACGTGCACGCGTTTCCGCGTCTTCGGCGAACGCAATCGCCGCCGCCAGCGTGGCCGCATCCAATCGTTTCGGCGACAGTGGCGCTGGCGCAACCCCCAGCGTCTGCAGCCGCCGCGCCCAGAAGAACTGATCGGCGGCAAAAGGCATCACCACTGAGGGAATGCCCGCGCGGCAGGCCGAATGCGTGGTGCCGCTGCCACCGTGGTGGATGGCCAGCGTGCAGTGCGGCAACAACGCTTCATGCGGTGTCGGGCCGACGACGAACACGTTCGCCGGCAGGGCGCCTGCAGGCAGGCCCGCCCAGCCGGGAAACAGCAGCACGCGGCGCGGTGCCAGGGCGTGTAGCAACGCTGGCAGCACACGCTCGCGGTCGAAACCGGTCATGCTGCCGAAGCCCAGGTACACCGGTGGCCGACCGGCATCGAGGAAGGCCTGCAGGTCTGGCGGCGGCAACCACGGTTGCTCCGGCATCCGCCATTGCCCACACACCACGTGGTCGGCCGGCCAGTCCGGTGGCGGTGGCAGCAGCTGCGGGGAAATGCCGTACAGCATTGGCAGGCCGGTCCACAGCGTGCGACGCGGCGCTTGCCCCAGTGCGGCGCGCGCCGCGTTGAGCGGCTTGCGGAACGTACGCCATACCGCTTGGTTGACCAGCCCGTAGCTGGCCCGGCGCAGGAACCCGGGCAGCGGCAGCGGCGGCAGGAAGGGGGAGGCAAAGGCACGCGTGGGCGTGAGCGGGATCATGCCCGTGCCGATCGCCGGCAGACCGTGCCGTTCGGCCACGCTCAGGCCCACCAGGGCGGCCAGACCCCCCGTCAGTACGGCGTCGCAGCCCGTGGCGGCCGCATCGGCCTGCGCCATCCAGGCCGGCACGTGGCGGCCGGCCATCCGCGCCAGCCCGCGCGAGGCTGCAGCCAGATTGTTGCCGCCTGCCACCAGGGCCACCACTTCGTCGTGGATGTCGCCTTCCAGCGCCGCGTGCGGCACGCCCAGGTAGCGCGCAGTGGCCAGCGTGCCCTGTTCGGCCAGCAGCATCACCTCGTGGCCGGCCTGGCGAAGGCCGTGGCACAGCATCACCAGCGGCCGGGTGTCGCCTTCGGTGCCATAGGTCAGGGCCAGCAGTCGCATCGACGGGCTCGCGGGAAGGGGCGCCAGTATGGGCAGACCGGGCATGAACACGGCGTGCCGCGTTCAGCCTTTGCCCTGTGGACAACTTGCGCAAGTGATTGAAAGCCTGCATAATGCGCGGCTCGCTGTGTCCGGTTTCGTGCCGGGCGGCGCCCCCGGGAGCACGTCCCCGGCCGCCCAACGCCAGCGTAACCCTTTGATTCTCTTGACGTGTGGTGGGCAACCACCGAGGCCGCCGTCTCCCGGGCTACGGGCTGACAAAATTAACTATCGAGGTGCGCAATGTCCCGCGTATGCCAGGTTTCCGGCAAGCGAGTGCAGACGGGTAACAACGTCTCGCACGCCAACAACAAGACCCGTCGTCGTTTCCTGCCCAACCTGCACGAGCGCCGCTTCTGGGTTGCCAGCGAAAACCGCTGGGTGAAGCTTCGTGTTTCCGCGCATGCACTGCGCACCATCGACAAGAACGGCATCGATTCCGTTCTGGCTGAGCTGCGTGCGCGCGGCGAAAAGGTCTGAGGAGTAGACGATCATGGCAGGCAAGCGCGATAAGGTCCGTATGATTTCGACCGCCGGTACCGGTCACTTCTACACGACCGACAAGAACAAGAAGAACACCCCGGGGAAGATGGAATTCTCCAAGTACGATCCGGTCGTGCGTAAGCACGTCCCGTACAAGGAAGGCAAGATCAAGTAATCCGCAAGGGTTGCTGATCGCCTCCGGAAAAACCCGCCCTCGTGGCGGGTTTTTTCATGCCCGGCGCCCGGTAGGTGCCAACCTTGGTTGGCACACATTCCCCACCCCCGGTAGGTGCCAGCCTTGCTTGGCACACATCGCCACCCCGGTAGGTGCCAACCTTGGTTGGCACACATTCCCACCCCCGGTAGGTGCCAACCTTGGTTGGCACATGGCTTCCAAGCAGTCGAGCAAGCTCGACTCTACACACCCTGCTGGGCAGAATGGCCGCACACCTCCCGACGGGCGACGCGATGCTGTTCGAGTGGCTGCTGGGCTCCTACCTGCTGTTGATCGACTGGCTCATCCGCCTGGTCGCGCTGTGCTGGATTCCCACCCGCACCACGCCGGGGGCCGCCCGCAGCTGGCTGTTGCTGGTCGGCTTCGTGCCCCTGCTGGGCCTGCCGCTGTACCTGCTGTTCGGCCATCCCTGGCTGTCGCGCGAACGCATCCGCCGCCAGGCCGAGGCTTCGCTGGTGATCCGCGAAGAGCAGGCGTTGCAGCGCCGCCTGCGCTGGGTGCCACAGACCGACACCGCCAGTGCCGAGATCGTGCCGCTGGTGCAGCGCCAGGGTGATTTCATGCCGGTGCATGGCAACGCTGTCGATCTGCTGACCGACTACGACGAATCGCTGCACAGCCTGATTGCCGATATCGACCAGGCCGAAGACCGCGTGCACCTGCTGTACTACCTGATGTTCGATGACGCCGTGGGCGAGGCCATCGTCGAGGCCCTGCAGCGCGCCGCCGCGCGTGGCGTGCAGTGCCGGGTGCTGCTGGATGCCGTCGGCGCCAAGCGCGGCCTGCGCGCCTATCGCAAGCGGCTGCAGGCACGCGATGTGGAAGTGCGCGCGATGCTGCCGGGCGGCCTGCGCTGGCGCCGCAGCGGCCGCATGGACCTGCGCAACCACCGCAAGATCGCGGTGATCGACAACGAAGTGGCCTACGTGGGTTCGCAGAACCTGGCGGGCCCGCAGTTCGTACCTGGCCACCCCAACCGTGAACTGGTCGCGCGCGTGCGCGGCCCGGCGGTGGCGCATCTGGAAGCGGTGTTCGCCAGCGACTGGTACATGGAAACCGGGCAGCGCCTGGAGGTGATCGCCAACGTGCCGGTGTGCAGCGATGACATCGCCACCCAGCTGCTGCCCAGCGGCCCGGCCTACCCGTACAGCAACGCGCGCGATGCCGTGGCTGCGCTCATTCACCTGGCACGGCGGCGGCTGGTGATGGTGACCCCGTACTTCGTGCCCGACGAGGCGACCCTGAGCGCGCTGCGCATCGCCGCGCTGTCGGGCGTGCAGGTGCAGTTGATCCTGTCGGCCAGCAACAACCAGCGGCTGACGTCGTGGGCGCAGGAGGCGTACTACGACGAGCTGCTGCGCTGTGGCGTGCAGATTGCCTTGTACGAGCCGCAGTTCCTGCATGCCAAGCACATGAGCGTGGACGAAGACATCGCGGTACTCGGCTCGATCAACATGGATATCCGATCGTTCGCGCTGAATGCCGAAATCGGCCTGATCTGCTACGACCGCCCGCTGGTGAAGCAGTTGTGTGCGATCGAAGACGACTACCTGCGGCAATCGACGCTGCTGGACCTGGAGCAGTGGCGGCAGCGGCCGGCATGGCGACGCAGCCGTGAAGGCATTGCACGGCTGGCCGATGCGCTGATGTAAACGGTCGCGTTGGCGCGGGGTGCGCCGGCCATGGCCTACAATCCCCGCATGACTGATTCCGCGCGAACCGCTGAAGCGGACCTGGCGATCATCGGTGGCGGCGCCGCCGGCGTACTGGTGGCCCTGCACGTGCTGCAGCAGGCCCGGCAGCCGCTGCGCATCGTCCTGTTCGAGCCGGCCTCGCAGCCGGCGCAGGGCATCGCCTATTCCACACCGTGGCCCGAGCACCTGTTGAACGTGCCGGCGGCGAAGATGAGCGCGTTCCCCGATCAGCCCGGCGATTTCCTCGATTACCTGGAAGCCGCCAACGCCTATCCGGGTGAAGCACGCGACGTGCTGGGCGAGCGCTATGTCTGCCGCCATTACTTCGCACGCTACCTGCAGCAGCGCCTGCAGCAGGCGGTTGCGGCCAGCCCCGCAGCGCTGCAGGTGATCGCCCAGCCAGTACTGGCGCTGCAGGTGGATGCGCACGGCTGCCAGCTGCAGCTGGGCGATGGCCAGACGCTGCGCGCCGCACAGGCGGTGCTGGCCACCGGCAACAGCATGCGCCCGCTGCCCGTGCCCGGCGCCAATGCCCTGCCTGCCGATGCCGTGGTCGAAGCCTGGGATTATGACGGCGTGCGCACGTTGGCCGGCACGCAGGCACTGGCCATCGTCGGCTCCGGCTTGAGCATGGCCGACACCGTGCTGGCCCTCGTGGCTGCCGGCCATAGCGGCCCGCTGCATGTCATTTCCCGTCATGGACTGCTGCCGTTGCCGCACGACCATGGCGCGCTGCCCAGCTTCGATCCCGCCAGCCTGCTGCCGCTCAGCTTGCGCCAGCGGCTGCGCGCGCTGCGCCAGCACGCCCGCCAACTGCAGGCCGAAGGACAGCCGTGGCAGGGCGTGATGGACCGCATCCGCGCCCATGGGCAGGCCCTGTGGTGCAGCCTGGATGAAGCCGACCAGCGCCGCTTCCTGCGCCATGTGGTGCGCTACTGGGACGTGCATCGTCATCGCATCGCCGAAGACATCCACGCGCAGCTGCAGGCACTGCAGGCCACGGGCCAGCTGCAGATCCACCGCGCGCGGCTGCAGCAGGTGCGCCAGCAGGACGGCGCCCTGCTGCTGAGCGGGCGCAGCGCCGACGGTGCCGACCAGGCCTGGGCCGTGGCCGGCATCATCAACGCCACCGGCGTGGAAACCCGCGCCAGCGCGCTGCGCAATCCGCTGCTGCAGCAGTTGCTGGCCGACGGCGTGGCGCGGCCGGGGCCGCATGGGCTGGGCCTGGACAGCAGCGTGCCCGGCGATCGCCTGCACGACGCGCAGGGCCGGCCGCAGCCGCGGCTGGGCGTGCTGGGCAGCCTGCGCATCGGCAGCCTGTGGGAGAGCCTGGCCGTGCCTGAACTGCGTCAGCAGGCGCAGGCGCTGGCCGCACAGGTGGTCGCAGGGCACGCGACCCCGATGCCGTAAAATGGGGGCATGGATGTCTCCCACCTGCTTGATGGCCTGAACCCGGCCCAGCGCGACGCCGTCTCTGCTCCCCCCGGCCACCACCTGGTGCTGGCCGGCGCCGGTTCGGGCAAGACCCGCGTGCTTACCCACCGCATCGCCTGGCTGCATGAAGTCTTCGGCGTGCCCACCCACGGCATTTTCGCGGTCACCTTCACCAACAAGGCGGCCGGTGAAATGCGCCACCGCATCGACGCTCAGCTGCCCAACGGCAGCCGCGGCATGTGGATCGGCACCTTCCACGGCCTGGCCAACCGCCTGCTGCGCCTGCACTGGCAGGACGCCAAGCTCCCCGAAGGCTTCCAGGTCATGGATTCGGACGACCAGCTGCGGCTGGTCAAGCGCGTGGTGCAGGCGCTGGAGATCGACGACAGCAAGCACCCGCCCAAGCAGATTGCGTGGTGGATCAACGAGCAGAAGGACGAGGGGCGCCGCCCGCAGCACATCCAGCCCGAGCCGCACGACGCGTGGCTGGAAACCATGCGCCAGGCGTACATCGAATACCAGGCGCGCTGCGACCGCGCCGGCCTGGTCGACTTCGCCGAACTGCTGCTGCGCGCGCATGAACTGCTGCGCGACAACCCGGCCCTGCTGGCGCACTACCGCGCCCGATTCCGCGAAATCCTGGTGGATGAATTCCAGGATACCAATGCCATCCAGTACGCCTTCGTGCGCGTGCTGGCCGGGCACGAAGGCCACGTATTCGTGGTGGGCGACGATGACCAGGCCATCTACGGCTGGCGTGGGGCCAAGGTCGAGAACGTGCAGGGCTTCCTGCGCGATTTCCCCGGCGCGCAGACCATCCGCCTGGAACAGAACTACCGTTCCACCGCTAACATCCTGGGCGCCGCCAACGCGGTGATCGCGCACAACCCGGACCGCATCGGCAAGGAACTGTGGACCGACAGCGGCGATGGCGAGCCGATCGACCTGTACGCCGCGTACAACGAAATGGACGAGGCGCGCTACATCGTCGAACGCGCCCGCCAGTGGGTGCGCGACGGTGGCAGCTACACCGAAGTGGCCGTGCTCTACCGCAGCAACGCGCAGTCGCGCGCGCTGGAAGAAGCGCTGCTGAGCGAACAGGTACCGTACCGCGTGTATGGCGGCATGCGCTTCTTCGAGCGTGCCGAAATCAAGGACGCGCTGGCCTACCTGCGCCTGCTGTCCAACCGCAACGACGATGCCGCCTTCGAGCGCGCGGTGAACACGCCCACCCGTGGCATTGGCGAACGCACGCTGGACGAAGTACGTCGCGAAGCGCGTGCGCAGGGCCTCTCGCTGTGGGAAGCCACCATGCTGGTCACCCAGGGCACCGCGCTGGCCGCACGCGCACGCAACGCGCTGGCCGGCTTCCTGGTGCTGGTCAACGAGCTGCAGGCACAGACCCTGCACATGACCCTGGCCGAGCGCGTGGACCACATCCTGTCGCGCTCGCAGCTGCGCGAGCACTGGAGCAAGGAAAGCCGCAATTCCCTGGATTCGGAATCGCGCACCGACAACCTGGACGAACTGGTGTCGGTGGCCTCGCGCTTCGTGCGCCGTGCCGATGACATCGAGGAAGTGGGCGAGGAAATGGATGAGCTGGTCGCTTTCCTGGCCTACGCCGCGCTGGAGGCCGGTGAAGGCCAGGCGCAGGCGGGCGAGGAAGGCGTGCAGCTGATGACCCTGCACTCGGCCAAGGGCCTGGAGTTCCCGCTGGTGTTCCTGGCCGGCATGGAAGACGGCCTGTTCCCCAGCGCACGCTCGCTGGAAGAAAGCGGGCGGCTGGAAGAAGAGCGCCGCCTGGCCTACGTGGGCATTACCCGTGCACGACAGAAGCTGGTGCTGTGCTACGCCGAATCGCGGCGCATCCACGGCCAGGACAACTACAGCCTGCCGTCACGCTTCCTGCGCGAGATCCCGCGCGAGCTGCTGCACGAAGTGCGCCCGAAGGTGCAGGTCTCGCGCCCGGCCTCGCTGGGCAGCAGCCGGGTGATGGGCCATGCCTCGATCGAGGCACCGCCGTTGAAGCTGGGTGCCCTGGTCACCCATCCCAAGTTCGGCGAAGGCATGGTGACCGACTACGAAGGCAGCGGCGCGCACGCCCGCGTGCAGGTCGAGTTCGCCGATGCCGGCAGCAAATGGCTGGTGATGGCCTACGCCAACCTGACGGTGATCTGATCACCGTCAGGGTCAGATCCCTCCCGCGGGGAGGGCTCTGACCCGCTCTGCGAGCTCCTGTAGAGTCGAGCTTGCTCGACTGCTCTGCGCGTTCAGTCGAGCAAGCTCGACTCTACGAAAGCGGTGGGGCGTCAGTCTGTGGTGAATTTCTCCACCGCGGAAATCACGCTCGCGCGATCCATCAGCGCTTCATCTTGCCAATTGCGGATCAGCACGTAGGTCCCTTCGCGCGGCGACAGCACCTCGATCTGCGAGCTCCTGTAGAGTCGAGCTTGCTCGACTGCTTTGCACGTTCAGTCGAGCAAGCTCGACGCTACGAAAGCGGTGGGGCGTCATTCTGTGGTGAATTTCTCCAACGCGGAAATCACGCTCGCGCGATCCATCAGCGCTTCATCCTTCCGATTGCGGATCAGCACGTAGGTCCCTTCGCGCGGCGACAGCACCTCGATCTGCGAGCTCCTGTAGAGTCGAGCTTGCTCGACTGCTTTGCGCGTTCAGTCGAGCAAGCTCGACGCTACCAAAGCGGTGGGGCGTCATTCTGTGGTGAATTTCTCCACCGCGGAAATCACACTTGCGCGATCCATCAGCGCTTCATCCTTCCGATTGCGGATCAGCACGTAGGTCCCTTCGCGCGGCGACAGCACTTCGATCACTTCGCCGCGGTAGTTGGTGATCTCGATGAAGCCGTTGCCCACACCGTTGAGGTTGTCGATCTCGGCTACCAACGTCTCCAGGCTCACGATGGCGCCGTCCTTGTCCGTTCCGCCGCCAGTGCGGGGATTGTCGAAGTACACGCTTATCTTCGGCTGCCTGGTCCTATGCCAGTTGTTGACGTCAACGATGTGATGTGTGGACCACTTGAAGTCCTCTGCTGATTCGTTGCCGTTGAACTCACACCGGAAGATCGGCAAGCACAGGAACAGACCCGTGCGCTTCTCGATTCGGTTCAGAAGCCCGTGATACGTGCTGGGCACCGCCATCGCATGAGTGAACCCATAGGCGTTGGAAAGAACTTCAAAGATCGTTGGCCCATCATGTGAAAGACGGGGCGGCGCGTTCAGTACAACGCTGGCGGCGAACTCCGGATCATCGACATTCCTGGACGCGATCGCGAGGTCATGTCCCTTGGCATTCCTTATGCAGCAGTAGAGCACGTACGTCGCGACTACGTACTTGCTGAAGTAGCAGCCGTGTGCTTCGGCTACCTCTGCGAACGTCGTTAGCAGGTCATCCTTGGTGATCATGTGCATCTGGACGTTTAAAAACACCATGATGGTTGCTGATGCGTTCTTGGGCTATGCAACTTTTCTGAAAGCACATGGGGTCAGAGCCCTTTTCCGATGGAAAAGCGATCCGACCCCGATTACGCTGCGGCCATGACCCGCAACGTGCTCTTCCTCTGCAGCCAGAACCGCCTGCGCAGCCCCACGGCCGAGCAGGTGTTTGCCGATTGGCCCGGCATCGAAACCGCCTCGGCGGGCTTGCTGGCCGACGCCGAGGAAGTGCTCAGCCCCGAGCTGCTGCAGTGGGCCGACTTGGTGTTCGTGATGGAAAAGGCACACCGCAACCGGCTGTCCAGCCGCTACAAGGCATGGCTGAACGGCAAGCGGGTGATCTGCCTGGATATTCCCGACGACTACGACTACATGGACCCGGTGCTGGTGGAACTGCTGAAGCGCAAGGTGCCGCCGTTCCTGCGCTGAGCGTGGGAACGTCCCGTAGAGTCGAGCTTGCTCGACTGCCCCTACGAAAAAGCAGTCGAGCAAGCTCGACTCTACGGATCGGGGACCTCAGTCCTGCGCCTTCGAGCCCGTCGCGGCATCCTGCTCGGACATAGACTGCTGCAGGCTGCTGGTGAAGTTCTTCACCGCGCGCTCCAACGCGATCTCCCAGTTCTCGCGCGAGACGATCTGGAAAATGTTGGCGCCGTGGCCGGTGGCCGTGAAGGTTCGGGCCTGACCGTCCTTGCGGGCGGTCACATCGACCGCTATGTCGGCCAGCATCTGCTGGGTCGAAGACGCGGCACGCCAGAAGTTCATTGGCATCTTCACCGAGAAATCGGTCAAGGTTGCTTCCAGTTCCGTGCAGGTGGCCGTGCACTGGTCTGTCGTGCGGTAGCCCATGTTGCGCAGGGCCTGGATCATGATCTCGCGCGCCTTGTCCGGGGCGGTGGACGACTCAAGGGACACCAGCACGCCATTGTTGCCGCGGATGACGCCACCGATGCTCTGCGGGCGCTCCGCAGCCGCCACCTGCGGGAAGTACGTCGTGCGACCATCGCGCACCGGCGCGATGACGACCACCGGGCCCTGCTCGGGATTGACCCGGATGTCAGGCGCGTTCACCCGCACGACTTCGGTGCGGATGCCGCAGCCAGTGAGCAACAGCAGCAGCGTGGCTGCAATGATCGACTTCATGTATTCCCCCTGTTGGAATGATGTCCTTGCACTGCGCATTATCGCTTGGCTGCCAGGCAGGGGGAGCGGAACGGGTCAGGAAGAAGCAGTCGAGCAAGCTCGACTCTACAATGGGCGGTGACATCTTCCAGGAACGCCGCCATGACCGAACCCACGCTGCACGTTACCGTGACCTTGAATGCCAGGCTGCAGCCTGCGCATCGCCACGAACTGTTCGAGGACCCGCTGGACGCGCTGCTGCAGGCGGCCGGGATCGGTGAGATCACCGGCGGCGGCACCGCGATCTCCGACGAGGGCGAAGTCGAGTACGGTGATATCGAAGTGGCGCTGCACGGCGCCGCCGACGTACCCAAGCTGGTTGACCTGCTGGAACAGCTGGGCGCACCGAAGGGGTCCAAGGTGCAGGGCGCGGGCGAGGCCGATCGCAGCTTTGGCGTCACCGAGGGGCTGGGCATCTATCTTGACGGTCTGAACCTGCCGGACGAGGTGTACGAGCAGTGCGATTCGAACCATGTGTTCGAGCAGCTGTCCGAGCGCATCGACGGCCTGGGCGAGATCTGCAGCTGGTGGCAGGGGCCGACAGAGACCGCGCTGTACATGTATGGCCAGTCGTTTGCCGCGATGCAGGCGGCCATTGCCGAGTTCGTCGCCAGCTACCCGCTGTGCCAGAACGCGCGCGTCGTGCAGATCGCCTGAGGTGAGCACGACTCTCATGGATGATGCCGCTGCCGGCGGCGATCACACGTCGCGGGTGGTCACCCATTTCCGGGAAATGTTGATGGCCCTGCTGCCGGCCATGCCCGTCGAGCTGATCGAGGAAGAGCCGGATCTGGCGGACCTGTACGCCTTCCAGTGCCACCGGCTGGAAGCGCTGCCGACCTGGCTGGATGCGCGCGCGCGGCAGCTGCTGAGCGAGCAGGGCCTGCCGCGCCAGGCGGCGCCCTACCTGTCGTTCTTCGATGGCGAGCGGGCAGGCGCGCTTTCCGCCAGCCTGCCGGCCCCTGGCCTGGCCATCGGCCACGACGGCGGCGGCAACCTGCTGGCCATCGATGCGGCCAGCGGTGAAGTGGTGATGTGGGACCACGACAACGGTGACGCACGCGTATTCGTCAACCGCGACCTGCTGCATTTCGCCGCCTGCCTGTGCGAGTTTCCGTACTTCGTGGAGGACCCGGCCGGGTTCCTGCCGGTGGTCGCGGATATCGATCCGCAGGCAGCAGCGGAAGGCAGCTTCTGGCGCGACGAACACTAGCGCGTAGCGCCGCGCGTGCTCGACGTGCGTGGTGCCTGTCGAGCACGCCCGGCGCTACGAACGCGTGGGTCGCGTGTTACCGGCAGGCGGCCTCTCGTGCGTTGTCGCGCAGGGCCAGATCCTTGCCGACCTGATAGCCGCCGTAAAGCATGGCGAGAACGCCGATGACAATCCATAGGATTGTGCGCGGGACGGCGGCCGGTTCTGGTTTGCGTTCGTGCATGGCGATCTCCTTGAAGGCGGTGGATGCTGCGCGGCCAGCATGTACAGCTGCCGTTGATCGAGCAAGCTCGACGCTACGCGGAAGCGGGGCTGCGCACCTGCTCCCAATCCAGGCCGAACTTCGCCAGATACTTGCGCAGGCGGTCGGCGTCGTTGGTACTGGCGCGCTGGGTGCGCGACACCGCGAACAGCTCGCGTCCGGCGGCGGAAAGCGACTTTGAGCGCGCGCAGACGCGTACCACCTCTTCCAGCTGCACGCGGTCGAAGCGATCCAGCTGGTCAGCGGCATCGCCCAGCAGGGCCTGCAACGGAGAGGGCGCTTCGCCGCCGCGCCACTGGCGACGCAGGCGGGCAATCTCCTCGTCCACGCCCTCGGTCTGGATGCGGCCGGCATTTGCCAGCGTGGCCAGGCGCATGATCGATGCGCCCAGGTCGCGGAAGTTGCCGCGCCAGGCCGCCTCACCGCTGGTAGCAAAGGCCAGGTAGCGTGCGCGCGCTTCCACGTTGAAGCGCACCCGCGCATGCTGCTGCTGCGACCAGCGCTCCAGTTCGAACTCGATGTTCGGCTCGATATCCTCGCTGCGCTCGGCCAGGCCCGGCAGGTGGTAGGTCCACAGGTTCAGGCGTGCCAGCAGATCCTCGCGGAAGCGGCCCTCCAGCACCGATTGCTGCAGGTCGCGGTTGGTGCCGGCGATCAGCTGGAATTCGCTTTCCACTTCGCGATCGCTGCCAACCGGCAGGAAGCGCTTCTCTTCCAGTGCGCGCAGCAGCATGGCCTGTTCGTCCAGTCCCAGTTCGCCGATCTCATCCAGGAACAGCAGGCCCTGGTGCGCCGAGCGCAGCAGGCCGGCGCGATCGGACGACGCACCGGTATAGGCGCCCTTGGTGTGCCCAAACAGCGTGCTCATCGCACCATCGCCGCGCAGGGTGGCGCAGTTCACTTCGACGAAGCGGCCGGGCAGCTGGTGCTTGAGCTTCTTCAGCTCGAACACGCGCTTGGCCAGTTGGCTCTTGCCGGCGCCAGTGGGGCCCATCAGCAGCATGGGGGCGCGCGAACGTGTGGCCACCGTTTCGATCTGTTCGATCATCGCGTTGAAGGCCGCGTTGCGGGTGGCGATGCCGCTCTTCAGCAGGTCACGGTCCTGCAGCTGCTGCTGGGCGAAGCGCTGGGCGATGTGGTCGTAGCGCGACAGGTCCAGATCGATGACCGCGTAGCTGCCGGCCGCGCCATCCTGCTTGCGCGGTGGCGAGGTCTGCAGCAGGCGGCCGGGGAAGTGCCGGCTTTCGGTGAGCAGGAACCAGCAGATCTGCGCCACGTGGGTGCCGGTGGTGATGTGGACGAAGTAGTCCTCCTCGTCCGGCTGGAACGGGTAGCTGGCCAGGAAGTCGTGCAGGGTGGCGTAGACCCCTTCGAATTCCCAGGGATCGGCCAGGTAGGTGTCGTGCCGACGCACCTCCAGGCCCGGCGCGGCCTGCTGCAGGTCCTCGCACACCACGCGCGCCAGCTTGGCGTAGCGGCGCTCGTCCAGCAGCAGCTCGACGCGGTCGGGCAGGAAATCCTCGTGCATGCCCAGCGACACCGTCGGCCGCCATTTCTGCCAGCGGCCGGGGCCTTCGCCCGTGTCGAGCTGGGTGCCGAGCATGCCGAAGACTACCTGTCGCCGTGACATATCCATTCCTATAGAAGACGCGCCAAAACTATATAGAAAAATCGGCAATAAAAGCGCTGCCTGCCGCGCGGTTCTGGAAAAAGACCATTAAAAACAATGAATTGTGTCTGTTGCGAAAAAGTTGGCACGGCCATTGCTCTATACCAGGCAAGACACGAAGCGGGCCGTTCCCGCCGAGGACACCACGATGGCCAACCTGACGCTCTTCTCCACCCCGCGTGCCGGGTCGCTGCCGCCGGCCACCACCGTCAATGAAGCCGGTGGCCTGGCCTACCGCCGCGACCCCCGCGCTGCGCTGGCCCTGTATGCGGCCACCGGCTGCCTCAACAACACCTTCTACAGCAACGCCGACGCGCAGCTGCAGCAGGTGCTGGCGCTGGCCGCGCAGGTCGATCCGGACTTCGTGGCACGCACGGCGGTGTACGCCCGCCAGGTGGCGCACATGAAGGACATGCCGGCGCTGCTGCTGGCGGTGCTCAGCCTGCGCAACGCCGAGGTCTTCGCCAAGGTGTTCCCGCGGGTGATCGACAACGGTCGCCAGCTGCGCACCTTCGTGCAGATCATGCGCAGCGGCCAGATCGGCCGCCGTTCGCTGGGCTCGCTGCCCAAGCGTCTGGTGCGTGAGTGGATCCAGCAGGCGCCGGTGCAGACGCTGCTGCATGCAGCCATCGGCCAGCAGCCGTCGCTGGCCGACCTGATCCGCATGGTGCACCCCAAGCCGGCCAATGCCGAGCGCAAGGCGCTGTATGCGTGGATCGTCGGTCGGCCGTATGACGAGGCGCAGCTGCCGGCACGGGTGCAGGCGTACGAGGCGTTCAAGCGTGACCCGCAGGGACTGCCGCCGGAGCTGCCGTTCCAGTACTTCAGCACGCTGCCGCTGGATGCAGCGCAGTGGTCGGCGCTGGCGCGCAGCGCGTCGTGGCAGTCGATGCGGATGAACCTCAACACGTTCGCCCATAACGGCGTGTTCAACGATGCGGCGATGGTGGAGCTGATCGCCGCGCGGCTGCGTGACCCGCAGCAGGTACGTCGTTCGCGGGTGCTGCCATACCAGCTGCTGATGGCCTTCCACGCCGGCAAGGGCCTGCCGTTGCCGATCCTGGAAGCACTGCAGGATGCCATGGAGATCGCCACGGCATCGGTGCCGGTGCTGCCGGGGCGGGTGGTGGTTGCGGTGGACGTGTCCGGGTCCATGCAGTGGCCGCTGACCGGCTACCGCAAGGGCGCCAGTACGTCGGTGCGCTGTGTGGACGTGGCGGCGCTGATCGCGGCCTGTGTGCTGCGCGGTCAGCCGCAGGCCACCGTGCTGCCGTTCGATACCGAGGTGCGGCCGGTGCGGCTGAACCCGCGCGACAGCGTGATGACCCTGGCCCAGCAGTTGGCGATCAACGGCGGTGGCACCGCGGTCAGCGCGCCGCTGCAATACCTCAATCGTCGCCGCGAACAGGTCGATCTGCTGGTGCTGGTGTCGGACAACGAGAGCTGGCGTGACACCCGCCAGGGCGGTGCGACGGCCACGATGCAGGCGTGGGAGGTGCTGAAGCAGCGCTGCCCGCAGGCACGGCTGGTGTGCATCGACCTGCAGCCGGTGGCCAGCAGCCAGACCGTGCAGCGCGAGGACGTGCTGCACATCGGTGGCTTCAGCGATGCCGTGTTCGATCTGCTGGGCCAGTACGCGCAGGCACCGGTCGATGGCAGTGGCTGGGTGCAGCGCATCCAGGACATGACGTTGTAAGGCGGCACGGATGTCGCCAGGAACCGCCCGGCGGGCAATGGGGCCCGCCGGGCAGGGATCCGGAATTCGAGTTTTTGCGGTGAATGCTGGTGGAACTACATTGGTTGTCCCTTCGGGGTCGGGTTCAAGTCCCGCCTTTCCTGCCGGATGTGGGGAAAGAGACGTTCCACCCCTTTTGTCACCGCACCTGTTTCAACGCCGGCACTGCGAATGCCGGAGGAACTACAGCTTATGACGCTCCAGGTCGCGGGTTCGAATCCCGCCCGCTGCGGCAACGCAGCGGTAGCTCAGTGGTAGAGCAGGATGTTCCTCCCCTCTCGTCGCAGTACCGGCACCTTCGCTTTCGTTGCGCGGGGAATGCCGGCCGAACTACATCGGAAACCCTTCGGGGTCGGGTTCAAGTCCCGGCCACCTGCCACGGCAACGCGGCAGGTGGTGCGTTCGGCCACCTTTGTCACCGCACCTTCTTTGTTTTTGTATTGGATGAAAGGAAACATCACCATGACCACGATGAACCATGACGTGATCCAGCAGCCCGGCGCTGCACCCATCAAGCTGTGGACGCGCGGCGTGCCGCTGGAAGACCAGGCACGCGAACAGCTGCAGAACATCGCGCGCCTGCCGTTCATCCACAAGTGGATTGCGGTGATGCCCGACGTGCACCTGGGCAAGGGCGCGACCGTGGGTTCAGTGGTGCCGACCGTGGGCGCCATCATTCCCGCCGCGGTGGGCGTGGATATCGGCTGCGGCATGATGGCCGTGCGTACCACGCTGGATGCCAGCGACCTGCCGGACAACCTGTCGGCGGTGCGCAGCGCGATCGAACGCGCGGTGCCGCACGGCCGCAGCGTGACCCGCGGTGGCCGTGACAAGGGCAGCTGGGATACGCCGCCGGAGCTGGCCATCGAAGGCTGGAAGCAGCTGGTGGATGACTTCGCGCTGATCTGCGAGCGCCACCCGCGCCTGAAGAACACCAACAACCTCAAGCACCTGGGCACCCTGGGCACCGGCAACCACTTCGTGGAAGTGTGCCTGGACCAGGACCAGCGCGTGTGGTTCATGCTGCACTCCGGTTCGCGTGGCGTGGGCAATGCCATCGGCACCTACTTCATCGAACTGGCCAAGCAGGAAATGCGCCGCTGGATGATCAACCTGCCCGACCAGGACCTGGCGTACCTGCCCGAGGGCAGCCAGCACTACGGCGATTACGTGTTCGCAGTGGAGTGGGCGCAGCGCTTCGCACGCATGAACCGCGAGGTGATGATGCGCAACGTGGTGGCGGCCGTGCGCACGGTCATCAGCAAGCCGTTCGAGGCCCAGGCCGAGGCGGTGAACTGCCACCACAACTACGTGAACCGCGAGACCCACTTCGGCAAGGAAGTGATGCTGACCCGCAAGGGCGCGGTCAGTGCGCGCAAGGGCGAGCTGGGCATCATTCCGGGCAGCATGGGTGCCAAGAGCTTCATCGTGCGCGGGCTGGGCAACGAGGACAGCTTCCACAGCTGCAGCCACGGCGCCGGCCGCGTGATGAGCCGTACCCAGGCGCGCAAGCTGATTACCGTGGATGAGCACGCCAAGGCCACCGCGCACGTGGAATGCCGCAAGGATGCGGAGGTGGTGGATGAATCGCCGGCGGCCTACAAGCCGATCGAGGCGGTGATGGAGGCCCAGCGCGATCTGGTCGAGATCGTGCACACGCTGCGCCAGGTGGTGTGCGTGAAGGGATGAAGCGGGCCGCGCGCGGCGTACACTGCGTCGCGCGCGGCGGGATGGAGGAACCTACACATGGACATGATTGAACTTGATGGCGGGCATGGCGGCGGGCAGCTGCTGCGCTCGGCCCTGAGCCTGTGCACCGGCATTGGCTTCACCCTGCAGAACATCCGCGCGATCCGGCGCAAGCCGGGCTTGATGCGCCAGCACCTGACTGCCGTGAACGCGGCCGCGCGGGTCGGTAACGCCTGCACGCACGGCGCTGCGCTGGGTGCCACCACCCTGCGCTTCGAGCCGGGCGTGGTGACCGCTGGCGACTACCACTTCGCCACCGGCAGTGCCGGTTCGGCCACGCTGGTATTGCAGACCGTGCTGCCGGCACTGTGGCGTGCGCAACAGCCCTCGCGCCTGCGGCTGGAAGGTGGCACCCACAATCCGCTGGCGCCCAGCGCCGACTTCATTGCCGACAGCTACCTGCCGTCATTGGCAGGCATGGGCGTGCAGGCCTCGATGCAGCTGCTGCAGCACGGTTTCCATCCCGCCGGGGGTGGTGTGATCGAGGTGCAGGTACAGCCCTGCGCGGCGTTGCAGGTGCCGTGCTTCGAGCAGCGCCCGGTGCTGCAGTCGGTGCAGGCCCAGGTGCTGATGTCGGGGCTGTCCAGCGGCATTGGCCTGCGCGAGCTGCAGGTGCTGGCCGACACCTTGGGTGTCGACGCGCACCCGCGTCACGTGCAGTCGATCCGTCCGGCGCTGGGGCCGGGCAACGTCGCCCTGGTGCGCGTGCAGCACGGCCACCATGTGGAAGTATTCGATGGCCACGGCGAGCGCGGACTGAGCGCCGAGCAGGTGGGTGCACGCCTGGCCGCACGCGTGCAGCAGTACCTGCAGGGCAATGGCTATGTGGGGGAATACCTGTCCGACCAGCTGCTGTTGCCGATGGCGTTGGCCGGTGGTGGAAGCTTCACCACCCATGTCATCAGCGACCACTTGGCCAGCAATGCGCGGCTGATCGAGAAGTTCCTGCCGGTGGAATTCGACTGGCAGCCCCACGAGGGGGCCTGGCGGGTGACCGTCGAGGCGTAGCCAGCCTGGGGCTCGCCGGGCCATGCCCGGCGGGCGTCAACTCCGCGCATTGATCCTGCTCAAGGCACGGCGTGCACATCGGCTGTGTAATGGTGGTGTTCCCATTCGGCAGATCGCCACGGAGCCCTACCATGTACACGCGCATCCTGATCGCCACCGACGGTTCCGAGCTGGCCGACAAGGGCCTGGCCAAGGGCCTGGAGCTGGCCAAGGACCTCAACGCCGAGGTCGATATCGT
The DNA here is from genome assembly GCF_056393165.1 of Stenotrophomonas sp. Steno-C17. NCBI lineage: Bacteria > Pseudomonadati > Pseudomonadota > Gammaproteobacteria > Lysobacterales > Lysobacteraceae > Stenotrophomonas > Stenotrophomonas sp. Steno-C17. The sequence continues at coordinate 73,947 of NZ_JBWJPD010000005.1, forward strand.
GACGGTGTCCGAGCCGTGGGCGGTCGGCATGTACGACGCCATGGGCTGGAGCGTGGGCTACATGAACAGCCCCGAGTACAAGGCCGACCGCGAGGAAGGGGCACAGAAGGTGCTGCAGCCGGCGCTGGCCAAGGCTGCCGAGCAGGGCATCAAGGCCAACCCGGTGCATGTGCTGGACCGCTATGCGGCCGACGGCATCATCGAAACCGCCGCTGATCGCAACAGCGACCTGATCGTGATGACCTCGCACGGCCGCCGCGGGGTGACCCGGGTGCTGCTGGGCAGCCAGACCGCCGAAGTGCTGGCGCGCAGCTCGCTGCCGGTGCTGGTCATCCGCTGAATTCACGCGTTCCCGGGGAGGGGACCGACGCCGGTGCGCAGGATGCGTACCGGCGTCATCTTTTGTGCGGTTGGGCCGGGCCGATGCCGCTGATGGGGTCAGAGCCCGTTCCTGCGGAAAGGGATCCGACCCCGCGCTGCATCACCAGCTGTACAGCTTCCAGTACACCGGCGACACGCCATCCTTGTCGTTGTCCATGCGGCCGTCGCCGTTCCGGTCATACATGTAGAACGGTGCGCCCCGCGACGGGGTGACCTTGACCATGCGCAGCTGGCCGGACACGCGGTACTCCTCGATGGTATCGCCGTTGTCCATGGTGCGGCTGGACACTTCGGCACCCTTCACGTCCACCGGGGGAGCGCCGGCACCGCCCATGCTGGCGCAGCCAGCAAGCAGGAGCACGGACGCCAGCATCAGGGTCTTCATCGGCAGGGCCTTTGCCTGGATCGGGTCTTGATTATGCCCCATCACCGTGTCGCCGCCGTGCAGGCGTGGGCGCGTAGAATCGCCGCATGAGCAGATTAGTCCTGATCGACGGGTCCAGTTACCTGTACCGCGCGTTCCACGCGCTGCCGCCCCTGTCCAATGCACAGGGTGAACCCACCGGCGCGCTGTTCGGCGTGGTCAACATGCTGCGGTCCACGCTGAAGGAGCGCCCCGCGTACGTCGCCTTCGTCGTGGATGCGCCGGGCAAGACCTTCCGCGATGACCTGTACGACCAGTACAAGGCCAACCGCCCGCCCATGCCCGACGACCTGCGCAGCCAGGTGGAACCGATGTGCCGCATCGTCGAAGCGCTGGGCATCAGCATCCTGCGCATTCCCGGCGTGGAGGCCGACGATGTGATCGGCACGCTGGCCCTGCAGGGCGTGGCGCAGGACCTGAAGGTGACCATTTCCACCGGCGACAAGGATTTCGCCCAGCTGGTGCGCCCGGGCATCGAACTGGTGAACACCATGACCGGCAGCCGCATGGATTCCGATGCGGCGGTGATGGACAAGTTCGGCGTGCGCGCCGACCAGATCATCGACCTGCTGGCACTGATGGGCGACACCGTGGACAACGTCCCGGGTGTGGAGAAGTGCGGGCCGAAGACCGCGGCCAAGTGGCTGGCCGAATACCAGACGCTGGACGGCGTGATGGCGGCCGCGCCCACGATGAAGGGCAAGATCGGCGAGAACCTTCGCGCCGCGCTGGATCGCCTGCCGTTGAACCGCGAACTGGTGACCATCCGCACCGATGTGGAACTGGAGGCGAGCCCGACCACGCTGGCCATGCGTGATCAGGACGTGCCGGTGCTGTCCGAACTGTACGCACGCTACGGCTTCACCCAGGCGCTGAAGGAACTGGGTGGGCCGCTGCCGGCCCCGGCCGCCGCCAGCGAAGCCACCCCCAGCCTGCGCGGCACCGCCGCCGGTTTCGCCCGCGGCAGCGCCGAAGCGCCCGCCGCCGGTGAGCTGGACCCGGCCCTGTCCGCGCCCGGCGAGTACGAAACCGTGGTGACCGACGAACAGCTGCAGGCCTGGGTGCAGCGCCTGCAGCAGGCCGAGCTGATCAGCTTCGATACCGAAACCGATGCGCTGGACGCGATGCGTGCGCGCCTGGTCGGCATCAGCCTGGCGGTGGAGCCGGGCAAGGCGGCCTACATTCCGCTCGGCCACGACTACCCCGGTGCCCCGGCACAGCTGCCGCTGCAGCAGGTGCTGGACGCGCTGCGCCCGCTGCTGCAGGACCCGGCGAAGAAGAAGCTGGGCCAGCACGGCAAGTACGACCTGCACGTGCTGCGCCGCCATGGCGTGGACGTGCGGGGCTACCACGACGACACCATGCTTGAGAGCTTCGTGCTCAATTCCACGGCCACCCGCCACGACATGGATTCGCTGGCGCTGCGCTACCTGGGCTACAACACCATCAAGTTCGAGGACGTGGCCGGCAAGGGCGCCAAGCAGATTCCGTTCTCGCAGGTCGGTATCGACGAAGCCAGCCGCTACGCGGCCGAGGACGCCGACATCACCCTGCGCCTGCACCATGCGCTGCGCCCGCAGCTGCTGGCCGAACCGAGCCTGGACAGCGTCTACCGCAGCATCGAGATGCCGCTGGTGCCGGTGCTGACCACCATCGAAGCCAACGGCGTGCACATCGACACCGCCGAACTGCGCCGGCAGAGCCAGGACCTGTCCTCGCGCATGCTGGCCGCGCAGCAGAAGGCCACCGAGCTGGCCGGCCGCAGCTTCAACCTGGATTCGCCCAAGCAGTTGCAGGCCGTGCTGTTCGACGAGCTGAAGCTGCCGGCGGTGGTGAAGACGCCGAAGGGCCAGCCCAGCACGAACGAGGAGGCGCTGGAGGCCATTGCCGACCAGCACGAACTGCCGCGGGTGATCCTGGAGTACCGCGGCCTGGCCAAGCTGCGCAGCACCTATACCGACAAGCTGCCGGAGATGGTCAACCCGGATACCGGTCGCGTGCATACCAGCTACCACCAGTCCGGCGCCGCCACCGGCCGTCTGTCCTCGTCCGACCCGAACCTGCAGAACATTCCGATCCGCACCGACGATGGCCGCCGCATCCGCCGCGCGTTCGTCGCCCCGGAGGGCTGCCAGCTGCTGGCAGCCGACTATTCGCAGATCGAACTGCGGATCATGGCCCACCTGTCCGAAGACCCGGGCCTGGTGCGCGCTTTCGAACAGGGCGCCGACGTGCACCGCGCCACCGCCGCGGAAGTGTTCGGCCGCGCGCTGGACGAGGTGACGCCCAACGAGCGCCGCGCCGCCAAGGCCATCAACTTCGGCCTGATGTACGGCATGAGCGCCTTCGGCCTGGCCCGCAACCTGGGCATCGACCGCGGTCAGGCGCAGGACTACGTGGCGCTGTACTTCAGCCGCTACCCGGGCGTGCGTGACTTCATGGAGCGCATGCGCCAGCAGGCGCGCGAGCAGGGCTACGTGGAAACCCTGTTCGGCCGCCGCCTGTACCTGAACGACATCAACGCCCGCAACCAGGGCTTGCGCGCCGGCGCCGAACGCGCGGCCATCAACGCCCCCATGCAGGGCACCGCCGCAGACATCATCAAGCGGGCGATGGTGTCCGTGGACCAGTGGCTGCGCGACAGCAGGGCACCGGCGCGGATGATCCTGCAGGTGCACGATGAACTGGTTTTCGAAAGCGAGGCCGGTTTCACGGAGGAATTGCGTAAGCACGTGGTCGAACACATGTCGCAAGCGGCACAGTTGCGGGTACCGCTGGTGGTCGATACCGGGGTTGGCAGCAACTGGGACGAAGCGCACTGAGTCGCATTTCGGCCTTTAACGACGTGAATTCATTCATTTCAGGGCATTTTCTGACTCGAAGATGAATGTTTCCGGAGGGGCGCACGATTAAATGGGCGCCCTTCACGAACCGTTAGTGTTCGGGGTGTTTCTATAACTCTCGACAGGCGCAACGCCTGTTGTGGATCTCTCCCATCCCCTGGAGCAGATCTCGGAACGGGGGCTCCTCCCCAAGCGCCCGTTCCCCGGCCCCGTTGACCTCCCCCTGGTCAGCGGGGCTTTTTATTTGTGCCGCCGGAAACCGGCGGATCTGACCCCAGGTGCTAGGCTGGGCCATCGCTCCGCAGGGGAACCGGCAATGCACGATCTGTTCGCACTGGCGATGCCCTGGTGGGAGTTCATCCTGCGCGCGGTGGTGGTCTACACCGTGGTACTGGGCATGGTGCGGCTGGGCGGCAAGCGCGCGCTGGGGCAGATCACCCCGTTCGACGTGCTGCTGATCGTGCTGCTGGGCAACGCCGTACAGAACGCCTTGCTGGGCAGTGATACTTCACTGGGCGGTGGCCTGCTGCTGGCGGCCACGCTGATCCTGTTGAACTACGCCGTGGGCTGGCTGACCACGCGCAGCCGCCGCATGGAGCGGCTGATCGAAGGCGAACCGGTGGTGATTGCACGCGACGGCCGGCTGTTCGACAGCGTGCTGCGCCGTGAACAGGTCACTCGCGCCGATGTGGAAGCCGCATTGCGCCAGCAGGGCTGCCTGGGGGTGGATGAAGTCGCCCTGGCGCTGCTGGAGAACAACGGCCACATCACCATCATCCCGCGGCAGAAAGCGGCCGCGTGATACCGCGCCATATCGCGCGTGCCGACCGTGGTGCCCGCTTTCGCAATGTCGCGCGCGCCCGACCGTGGTGCCCGCTTTCGCAATGTCGCGCGTGCCGACTGTGGTGCCCGCTTTCGCAATGTCGCGTGCTCGACCTTGCGCCCCGCTCCGGTAGAGTCGAGCTTGCTCGACTGCTCTTGGCGCAATGCGAACAGCAGTCGAGCAAGCTCGACTCTACGGGCATTGCGGCATGGCGTTACACCCAGTCGCGCGGCACCAGGTAATCGGCCAGGCGTGCCTCGGCGCTGCCGGCTTCCGGGGTGAACCCGTATTCCCAGCGCACGCGCGGCGGCAGGCTCATCAGGATGCTTTCGCTGCGGCCACCGCTCTGCAACCCGAACAGGGTGCCGCGGTCGTAGACCAGGTTGAATTCCACGTAGCGGCCGCGACGGTACAGCTGGAACTCGCGTTCGCGTTCGCCGTAGGCGGCATCCTTGCGGCGCTGCACGATCGGCAGGTAGGCCTGCAGGAAACCATCGCCCACCGCGCGCAGGTAGTCGAAATCGCGTTCGAAATCGCCGTGCAGGTCGTCGAAGAACAGCCCGCCCACGCCGCGCGTTTCGTTGCGATGCCGCAGGAAGAAGTACTCGTCGCACCAGCGCTTGTGGGCGGGGTAGCGTTCTTCACCGAACGGCGCGCACAGGTCGCGGGCCACGCCGTGCCAGTGCTGCACGTCTTCGTCCTGCGGGTAGAACGGGGTCAGGTCGAAGCCGCCACCGAACCAGCTGGCCACCACTTCGCCGTCGCGCTGCGCCTGGAAGAAGCGCACGTTGGCATGGGTGGTGGGCACGTGGGGATTGAGCGGATGGAACACCAGCGACACACCGGTGGCGCGCCAGGACGCGCCGGCCAGTTCCGGCCGGTTGGCCGAGGCCGACGGCGGCAGGCGGCTGCCACACACATCGGAAAAGCCGATGCCGGCCTGCTCGAACACGGCGCCATCGCGCAGCACGCGGGTGCGTCCGCCACCGCCCTCGGCACGCTGCCACAGGTCTTCCTGGAAGCGCGCGCTGCCATCGGCGGCTTCGATCGCCGCACAGATGCGGTCCTGCAGGTCGGTCAGGTAGGCGCGCACGCGCTCGAATTCGTTCATGCCGCGTACTTTACCGCAGCGCCCGCGCGGGAAAGCTCCCTCATTGCTTGTGATTGGGGGTGCGCGGGGTCGGTCCGCTCCGGTCCTCGCCTGCGGCCTGCTCCTCCACAGCACGCTCCAGAGCCTGCCCGAACTGCAGCAACCCCCAGTTGCGGGTTGCCAGCACGTCACACGCCACGTGGCGGCCACTGCCATCGGCCTCGCAGACAGCCTCAAGCATGGGGCGGACGTCCACACTGCTGCTGTTTTCCATCAGGCTGACCAGATTCTCGCAGCCTTCGCGGATGCCGGCCTCGCAGACCTTCCGGTAGTGCTGGCTGGCCTCGACCCACTTCCCACCCAACGCGGCGCGGCTGCCCAGCACATTGCAGCCCTGCATCCTGCCAGCGGCGCAGCAGGCTTCGGCTTCGCCATCGATCGACGCGCGCGGGCAATCCAGCGGGAGCGGCACTTCATTGAACACCCGCGGCACGCTGCACTGGGCATGGCCCGGCTGCCGCTGGAAGCGCTCGAAACGCATCGCGTCGTCCAGCCCCAGCAGATCACCGTTGGCCAAAGATTGCAGCATGTAGTCACCCCCTAGCTCGTGGCGCATGCGGATCTGGCCGTCCTGCACACGTGCGCGTACCCGCGAGCCGAAGCCGACGTCCACCATTCCACCGTCGCCGAACGTCAGTTCGTCCAACAGCCCGCCCGAGGCGACGTAATGGCCGCAGGGCACGGCGGTGGCGGCCTGCGGCACCAGGTCCGCGCCCAACTGCAGCAGTGCAGCCGCCTGCCGACAGGACGTCTCGTCGCCGCCGTCGCAGGCGACCTGCAGGGCCGCGCGGCCTTCCTGCAGGTGGCCGGCGGTCCACTGCAGCTTGGCGACATCGCCGCAGAAACCACTTTCACCCACCTGCGTGCACAGCCCCTGCAGGCGCTGCAGTCGCGCGTCGGACAACGGGGGCTTGGCGGCAGGCGAGAACAGTTCGACCATGCTGGCCGCCATCGAGGCTGTGCGAATGGCCACTCCCACTGCCTCGACAAGCTCGGGCCGCGTTTCCAGGATTGCAGTACAGGCGTCGGCGTCCGCCGCAGGATCATCGTCGCGACACTGGCGGGGGAAATCCATTTCCGCCATGGCTTTTTCCATGGTGGCCTGTATCACGGCGATCTGTGCTTCGGTCGGCGTATCGCTGTCGGGAGCCCGGTCCTCTTCGCGGTAGTGCTCAGGCAGGCGCTGGCACAACCGCGGAACGCCCTCGGCGCAGGCCGATTCCAGCGCCGGCAGACTCAAGTCACGGTGGGTGTCGAGGCAGTGCTGGGCATCTGCCAGGCAGCTGCCCGGCGCATGTTCGACCGGGGGCAGGCATGCCGTCGACTGGGTCAGCCGGTAGCGGGTGTTGCCCTGCTGCAGCACGCGACCACCTCGCTGGACGTCCAGCTCAGAGGCCAGGCCGAAGGTGAGATCAACGAGATGGAGTCTGCCCTCAATGCTCTGCACGACGAAAGGGCGATCGGATACGTAGCGGCCTTTCTCAACCCCGCGGTCAGGGCCGTCCACGCGCAGCTGGTTGCCGCCGCCCTCGGCCTCGAAAACGCCGCAGCGTGGCAGACCGGATGCGACGCCGTATTGGGCGCAGAGCAACAGGAACAGCAAGGCGAAGCAGCGCGGAAGCAGGATGCGCGGGGCGAAAGCAGACATTCAGAGGCCAGGGCAGAAAGACGCGAGCCAAGATAGCCAGCCCGATCCGATCCGCAATCAAACCCGCTGGAACGCTTGTCCTGCGGTCACGGTGTCTGCGCTGGGCAGGTCGTTCGCGTCAAAAACGCCCGCAGCCAGCGTTTCAGCGGAACCGCGCGCGGATGTCCGGGCGCAGCAGGCGCCAGCCCAGCCAGCCCTGCAGGCCGGCGAACAGCACCGACGTTCCCAGCAGCGTGAGCGTCATCAGCAGGCGTTGCACCTGCAGCTGCTGCTGCAGGTCCGCATCGTTGGCGGTCAGCCCGATGAACTGGACCATCACCACATCCAGCCACCAGGTGATGACGAAGTTGGCCAGTGCGCTCAAGCCCAGCGCCCACACGAAGGCCCACAGGCCCCAGCGGCGCTCGCGCCACAGGCCCCAGCTGGCCAGGGTGGAGCCCAGGCACAGCAGCGCAGCGATCAGGGACGTCGCCACCGGATGCGCGAGCATCCACAGCAGGCTGCCATCCAGCTGGTTTTCCCAGGCCAGCTTCACCAGCGCCTGCCACAGCGCGGTCGGCGCCAGCACGGCCGCCACCGCGGCCTGGCCCAGGAAGTAGACCACCATCAACAGGCACAGCCAGAACGAGCCCTGTGCCAGCGGTGTGACCCAGCTGTTGCGTGGGGCCGCGGCCGGCGAGGGAAGATCGGGAATGGAGGGAGACATCCGGTGTCCTTGCGCTGCGATGGCGCCCGCCAGGTCAGCGGGCCGTCGCCAGGGCGGCGACCGCCGGCAGGATATGGTGTTCACTCAAGGGTGCCAAGGGCAGGCCGTGCGGCGGCTGCAGCGGCACCCAGGCCAGTTCGGCAATTTCGGCCTGCGCGCGGGGCGTGCCCGCCACCCGTACCCACCAGGCATCGGCCTGCACCCGATGGCCGGGTTCGTTCACCGCCCAGTCCTGGAAGCGGCCCAGCGCGAGGGCCGAATCACGCTGCAGCTGCACGCCCAGTTCCTCGTGCAGTTCGCGCGCCAGCGCGATCAGCGCCGCTTCGCCGGGCTCGGGCTTGCCACCGGGCTGGATGAAGCGCTGGGCGCCGTGCTTGCGCACCACCAGCGCCCGGCCGCGGTCATCCAGGATGACCGCGGCCACGATCTGGATCGTGGCCGCGGCGTCGCTCACTTCAGGTTCTGCTCGAACAGCTTGAGGATGCGCTTGTACTGGTCCAGCCAGGAATCGGCACGGGTGTAGCCGTGGCGTTCCAGCGGGTACGGCGCGATGGACCAGTTGTCCTTGTGCAGTTCGATCAGGCGCTGGGTCAGGTGCACCGAATCCTGGAAGAACACGTTGTCATCCATCATGCCGTGGGCGATCAGCAGGTTGTCCTGCAGGTTCTGCGCGTACTCGATGGGCGAGGACGTGCGGTACGCCTCCGGGTCGATGTCCGGGGTGTTCAGGATGTTGCTGGTGTAGCCGTGGTTGTAGTTGTTCCAGTCCACCACCGGGCGCAGCGCGGCGCCGGCCTTGAAGGTACCCGGCGAACGGAACAGCGCCATGAAGGTCATGAAGCCGCCGTAGGAGCCGCCGTAGATGCCGGCGTGGTCGCGGTCACCCTGCTGGGTGTCCACCAGCCAGTCCAGGCCGTCCTTGTAGTCTTCCAGTTCCGGGTGGCCCATGTTGCGGTAGATGGCCGTACGCCAGTCGCGGCCGTAGCCCTCGCTGCCGCGGTAGTCCATGTCCAGCACGATGTAGCCCTTCTCCACCAGCAGGTTGTGGAACATCTGCTCGCGGAAGTAGGCCGGGTAGCGCTGGTGCACGTTCTGCAGGTAGCCGGCGCCGTGCACGAACATCACGATCGGGTACTTCTTTCCCGGCTCCTTGTGCTCGGGTTCGTAGTACTTCGCCCAGACCACGCCGGCGCCATGCTTGGACGGCACCGCCACCAGCTTCGGCTGCACCCACTCGCGCGCCTTGTACTCGGCCGTGCGGGTGTCGGTCAGCACGCGGGCCTGGCCACCGGCGGTCGGCAGCACCGCCAGCTGCGGCGGCAGGTAGGCGCCGGAATACCGCACCAGCAGCTGCTGGCCATCCGGCGACAGCGAGAAGTCTTCCACGCCGTTCAGGCTGGTCAGCTCACGCACCTGGCGGCTGCCGGTGTCGACGGCACAGACTTCATAGTCGTGCGGGGCCTGCTGGTTGCACAGGAAGTAGAAGCCCTTGCCGTCGGCCGACAGCACCGGCGCGGAGGTTTCCCACTTGCCGCCGGTCAGCGCCTGCGGCTTGGCCGTGCCGGCCTGGGTGTACAGGTGCGAGTAGCCCGATTCTTCCGAAAGCAGCCACAGCGTGCGGCCGTCGGCCATCCAGCCGAAATCGTTGAAGCCCCAGTTGATCCACGCGTTGTCGGTCAGCCGGTGGCGGGTCTGCACGCGGCCGTCGCTGCCCACGCTGACGATCCAGCGGTCCTTGTTGTCGTTGGCGCGCAGCATCACCGCAGCCTGCTGGCCGTCGGCGCTCCAGCGCATGCCGCCGCCCATGAAGTCGCTCATCACCTGCACGCTGCGGTCGCCCTTCAGCGCGTCCTTGCCAGCCTTGCGGCGCAACTCGGCCAGCGGGTCGGTGCCGATGCCCGGCAGGCCCGACAGCGACAGCTTCTGCGCCTTGCCGGTGCGCACGTCCACGAACCACAGGGTGTGCGGCTCGAAGCCGTTGCGGCCGACGCGGGTGCGGGTGTCTTCGCTTTCCTCGTAGCCCGATTCGGTCACGTACAGCGGCATCTTGCTGGTGCGGCCGTCGTCGAAATCCTTGGCCTTGGTCGCCACGATCAGGTGGCCCAGGTCCGGCGACAGCAGGCTGTCGACGATCTCCACATCGGCGCCCAGGTAGACCGGTGCGGCGGCGCGGGTCGGGTCGGCCTGGCGCCAGCGCTGGTCCTGGTCCTTCAGCGCTTCGCGCTGGTCACGGTCGCGGCGCAGGGTTTCCAGGGTGCGCAGCTGCTGGTCGCGCAGCAGGTCATCCTTGGGCTTGCTGGCCGGGTCCTTGTCGGCCTTCAGGCTGGCCACCTGCTGCACGCCGCTGGCGGCGGTCCAGTGGAACCAGTTCTGGCCCACGCGCCAGATCACGCCGTTGTCGGCGGCGAAGTTCACCCCGGCGGCGCGCTCGTTGCTGCGGGTCAGCTGGGTCAACGCGCCGCTGCGCAGGTCGCGCACGAACACATCGCCATTGCGCACGAAGGCGCTGCGGCTGCGGGTACGGTCATAGACCGGATCGGCCACGTCCAGAGTGCCGCGCTGGTCATCGGCCACCTGCGCGGCGGCGCCACCGGCCAGCGGCTGGCGGAAGGTGTCGCGCACCGGGCTGCCATTGCGCTTGAGCTGGTATTCCACCTGCTGGCTGTTCCACGACCACCAGGCCTTTTCCACCGGCGGACCGATCCAGTCCGGGTCGGCCATGGCCTGTTCGATGGTGATGGGCGTGGGCGCGGCATGCGCGGCCGGTGCGGCCAGGATGGCCGACAGCAGGAGGGACAGGGGCAGCACTCGGGACATGGGCGGACGGCACCAGATGAGGAAACCGGGCAAGGGTAGCAGCCGCCCGCGCCGGGGGAGGGGGCCACAGGTCATGGCAGCGGGATTGGCAAAGTGGTGCAACCGGTCGCCGGCCTCGCGCATCCAATCTCCTGAACCCGCATCATCCACCGAACAGGAGCCCGACCATGCAGGAACTCATCCCGATCACCCTCTTCATCTGCATCGCCTATGCGATCCATGCCCTGGCCGATGCGCGCGCCCGCAGCAAGCTGGTCGCCCCGCACGTGCCGGAGGAGGTGATCCGTTCGCTGGCGGTGCTGGAAGAAGAACGCCGCCGCCAGGGCGCGCTGCGCTGGGGCATCAGCCTGGTCAGCCTGGCCGTGGCGATGGGCCTGCTGGAGGCGATGGGCGCGCGCGAGCTGACCTTTGGCGCGGCCGCGGCGCTGGCAGGCAGTGCCGGGCTGGGCCAGCTGCTGGCCTGGCATTTCACCCGTCCGGCCCTGCGCAAGGGCTGAGGCGGGCATGCCACGGGCACAGGGGGCGCCCCGCGCATGAGCCTGCTGGGCGGAGCGCTGGCTGCCTTGCGGGGGCGACGCCGCGACGCCCGCGCGGCGCCCGCCCCGGAGGCCGATGACGACCGCGCGCTGGTGCGGGCGATCATCGACGGCTCACAACCGGCGTTCGCGCAGCTGGTGCAGGCCCATCAGCGCACCTGCGCGCACGTGATCGGGCGCATGATCGGCGACCGCGACCAGGTGGCCGACCTGCTGCAGGAAACCTTCCTGGCCGTGTTCCGCCAGCTGCACCGCTTCCGCTTTGAATCCTCGCTGCGCACCTGGGTTTCGCGGGTGGCCTACACCACGGCGCTGCAGTACCTGCGCCGGCGGCGTCTGGAGGCGCTGTGGATGGTGGCGGTGGAGGTGCCGGAGGAGCTGGGCGTGGGTGACGAAGGCCCCGGCCCGGCGGAACTGAGCGAGGCGCTGCAGGCCGGGCGCCAGCTGGGCGCGGCACTGGAGCGCTTGAGTGCGCCGCAACGGCTGATCGTGGGCCTGCACTACCTGGAGGATTTCGACCTGGCCGAGATCGAGCAGGTGACCGGGTTGCCACGCGGTACCATCAAGAGCCACCTGTACCGCGCACGGCAGACCCTGAAGCAGGAGCTGACCCGACGCGCCACCGCCGGAGAGCTGCTGTGAGCGAAGCCAACGACCCCCGCGATGCCGATGCGCGCGCGCTGTCGCAGGCGCTGCGCGAGCAGGAAGCAGCGGCGCCCGACGTGAGCGAGGCGCTGCAGCAGCGGCTGCAGGCGGAAACCCGCGACAGTGGCGTGGGCTACGTGGTGGTACAGGTGCTGCTGGTGTGCGCGTTGCTGGCAGCGGGCGCCTGGTATTTCTGGCGGTGAAGCCCCCGCCGGGCATGGCCCGGCGCTACCCGCACTGGTAGCGGCCGACCTTGGTCGGCGATTTGGGGTGTGCCAACCAAGGTTGGCACCTACCAGGGCGGGTCGGTTGGCGCCCACTTACTGGTAGCGGCCGACCTTGGTCGGCGATTTGTGATGTGCCAACCAAGGTTGGCGCCTACCAGGGCGGGTCGGTTGGCGCCCACTTACTGGTAGCGACCGACCTTGGTCGGCGATTTGCGATGTGCCAACCAAGGTTGGCACCTACCAGAGCGGGTCGGTCGGCGCCCACTTACTGGTAGCGGCCGACCTTGGTCGGCGATTTGCGATGTGCCAACCAAGGTTGGCACCTACCAGAGCGGTTCGGTCGGCGCCCACTTACTGGTAGCGGCCGACCTTGGTCGGCGATTTGCGATGTGCCAACCAAGGTTGGCACCTACCAGAGCGGGTCGGTCGGCGCCCACTTACTGGTAGCGGCCGACCTTGGTCGGCGATTTGGGGTGTGCCAACCAAGGTTGGCACCTACCAGGGTGGGTCGGTTGGCACCCACCAGAGCAGGGCGCCGGTGGCGTCTGCCCCCTGCGACACAGTGAAGCAGCGCGACACCGCGTCGCATCCCAGCGTGGCGATATCTTCCTAAAGTGGTCCGGTATCCCACCCGTACCCGGCAGGAGGCGTCCCTTGGACGCGTTGTTGTTGTCGCGGATCCAGTTCGGATTCGTCATCAGTTTCCATGTGCTGTTCCCCGCCTTCACCATCGGTACCGCCAGCTGGCTGGCCTTCGTTGAATGGCGCTGGCTGCGCACGAAGTTGCCCGTGTGGCGCGACCTGTATTTCTTCTGGCAGAAGATCTTCGCGGTGTCCTTCGGCATGGGCGTGGTCAGTGGCATCGTCATGGCCTTCCAGTTCGGCACCAACTGGCCACGACTGAGCGAAGTGGCGGGCACGGTGATCGGCCCGCTGCTGACCTATGAAGTGCTGACCGCCTTCTTCCTGGAAGCCAGCTTCCTGGGCGTGATGATGTTCGGCTGGGGCCGGGTCTCGCCGCGCCTGCATTTCCTGTCCACCTGCATGGTGGCGCTGGGCACGCTGTTCTCCACCTTCTGGATTTTGTCGTCCAACAGCTGGCTGCACACGCCGGCCGGCTACGAAATGATCAACGGCATCGTGCACCCGGTGGACTGGTGGCAGGTGGTGTTCAACCCGTCCTTCCCGTACCGCCTGGCGCACATGGCGCTTGGCTCCTTCATCACCACCTGTTTCGTGATCGGTGGCGTGGGCGCCTGGTACCTGCGCAAGGGCACGCACGTGGAAGCGGGCCGGCGCATGCTGATCGCCGCCGTGGCGTTCGCCGCGCTGACCGTGCCGGTGCAGATCTTCGTTGGCGACATGCACGGCCTGAACACGCTCAAGCACCAGCCGATGAAGATCGCGGCGGTGGAGGCGCACTGGCATGAAACCAGGGAAGGCGAGGGCGTGCCGCTGGTGGTGTTCGCCCTGCCCAATGAAAAAGAACAGCGCAACGATTTCGAGGTGGCCATTCCCAGGCTGGGCAGCGTGATCCTGACCCATTCGCTGGACGGCAGCTTCGATCCGCTGACTTCCGTGCCGGCCAGCGAGCGGCCGCCGGTGACGCCGGTGTTCTTCGCGTTCCGCATCATGGTCGGGCTGGGCACGCTGATGCTGCTGCTGGCCTGGGTGTCGGCGGTGCAGCTGTGGCGGAAGAAACTGCTGGATTCGCCGTGGCTGCTGCGCGGCTGGAACTGGATGCTGCCCAGTGGCTTCATCGCGCTGGTGTCCGGCTGGTTCGTGACCGAGATGGGCCGCCAGCCCTGGGTGGTGTACGGCGTGCTGCGTACCGCCGATGCCGTGGGCCCGCAGAGTGCGTGGATGACCGCGCTGTCGCTGGCGGTCTACGTGGTGGGCTATGCCTTCGTGTTCGGCTGGGGCATCTGGTACCTGGTGAAGATCCTGCGCCATGGCCCGCAGCCGTATGAGCAGGCACCGTCGCTGGACCACGGCAGCCACACCCCGGCGCGCCCGCTGTCGGCCGCCGATGAACCGCTGGAGGAGCGCTGAGATGGACCTGATGACCTGGCTGCCGGTGGCATGGTTCGCGGTGATCGGCTTCGGCGTGCTGATGTATGTGGTGCTGGACGGCTTCGTGCTGGGCATCGGCATTCTGGCCCCGTTCGCCGAGGACGAGGAGCAACTGGACCTGATGATGAACACCGCCGCGCCCATCTGGGACGGCAACGAGACCTGGCTGGTGCTGGGCGGTGCCGGCCTGCTGGCCGTGTTCCCCAAGGCCTATGCGGTGCTGCTGTCGGCGCTGTACCTGCCGGTGCTGCTGCTGGTGGTGGCACTGGTGTTCCGCGGCGTGGCCTTCGAGTTCCGCTTCAAGGCGCACCGCTCGCGGCGGCTGTGGAGCGTGGCCTTCGGCCTGGGCTCACTGTTGGCGACCTTCGCCCAGGGCGTGATCCTGGGCACCCTGGTGCAGGGCATTCCGCTGCTGGACGGGCGTTTCAGCGGTGGTGCGTTCGTCTGGTTCAGCCCGTTCGCGATGCTGACCGGGGCCGCCTTGGTGGCCGGCTACGCACTGCTGGGCAGCACCTGGCTGATCCTGAAGACCGAAGGGCGCGTGCAGGCACTGGCGCGGCAGCTGACCCGGCCGCTGGTGGCCGCGGTGATCGTGGCGATGGGGCTGGTCAGCAGCTGGCTGCCGTTCCTGCACTCGCGGCTGATGGACCGCTGGTTCAGCGATGGCAACTTCTGGTGGCTGTCGCCGGTACCGCTGCTGACCCTGGCGGTGGCCGCCGCGCTGTGGCGCAGCGCCACCCACCCGCGCCGCGACCTGCCGCCGTTCCTGCTCAGCCTGGGCCTGTTCGTGCTCGGCTTCGCTGGCCTGGTGCTGGGTATGTGGCCCTACCTGCTGCCGCCGTCGATGACCCTATGGCAGGCCGCCGCCCCGGCCTCGTCGCTCGGGTTCAGTCTGGTCGGGCTGGTGCTGTTGTTGCCGGTCATCCTGGGCTACACGGCCTGGTCGTACCGGGTATTCCGCGGCAAGGTACACGCAGGGGCCGGCTACCACTGAGGCGTGGCCCACGGCAGCGGATGGTGACCGCTGCCCGTTGGGGTTTGTGAAACATGTATTCCCTGCGCCGGACGTGCTAGCGTGCGCTCCTTTCCGGCCGCCAGGGGGGCGACCGGCGACGTCCTGGACGGACGCACGGCTGCAGGAATGGGGGGCTGCCGCGCGTCGCCGTAACTGGCTCGTGCCTATTGTTTGCCCATCCAAACATCACCGGTAATGATTGAATTTTCCGTAGTCGACTGGGCTGCCTGGGCACCCGGGCTGACCGAACGTAGCCATTGGATGGGCTGGGCACAGGCGCCGTTCCTGCCGCAGGGCGAGGGCACGCCGGCGCTGGCCGAAATTCCGGCCATGCAGCGGCGCCGCATCGAGCGTCTGGGCCGCATGGCCATCCAGACCGCTTGCTGGTGCGAAGACGGGCAGGGCGCCGACAGCCAGGTGCCGCTGGTGTTCGCCAGCCGCCACGGCGACGTGGCCCGTTCCATGGAACTGCTGGGATCGCTGGCCGCCAACGAGCCGCTGTCGCCCACCGGCTTCGGTCTGTCGGTGCACAACGCGATTGCCGCGCTGTACTCGATCGCGCGCGGCCACCGCGGCAACTACCTGGCCCTGGCCGCCGGCCAGGCCACCGTGGAAGCGGCCTGCCTGGAAGCGGCGGGGCTGCTGGCTGACGGCGCGCCGGAAGTGCGCATCGTGGTCTATGAATCCGCGTTGCCCGACATTTACGCGGAATTCGCCGACGAACCCGACCCGTTCTTCGCCTGGTGCTGGCGTCTGGCGCCAGCAGACGCCGCCGGAACCGGTCTGCGCCTGGCCTGGCAGGCGGCCGAGGGTGAGCCGCAGACGCGCGCAGGCCTGCTGCCGCACGCGCTGGACCTGCATCGCTTCCTGTTGGGCGACGACGCCACCCTGGAGCATGTCAGCCAGGGCCAGCGCTGGTGCTGGAGCCGCCGTGTCTGAGGCGCTGCGCCGCCTCGATCACGCCTGGCGGGTGTTCGGCACCGGCCTGAGCTTTGCTGCCTTCGGCGTGGGCGGGCTGCTGCTGGGCGTGTTCGTGATGCCGCTGCTGCTGCTGATGCGCGACCCGGTGGCGCGGCGGCGGCGTGCGCGGCGGGTGGTGCAGGGGGCGTTCGCCAGCCACGTCTGGCTGATGTGCCGGCTGGGGGTGATGACCCTGCAGGTGGACGGGCGCGAGCGCCTGCAGCGTGACGGCCTGCTGGTGCTGGCCAACCACCCCACGCTGATCGACGTGGTCTGCCTGATCGCCCTGCTGCCCAACGCCGACTGCGTGGTGAAGCGGGCGGTGGCCTGCAACCCGTTCATGCGCGGCCCCGTGCGCGCCGCCGGTTACATCGCCAACGACGATGGCGCCGGCCTGGTGGATGACTGCGTGGCGGCCGTGCACGCCGGCGGCACCCTGGTCATCTTCCCGGAAGGCACCCGCACCGTGCCGGGCCAGCCGCTGCGCCTGCAGCGCGGCGCGGCCAACATCGCCGTGCGCGGTCGGCTGGACATCACGCCGGTGCGCATCACCTGCACCCCGCCCACGCTGACCAAGGGCCAGAAGTGGTATCGTGTGCCCTCACGTCGTTTTCACGTTCAGCTGCAGATCGGCGAAGATATCGCGATCGCGCCGTTCCTGGCCGAAGATGACTCGCCGAGGGGGGATGCCTTGGCGGCCCGTCGCGTCACCGACCACCTCACTCGTTATTTCGACCTGTCTGGAGATCCGACCCGTGCAAGCACTTGAGCACGAGATCAAGGAATTGATCATTTCCTCGCTGTCACTGGAGGACATCACGCCGGAGGACATCGATCCGACCGCGCCCCTGTTCGTTGAAGGCCTGGGCCTCGATTCCATCGACGCGCTGGAACTGGGCTTGGCGCTGCAGAAGAAGTACGGTGTCAGCCTCTCGGCCGACTCTGAAGAAACCCGTCGCCATTTCTCCAGCGTGCGCGCGCTCGGCGAGTTCGTCGCCGCCCGCCAGTCGTAAGGCGCAGGAACAGCCATGACCAAGAATGAACTTTTCGAGCGCATCGTCCGCATCCTGACCGACAGCTTCGAGATCGAGCCGGCCCGGATCACCCCGGAGGCGCGCCTGTATGACGACCTGGACATCGACAGCATCGATGCGGTCGACCTGATCGTGCAGCTGAAGCCGCTGCTGGGTCGCAATCTGCAGCCGGAAGCCTTCAAGGCCGTGCGCACCGTGCAGGACATCGTGGATGTCGTGCATGGCCTGTTGCCTGGTCAGGCTGCCGCCTGACCGCAGCGTAGACGGCACGGCCATGGCTCGGGCACGCGTGGTCGTGGTGGCAGCGCTTTCGCTGGCGTATCCGGTACTGGTGTATGCCGCAATGGGGCGCTTCGAGCCCCGCTGGCTGTCGCTGCTGCTGTTCGGCCTGGCGCTGCTGCGCGCGCTGACCACCCGGCAACCGCTGTGGTGGGCCGCCGCCGCCGGTGCCGGCCTGCTGGCCGGGCTGGCCACCGTGCTCAACCAGGCGCTGCCGCTGAAACTGTACCCGGCGCTGGTGAACGTGGTGATGCTGTGCGTGTTCGCCACCAGCCTGCGCTTCGGCCCGCCGCTGGTGGAGCGCCTGGCGCGCCTGCAGGAACCGGACCTGCCACCGTTTGCGGTGGTCTATACCCGTCGCGTCACCCAGGTGTGGTGCGGCTTTTTTGTTTTCAACGGAGGCCTGGCCCTGCTCACCGCGCTGTATGCGTCGGATCGGGTCTGGATGCTCTACAACGGACTGTTGGCGTACGTAATGATGGGCGTGTTGTTTGCAGGTGAGTGGCTGGTGCGGCGGCGGGTGAAGGCGGCACATGCGCATGGCTGACTGGATCGCCCTGGACCGCCTGATGGTGGTGGCGCAGCCGGATCGCCCGGTGGGTGTCTGCAACGGCGTGGCGCTGGACCACCGCGCCCTGCGCCAGCAGGTGCTGGCCTGGCGTGATGCGTTCGCTGCGGCCGATGGCCGCGACTGGGCGCTGTACTTCGACGATGCCATCGCCTTCGCCGCAGCGCTGTTCGGCGCGTGGCATGCCGGCAAGCGCGTGTTCCTGGCCGCCGACAACCTGCCCGCCACCCTGCAGGCGCTGCAGCCGCAGGTCGCTGGCTTTGTCGGCGATGTGTCGGCCGATTACCGGCCGCTGGTTTCCGCTGCCCCCATCGACGGCACGCTGGGCATGCTGGATGAGCGCGCCTGCGAACTGTGCGTGTTCACCTCCGGCAGCACCGGCCAGCCCAGTGCGATCAGCAAGCGCATGGACCAGCTGGCGCGCGAGGTCGATGCGCTGCAGGCCGCCTTCGGTGCGCAGGTGGACGGCGCGCAGGTGCACGGCACCGTGTCGCACCAGCACATCTACGGCCTGCTGTTCCGCGTGCTGTGGCCGCTGGCGGCGGGCCGGTTGATCCAGCCGCGCCGGTTCTTCCACGAAGACCTGGTCGCGACCCTGGCCGCGGCCGACAGCGTACTGGTGGCCACCCCGGCGCACCTCAAGCGCCTGCCCGAGCAATTGGACTGGGCCAGCCTGCATGGGCGCCTGCGCGCGGTGTTCTCCTCCGGCGGCCCGCTGCCCGAAGATGCCGCACGGCAGGTTCGTGGCTGGCTGGGCGTGGCCCCCACCGAGGTGTATGGCAGCAGCGAGACCGGTGGCATCGCCTGGCGCCGCTGGGATACCGACATGCCGCCGTGGCAGCCGCTGCCGGGCGTGCAGTGGCGCATCGAAGAGGACTGCCTGGCGGTGGCATCGGCGCACCTGGAAAGCGCCGACTGGTGGCGTACCCAGGATCGGGTGGAGGCCCTGGCCGATGGCCGCTTCCGCCTGCTGGGGCGTGCCGACCGCATCGTCAAGATCGAAGAGCGCCGGGTGTCCCTGGACGCACTGGAACGTGCGCTGCGCGACGATCCGGAAGTGGAGGACGCGCGCGTGCTGGTGCTGCAGGGGCACCGCGAACAACTGGCGGCGGTGGTGGTACCCACCGATGCCGCACTGGTCGCTGCCGGTGACGGCGCGCGCCGTGCGCTGGGCCAGCGACTGGGCGCACGCCTGGCGCAGGGCCACGATGCGGTGACCCGCCCGCGCCGTTGGCGGCTGGTGCAGGCACTGCCGATCAATGCCCAGGGCAAGGTGACCCAGGCGGCGCTGGCGGCGTTGTTCCAGCCGTTGCTGCCGGTGCCGCAGTGGGACCAGCGCGGCGACGCCAGCGCGACCCTGCGGATGACCCTGGACCCGGCGCTGCGCGCCTTCCAGGGCCACTTCCCGCAGGCCGCGATCCTGCCCGGCGTGGCCCAGCTGGACTGGGCGGTGCGCTTCGGCCGCCAGGCGTTCGCACTGCCCAGCGGGTTCATGCGCATGGACGTGGTGAAGTTCCAGAAAGTAGCGCGGCCCGGCGATGAGCTGACCCTGCAGCTGGACTGGGATGCGCCGCGCGGCGTGCTGACCTTCCGCTACACCTCCCTGCACGGCGTGCATGCCAGCGGCAAGGTGATCCTGACCGATGCGCACTGAGCCGGCGCCGACCGGTAGCGCCTTCGCGCCGCTGGTGGTCATTCCCGTGTACGACCACGAACACGCCATCGGCGCGGTCGTGCAGGGCGTGCTGGCGGCCGGCCTGCCGTGCCTGCTGGTGGATGATGGCTCGTCGCGTGCGTGCGCGGCCGTGCTGCGCTCTTTGTCCACCCAGCCGGGCGTCGATCTGCTGCGGCTGGACCAGAACCAGGGCAAGGGCGGGGCGATGCTGGCCGGCTTTGCCGAAGCGGCCGGGCTTGGCTACAGCCATGTGCTGCAGATCGATGCCGACGGCCAGCATGACACCGGCGATCTTCCGCGCTTCATTGCCGCTGCCCGCG
This sequence comes from Stenotrophomonas sp. Steno-C17, assembly GCF_056393165.1. Classification (NCBI taxonomy): domain Bacteria; kingdom Pseudomonadati; phylum Pseudomonadota; class Gammaproteobacteria; order Lysobacterales; family Lysobacteraceae; genus Stenotrophomonas; species Stenotrophomonas sp. Steno-C17. Next base: position 94,071 of record NZ_JBWJPD010000005.1, read on the forward strand.
CGCGGCCGCAGGCGGTGATCTGCGGCATTCCCGCCTACGATGCCAGCGTGCCCAAGGCGCGCCTGTATGGCCGCTACGCCACCCATGTCTGGGTCTGGATCAACACGCTGTCGCTGCACCTGCGCGACACGATGTGCGGCTTCCGGGTGTATCCGCTGCCGCCGGTGCTGGCCCTGGTCGGCCAGGAAACCATCGGCCAACGCATGGATTTCGATACCGAAATCATGGTCCGCCTGTACTGGCGGCAGGTGCCGGTGGAGCACCTGGCCACGCGCGTGACCTATCCGGCCGATGGCGTGTCCCATTTCGATGTGTGGCGCGACAACGTGCGCATCAGCCGCATGCACACGCGCCTGTTCTTCGGCATGCTGCCGCGCGCGCCGCGCTTGCTGTGGCGCCGCCTGCGGGGCCAGGGCTGACATGGCGCGCACGCAGGACGCACCGCATTGGGCCGACATCGGCGAATCCACCTCGGTGGCCGGTGTGCTGTTCCTGTGCTGGGTGCACCGCTGGTTCGGGCGCTGGCCGTTCCACCTGTGCGTGTGGCCGGTGGTGGCCTGCCACTGGCTGGGCAACCGGGTCGGCCGCCAGGCCTCGATGCAGTACCTGCAGCGGCTGCAGGCGCACAGCGGTGCGCTGGGCCACGCGCCCACCTGGCGGGACAGCCTGCGCCACTTCTTCAGCTTCGCCGATACGCTGCTGGACAAGCTGCTGGGCCTGGGCGGCCGCTACCCGCCCGAACGCATCCACCTGCAGCGCGACCTGGTGCTGGGCAAGATCGCGCGCCGCGAAGGTGGCCTGATCCTGACCGCGCACATCGGCTGCCTGGAACTGTGCCAGGTGCTGGCCGAGCAGGTGCCCGGCTTCCGCATCACCGTGCTGGTGCACACCGCCCATGCGCAGCGCTTCAACCGCCTGCTGCAGCGGCTGGACCCGTTGGCCGCGGTGGAGCTGGTGCAGGTGACCGAAATGGGCCCGGCCACGGCGATGATGCTGGCCGACAAAGTCGCCTCCGGCGGCTTCGTGGCCATCGTCGGTGACCGCGTACCGGTGCAGGGCGGTCGCAGCGTGATGGCCGATTTGCTGGGCCACCGCGCGCCGTTCCCGATCGGTGCCTATGTGCTGGCCTCTGCGCTGGCCTGCCCGGTCTACACCATGTCCTGCCTGCACGATGGCGATGGCTATCGCGTGGCGTTTGAACAGTTCGCCGAACGCGTGGTGCTGCCGCGTGGCTCGCGTGATGCCGCCCTGGCCGAACAGGCGCAGCGCTTCGCGCGCTGGCTGGAGCTCCAGGTCATCCAGTCCCCGTTGGACTGGTTCAATTTCTTCCCCTTCTGGGATCAGGCCCCCCATGACGACTGACGCCGTACCCGTGTGCCGTTTCGGTGATGCACCGCTGACCATTGAAGACGTGGTGGCGCTGGCCCAGCGCCAGTGCGAGGCCGCCCTGAGCGAAGCCCCCGCGTTCCGCGCGCATATCCAGCGCGGCGCCGATTTCCTCGACCGCCTGCTGCGCGAGGACGGGGTGATCTATGGCGTGACCACCGGCTACGGCGATTCGTGCACGGTGAACATTCCGCCGGCGCTGGTGGCCGAGCTGCCGCACCACCTGTACACCTACCACGGCTGTGGCCTGGGCCGTTACCTGGACCCGGCGGAAACGCGCGCCGTGCTGGCCGCGCGCCTGGCCTCGCTGGTGCGCGGCATGTCCGGCGTCAGCGTGCCGCTGCTGGAAGGCCTGGCCACGCTGCTGCGGCACGACGTGCTGCCGCTGATTCCGTCCGAAGGTTCGGTCGGCGCCAGTGGCGACCTGACCCCGTTGTCCTATGTGGCCGCCGTGCTGTGCGGCGAGCGCGAGGTGCTGTTCGACGGCCAGGTGCAGCCGGCCGGCCCGGTGCTGGCGAAGATCGGCATGACCCCGCTGAAGCTGCGGCCGAAGGAAGGGCTGGCGATCATGAACGGCACCGCGGTGATGACCGGCCTGGCCTGCCTGGCCTGGCAGCGCGCCGACTACCTGGCGCGCATGGCCACGCGCCTGACCGCGTTCAACGTGCTGTCCAGCGATGGCAACGCGCACCACTTCGATGAAACCCTGTTCGCCGCCAAGCCGCACCCGGGCCAGGGCCGCATCGCCGCACGCCTGCGCAGCGACCTGCACAGCGAGCGCCCGCCGCGCAACGAACAGCGCCTGCAGGACCGCTATTCGCTGCGCTGCGCGCCGCACGTGATCGGTGTTCTGGAAGACAGCCTGCCGTTCCTGCGTCAGCTGATCGAAACCGAACTGAACAGCGCCAACGACAACCCGCTGATCGATGCCGACGGCGAACGCATCCTGCATGGCGGTCATTTCTACGGCGGCCACATCGCGCTGGCGATGGACACGCTGAAGAACACCGTGGCCAACGTGGCCGACCTGCTGGACCGGCAGCTGGCGCTGGTGGTCGACGCCCGCTACAACCACGGCCTGCCGGCCAACCTGTCGGCGGCCACCGGCCCGCGCGCGGCCATCAACCATGGCCTGAAGGCGCTGCAGATCAGCGTGTCGGCGTGGACCGCCGAAGCACTGAAGCAGACCATGCCGGCCAGCGTGTTCTCGCGCTCCACCGAATGCCACAACCAGGACAAGGTCAGCATGGGCACCATCGCCGCGCGCGACTGCCTGCGCGTGATCGAGCTGACCGAACAGGTGGTGGCCGCCATGCTGATCGCCGCCCGCCAGGGCCTGGCGCTGCGCGAGCGGGTTGGCCTGAACGCGCAGTTGCATGGCAGTCTGGCCGACATGTACGCCGACCTGGGGCAGCGCATCGCCCTGGTCGAAGAAGACCGCGCGCTGGATTGCGAACTGCGGGAACTGCTGGTGGAGATCCGCGCGCAACGCTGGGAACTGTATGCCGGTGAATGAACACACGGAACTGGTCGGGGAAATCACCCTGACCCCCGCCTTCCATGACTGCGATCCGATGAACGTGGTCTGGCACGGCAACTACTTCAAGTACTTCGAGATCGCGCGCTGCGCGCTGCTCGGCCGCTACGACTACGACTACCCGCAGATGCTCGAATCGGGCTACCTGTGGCCGGTGGTCGATGCACGGGTGAAGTACGTGCGCCCGCTGCTGTTCAACCAGCCGCTGCGCGTCGTCGCGCGCATCGTGGAATGGGAGAACCGGCTGAAGATCGAGTACGAAATCTTCGACGCGGGCAGCGGCCAGCGCTTGACCCGTGCAATGACCATCCAGGTCGCGGTGGACGCGGCCAGCAAGGAAATGCTGTACCAGTGCCCGCCGGTGCTGTGGCAGCGCCTGGGAGTGCCTGCACCATGAAGACCCTGCTCACCGTTCCGCGCGCGCTGCTGTGCGCGCTGCTGTTGGCCGCCGCGCCGCTGGTCCAGGCCGCCGATCCGGCGGTGGATGCGATCACCCAGGCGGTGGCGCGTCCCGACGTGCTGCGTGGCCAGTTCACCCAGGAAAAGCAGGTCAGTGGCTTCAAGAACCCGCTGCGCTCGCAGGGCCAGTTCGTGGTCGCACGCCAGCACGGGGTCATCTGGACCACGCTCAAACCGTTCCCGTCAGAAGTGGTGGTCACCGCCGACCGCATCCTCAGCCGCCAGCGCGACGGCAGCACCCGGGTCGAACTGGATGCGCGGCAGCAGCCGGCCATGCGCTCGGTGAACGCGATCATGTTCGCGCTGATGAGCGGTGACGTGCAGGCGCTGTCAAGCCAGTTCAACGTGCAGGCCAGCCGCGAAGGGCAGGGCTGGACGCTGAAGCTGACCCCGAAGTCGGCGATGCTGGCCAAGGCCTTCGAATCGCTCACCCTGCAGGGCGACCGCTACGTGCGCCAGGTGCAGATCGTGGAGGCCAACAAGGACCGCACGCAGATCCAGTTCAGCGCGCTGAGCGAAGCACCGGCCGCGCTGAATGCCGACGAGGCGCGCCGCTTTGACTGATCTGGGTAGCGCGAACGGAGCGGACCGCCTGCGCCGCTGGTGGCACTGGCTGGGCATTGCCTGGCTGCTGGTGCTGCTGGTGCTGGGCGTGCAGCAGTGGCGGCTGTGGAGCGAACAGTCGCGGATCGACACCGACATCCTGGCGCTGTTGCCGCAGGATGCGCACGACCGCCTGCTGAGTGATGTCACCCGGCGCATTGCCGATGGCAGCTCGCGCCAGGTGGTGGTGCTGCTGGGCAGTACCGATGGTGCCGCCGCCAAGCAGGCGCAGGCCGCCTTCGCCAAGGCGATGGCCGGCGATGCCGACAGCGGGCTGCTGGTCCCCAGTGGCTCGATCGAAGGCTGGTTCGATGAAGCGCGCGCGTTCTATGCGCCCTACCGCGACCGCCTGCTGACCCCAGGCCAGCGCGAGCAACTGCAGCATGCCGAACCGGGCGCGCTGGCCGAGCAGGCGCTGGGCGCGCTGTACGGCCCGATGGGCGCACCGCGATTGACCGACTGGCGGCAGGACCCGCTGTCGCTGTGGCCGCAGTGGTGGCAGCAGCAGGCGCAGGGCTCGGGCCTGCGCCTGGGCGATGACGGCCTGCTGGAAGCCGAAGGCAAGCATTGGGCGGCATTGCAGTTCGATACGCCGGGCTCGGCTTTCCAGCTCGATGGCGAACGCCATATCGATGGCCTGCTGGAACGTGCCGGCCAGGCCGCCAAGGCGGCTGCACCGGATCTGGAAATCCTGCATGCCGGCGTGCCGCTGCATGCCGAAGCGGCCGCCGTACAGGCCAACCAGGAGATCAACACGATCGGCTGGGGCTCGTTGGCCGCCGTGCTGCTGCTGGTGTGGCTGGCATTCCGTTCGCTGCGGCCGATCCTGCTGGTGGCCGCGTCGTTGCTGATTGGCTGTGGCGTGGCGCTGGCGGTCACCGTGCTGGTGTTCGGCAAGGTGCACGTGCTGACCCTGGTGTTTGGTGCATCACTGGTGGGCGTGGCCGAGGACTACGGCATCCATTGGTTTGCCTCGCGCCAGGCCGAACCGGCCGACCGCCGCTGGAAGCTGCTGCGGCACCTGCTGCCCGGCCTGTGGCTGGCCCTGCTGACCAGCGCGCTGGCCTACCTGGCACTGGGCCTGGCCCCGTTCCCCGGCCTGCGCCAGATGGCGCTGTTCTCGGTGGTGGGCTTGGCGGCCGCGTTCCTGACGGTGATCTTCTGGTTCCCGTGGCTGGACGGCGGTGACATCCGCCAGACCCGTTTCTCGCAGTGGCTGGGCAATACCCTGGAGCGCTTCCCGCGCCTGCACGGCACGCGCCCGGTCACGGTGTTCATCGTCGCTGCCCTGGCGCTGTCGGCCATCGGCATCGCGCGCCTGCAGAGCAACGACGATCTGCGCAGCCTGCAGTCATCGCCGCCGGCGCTGATGGCCGAACAGATCCGCCTGAGCCAGTTGCTGGGCATGCCCAGCCCGGCGCAGTTCTACCTGGTGCAGGGCGAAGATGACGCACAGCTGCTGCAGCGCGAAGAAGCGCTGACCGAACGCCTGCGCGTGCTGGCCCACGACAAGCGCATTGGTGGCTACCGTGCGATCAGCGATTGGCTGCCATCGCCGGCGCGCCAGCAGGCCGATGCCGCGCTGACCGCGAAGGTCGAACCGGGCGTGTTGTCGGCGGTGGGCGAAGCGGTGGGCGAACCGCTGCCGCGCCCGGATTTCGCTGCCGGTCCGCTGACCGCGCAGGCGTTCCTGGCCTCGCCAGCGTCCAAGCCGTTCCGCCACCTGTGGGTGGGCAGCGTGGGCGGGCAGAAGGTCAGCGTGGTGATGGTGGACGACCTGTCGCGTGCCGATGCGCTGGCCACCCTGCAGGGCGCGGCCGAAGGCCTGCCCGGCGTGCGCTGGGTCGATCGCACCGCCGATTTCTCCAAGCTGCTGGGCCACTACCGCAAGCTGATGGGCGGCCTGCTGCTGGTCGGCATCGCGCTGGTGTTCGGTGCGCTGTGGCTGCGCTACCGCCGCCAGGCGTGGCGGGTGTTCGCACCCACGCTGATAGCCGGTGCGCTCACCCTGGGCCTGCTTGGCCTGTTCGGGCAGCCGCTGCAGCTGTTCAACGTGCTGGCGCTGATGCTGCTGCTGGGCATGGGCATCGACTACGGCATCTTCCTGATCGAGCACCGCGGCGATGCCAGTGCCTGGCTGGCGGTGTGCGTGGGCGCGGCCAGCACCTGGCTGTCGTTCGGCCTGCTCGGCCTGTCGCAGACCCCGGCGCTGCGCGCGTTCGGGCTCACCCTGCTGTTCGGCATCGGCCTGGTCTGGCTGATCTCGCCGCTGTTCCGGCCACCGCCGCATGACCTGCCGCCGGCATGAGGCCGGCACCGCCGTTTTCCCTTCTTTCCACCTGATCGAGCAACAAGGACGCCCCGATGAATACTGCTGTGGATGCTGTCGAACGTACTGAAATCCTGATCATCGGTGCCGGTCCTGCCGGTTCGGTGGCCGCCGCGATGCTGCGCCAGCAGGGGCGCCAGGTGCTGATGCTGGAGCGCCAGCAGTTCCCGCGCTTCTCCATCGGCGAAAGCCTGCTGCCGCAGAGCATGGAGTACATCGAGGCGGCCGGCCTGCTGCAGGACGTGGTGGAAGCGGGGTTCCAGTACAAGAACGGCGCGGCCTTCGTGCATGGCGAAGCACGTACCGCCTTCGATTTCCGCCAGAAGTTCTCGCCCGGCTGGGGCACCACCTACCAGGTGCAGCGCGCCGACTTCGACAACGTGCTGGCGCGCGGCGCCGAGCGCATGGGCGCCACGCTGCGCTTCGGCGATGAAGTGCTGGCGGTCGAGCCGGGCGAGCAGCCGGCGGTCAGCGTGCGCCGCCCCGATGGCAGCGAGTACCGCATCGAAGCGGACTTCATCCTCGATGCCTCCGGCTTCGCGCGGCTGCTGCCGCGCCTGCTGCAGCTGGAATCGCCGTCGAACTTCCCGGTGCGCGGGGCGATCTTCTGCCACGTGCGTGACAACATCCCGGCCGAGGCCGACTTCGACCGCAACAAGATCCTGATCACCACCCACCCCGAGCACATCGACGTCTGGTACTGGACCATTCCCTTCTCCAACGGCTGCTGCTCGCTGGGCGTGGTGGCCGAGCCGTCGTTCTTCGAGCGCTATGAAGGCGAAGATCTGCAGAAGCTGCAGGCCATCGTGGGCGAAGACCCGAACCTGACCCGCCTGCTGGCCAACGCCGAATGGGCGGTGCTGCCGGTACGCCGCATCACCGGCTATTCGGCCAACGTCAGCTCGCTGTGGGGCCCGGGCTACGCGCTGCTGGGCAATGCCGGCGAGTTCCTCGATCCGGTGTTCTCCTCCGGCGTCACCATCGCCTTCAAGTCGGCGCAGCTGGCCAGCGAATGCCTGAAGCGTCGCTACGCCGGTGAAACCGTGGATTGGGAGGCGGAGTTCTCGATTCCGCTGCGTGCCGGCGTGAAGACCTTCCGCCGCTTCGTCGAAGCCTGGTACCAGGGCGGTTTCCAGAAGATCATCTACCACCCCGACCAGCAGCCTGCCGTGCGCGACATGATCAGCTCCATCCTGGCCGGCTATGCGTGGGACACCAAGAACCCCTACGTGGCCGATGACAGCGGCCGCCGCATGCGTGTGCTGGAGGAACTGTGCAGCGCCTGATCGTCCGTTTCACGGCCGTGCTGCTGTGCGTGCTGCTGGCCGCCTGTGCCAGCCGCATGCCGCGGCCCCTGGTCGAGCTGCCGCCGCTGCGCTTGCCGCCGGCCAGCCTGCCGGCGCCGCTGGCGCTGCAGCAGCAGCTGCATTTCCGCTTCGGCAGCCACGAGCGCGACCTCGATGCGCTGCTGGAAGCCGATGCCCAGCAGGTGCAGCTGGCGGTGCAGGCGATGGGCCAGACCGGCGTGCGCCTGCAGTGGGATGGCCAGCAGCTGACCCAGCAGCGGGCGCCGTGGCTGCCGCCGCAGGTGCGTGCCGAGCGCGTGCTGGACGACCTGCAGTTTGCGCTGTGGCCGACCGCTGCCATTGCCGCAGCGTTGCCGGCGGGCTGGCAGGTGGCCGATGACGGCCAGCAGCGCACGCTCTCACGCGACGGCACGGTGTGGCTGCTGCTGCAGCGCCGCGCCGATGGCAGCGTGGAGCTGGACAACCGCGCCGAGGGCTATGCCCTGCGCATTGAATCGATCGACATGGCCGGGCAGGACGAATGACCGCACCGATTTTCCTGAACGACCTGGGTCTGGTCTGCGCCCTGGGCGCGGGCCGGGCCGACGTGGCCGCCGCGCTGTTTGCCGATGCCCCGGGCGGGCTCAGCGACAACGACACCGTGCTGCCGGGCCAGACCCTGGCGCTGGGTGAAGTGCGCACGCCGCTGCCCACGCTGGACGAACTTCCGGTGGCACTGCGCGGCCGCAACAACGCGCTGCTGGAGGTGGCCCTGGCGCAGATCGCGCCGGCGGTGGCGGCGGCCATTGCGCGCTATGGCGCACCGCGTGTTGCCGTGGTGCTGGGCACCAGCACCTCGGGCATCGGCGAATCGGAACAGGCCCTGCGCACCCGTGCCGAGCAGGGCCAGTGGCCGCAGGGCTTCGACTACGCGCAGCAGGAAATGGGCACCGCCGCCCAGTTCGTGCGCCAGCGCAGTGGCGCGCAGGGCCCGGCCTGGACACTGTCCACCGCGTGTTCGTCCAGCGCCAAGGCGCTGATGTCGGCCGCGCGCATGCTGCGTGCCGGCATCGTCGATGCGGTCATCGCCGGTGGTGCCGATTCGCTGTGCCGCTTCACGGTTGCTGGCTTCAGTGCACTGGAATCTGTCTCGCCGCAGCGCTGCAATCCGTTCTCGCAGCACCGCAACGGCATCAACATCGGCGAAGGCGCCGCGCTGTTCCTGCTGACCCGCGAGCCCGGTCCGGTGCAGCTGGCCGGCTGGGGTGAATCGGCCGATGCCCATCACATGTCCGCGCCCGATCCGCAGGGCCTGGGTGCCATCGATGCCCTGCAGCAGGCGCTGCAGCGCGCTGGCTGGGCCGCGCAGGAGGTGGATTACGTGAACCTGCACGGCACCGCCACCGGCCACAACGACGCCATGGAAAGCCAGGCCGTGGCGCAGGTGCTGGGCACGCGCGTGCCGGCCAGTTCCACCAAGCCGCTGACCGGGCACACGCTGGGCGCCTCCGGCGCGACCGAAGCCGCATTGTGCTGGATCGTGCTGGCCGACAATCCGCAGCAGCAGTTGCCCGCGCACTGGTGGGACGGCGTGGCCGACCCGGCGCTGCCGGCGCTGTCGCTGGTGACGCCCGGCCAGCGCCTTGCCGACGCGCCGCGGCGTGCCCTCAGCAATTCCTTCGCCTTTGGTGGCAGCAACGCCGTGCTGGCGCTGGAGCGCCTGTGAGCAGGCCGTTGTACGCCATCGAAGACGTGGTGCCGCACCGCCAGGACATGTGCCTGCTGGAGCGCATCGTGCGCTGGGACGATGAAGGCATCGAGGCCGAGCTGGTCGTGCCCGAGGCGGGGTTGTTCGTCGAAGACGGCGGCATCCCGGCCTGGGTGGGCATCGAATACATGGCCCAGGCCATTGCCGCGTGGGCGGGGTGCCGTGCACGCACCGCCGGGCGGCCGCCGCAGCTGGGCTTCCTGCTCGGCAGCCGCCGCTACAGCAGCCACCGCAGCAGCTTCCCCAGCGGCACCTGCCTGCGCGTACAGGCGCGCTGCGAGCTGTTGGGCGACAATGGGCTGGGAATGTTCGCCTGCCGCATCCTGGCGGGCGACGAAGAATGGGCAGTTGCCAACGTGTCGGTGTTCGAACCGGCCGACTCGATGGCCTATCTGGAGAGTGGACAGGCATGACAGGGAATCGGAGTGTGCTGGTGACCGGCGCCAGCCGGGGTATCGGCCGGGCCATTGCGCTGCGTATCGCGCGCGACGGCTTCGACGTGGTGGTGCATTGCCGCAGCCGCGTGGAAGAAGCGCAGGCCGTGGCCGCTGAAATCCAGGCACTGGGCCAACAGGCCCGCGTGCTGGCCTTCGACGTGGCCGACCGCGCTGCCGCGCGTGCGGCGCTGGAAGCCGACGTGGAAGCGCATGGCGCCTACTACGGCGTGGTCTGCAATGCCGGCATCGCCCGTGACGGCGCCTTCCCGGCGCTGTCCGAAGACGATTGGGACCAGGTCATCCACACCAACCTGGACGGTTTCTACAACGTGCTGCACCCGTTGATCATGCCGATGGTGCGCCGTCGCAAGCCGGGCCGCATCGTCACCCTGTCGTCGGTGTCCGGCGTGGCCGGCAACCGCGGCCAGGTCAACTACAGCGCGGCCAAGGCCGGCATCATCGGTGCCACCAAGGCACTGGCGCTGGAACTGGCCAGCCGCCAGATCACCGTGAACTGCGTGGCCCCGGGCCTGATCGAGACCGACATGCTGAATGAAGAAGTGGTCGAACACGCGTTGAAGCTGATTCCCGCCGGCCGCGTGGGCCGCCCGGACGAAGTGGCCGCCACCGTGGCGTTCCTGCTGTCCGAGCCGGCCGGGTACATCACCCGCCAGGTCATTTCGGTGAACGGGGGCATGATCTGATGGCCGCCGATCGTCGCGTCGTGGTCACCGGTGCCGCCGCCATCAGTCCGCTCGGCCACGACTGGCCGACCATCCAGGCGCATCTGCGCAGCTGCCGCAATGCCGTGCGCAGCATGCCCGAATGGGACGTGTATGCCGGCCTGAACACCAAGCTGGCTGCGCCGGCGCAGGACTACGACCTGCCGCCGAACTACAACCGCAAGACCACCCGTTCGATGGGCAAGGTCGCGATCATGTCGGTGCGCGCCACCGAAGTGGCGCTGCGCGAAGCGGGGCTGTTCGAGCACCCGGTGCTGCGCAGCGGCCGCGCCGGCGTGGCCTACGGGTCGTCGTCGGGCAGCCACGAAGCCACCGGCGAATTCGGCCGCATGCTGCACGAATTCACCACCGATGGCATCAGTGCCACCACCTACCTGAAGATGATGAGCCACACCGCGCCGGTGAACATCGGCGTGTTCTTCGGCTTGTCCGGCCGCGTCTACACCACGTCCAGCGCCTGCACGTCGGGCAGCCAGGGCGTGGGCGCCGGCTATGAAGCGATCCGCAGCGGCAAGCAGACGGTGATGGTGGCCGGCGGCGCCGAACAGCTCGACGCGACCGCCGCAGCGGTGTTCGACACCCTGTTTGCCACCAGCACCCGCAACGACGCCCCGCAGACCACCCCGCGCCCGTTCGATGCCGGTCGTGATGGCCTGGTGCTGGGCGAGGGCGCCTGCACGCTGATCCTGGAAGACCTGGAGCACGCGCAGGCGCGCGGCGCCACCATCCTGGCCGAGATCGTGGGTTACGGCACCAACAGCGATGGCCAGCACGTCACCCAGCCCAGCGCCGACACCATGGCCCAGGCCATGCGCCTGGCTCTGGAAGACGCCGGCCTGGAGCCATCGCAGATCGATTACGTGAACGCCCACGGCACCGCCACCGACCACGGTGACATTGCCGAAACGCAGGCCACCGCCCAGGTGTTCGGCAACCGCGTGCCGATCAGCTCGCTGAAGAGCTACGTCGGCCACATGCTGGGCGCATGTGGTGCGTTCGAGGCCTGGATGAGCATTGAAATGATGCGCGCCGGCTGGTTCGCGCCCACCCTGAACCTGGGCGAGGTCGATCCGCGCTGTGGCCAGCTCGATTTCATCACCGGCCAGGGCCGCGAACTGCAGGCCGAATACGTAATGAGCAACAATTTCGCCTTCGGCGGCATCAACACCTCGCTGGTGTTCCGCCGCTGGAGCGAGTGACCCGCTGTACCCGCACCCCAACAAGGAGATGTTCCGATGCGCCGCACCCTGCTGATCGCCGCCGCCACCGCGCTGCTGGCCCTGTCCTCCACCGCCTCGGCCCGTGACACCCGCGTCGAGCAGTCCCTGCGTGACCTGGTCAGTTCGCAGGCCGCCAAAGATGCCGGCATCGACGGCAGCGTCCGCTTCTACCTGGCCGGCCAGCCGGTCAGCGTGCAGCAGCGCCTGGGCGAAGATGTGACCAACAAGAAGACCAACGCCGCCAACAAGAGCGACGAAGAAGCCTGCCGCTGGGTGGCCCTGTCGGCGCTGCGCGCGCTGCAGGACGGCGCCAAGTCGCGCGGCGCGAACGCTGTGGTCGACATCGTCAGCTACTACAAGAAGAACGAGTTCAAGAGCGCCACCAACTACGAATGCTATGCCGGCGCGATCCTGGCAGGCGTGGCGCTGAAGGGCACCTACGCGAAGGTCAAGTAAGGCCTGCGCGTTGCCCGGCGCTGGCTGAACGCCACCGCCACATTGCTGAACCCCGGTGGGGAAACGCCGTCGATCGCGCCGCCATCGTCGCGTGACGGCTTTCCCCGCCCCCGGCTTTCCGACACAATCATGGCTCTTCCCGGGTTATCGTCCCGCGGACATGCACGCCTACGTCTATAAAAGCCAAAAAAAGCCGGACACCTACGTCTATCTCGCCCGCCGTGATGACTTCAGTGCGCTGCCTGCGCCGCTGGCAGCGTCGCTGGGCGCGCTCACCTTCGTGCTGGATGTCGCGCTGGATGCCTCGCGGCGCCTGGCCCAGGCCGATCCGGCAAAGGTCCGCAGCGAACTGGTCGAACGCGGTTTCTATCTGCAGGTGCCGCCGTCGGTGGCCAGCCTGATGCCGCGCCACTATGACTGAGCTGTCCCGTTCGCGCGCCCTGACCGCGGCCTTCGGGCTGGGCGCCTTGCTGGCGCTCGGTTCGGCGCTGGGCGGCCTGCCCGGTGCCGTGCTGGCCGCGTTGGCGCAGCCGGCGTTCGCGCTGGGCGTGTCGTGGTGGCGGCGCAGCCGCGCGCTTCTGCCGCTGCAGCAGACCCTGCGCCAGGACGTGCCGGCACTGCTGGCGCTGTGGTTCGCTGCGCCGCTGCTGCTGGCGTTGCTGTTGGCCTGGCCGCTGGCTGCGCTGCGTGACAGCGGCAGCCTGGCTGCCGTACTGGGCCTGAGCGTGCTGGTCAGCGCCGCACTGCTGGCCGCCTGGCGTACCTGGCCGCTGTGGAACGATGTCGAACGCCTGGATGGTGGCCTGGGCCCGCATTGGCAGGCACTGGCCGGGCGTGATCTGAGCGCCTGGCGTGGCCTAGGCGTGGCCGCCATCGTGGTGGCGGTGGCTGCGCTGGTGGTGTTGCCGGCCTGGCCTGGGCTGCTGCCCGAAGGCGCGCGCTGGCCGGCCACGCTGGCCGTGCTGCTGCTGTCGCCGCTGCTGCACCTGCTGCTGCAGAAGGTGCAGCCGGCGCCCCTGGTGGCGCTGCGTCCCGGTGTGTTTGAAACCGCCAGCGATGATCCGGCACCGCTGTTCACTGGCGCGGCCGACAGCACGCCGCTGGAGGCCATGGCGCCGCAGGAACTCACCCCGTCGCTGTTCGAAGCGGCCCGCCACGGGCGTGTCGATCGCGCCCTGCAGCTGCTGCAGGCCGGGGCCGACGCCCATGCACTGCCCGATCCGAACTGGCGCGACCAGCGCAGCCTGGCCGTGCTGGCCGCGGTACTGCCCGACCTGCGCCTGCTGCGTGAACTGATCGGGCGCGGGGTTGATGTGAATGCCCCGCACCGCGGCATGACCCCGTTGCTGGCGGCCACCCGTGACAGTTGGCATGGTCGACCGGAAGCGGTGATGACCCTGCTGGCCAACGGCGCCGATTCGCGCGCCACCGACAGCGACGGCAATACGCCGCTGCACCATGCCGCACGCAGTTCCGACCCGGGCGTGGCCGCGCTGTTGCGCGATGCCGCCGCCGAAGTGGACGCGCTGAACCAGGAAGGCTGGTCGCCGCTGGCCGTCGCCTGTCAGGTCGGCAACTGGCGCCTGGCGCGCTTCCTGCTCGAGCGCGGTGCACGTACCGAACCCGCCGATGGCACCCCGGTGCTGCTGGCCGCGGCAGCCACCGAAGACGATGACCCGGCCGGCGTGCAGCTGCTGCTCAAGCACAAGGCCCGTGCCGATGCGCGCGACCGCCAGCGCCGCAGCGCGCTGCATGACGCGGCGCTGGCCGGCCACGTGGACATCATCGCGGTGCTGTTGGGTGCCGGTGCCAACCTGGAAGCGCGCGACGCGCTGGGCCGCACCCCGTGGCTGGAAGCGGCCCGCGCCGGCCGCGCGGCGGTCATCGAACACCTGCTGCCGCACAAGCCCGACCTGACCGCGGTGGATGGCGAAGGCCGCAACGCGGTGCTGCTGGCAGCGATGGCCGACGATGTGTCGCCGCTGCTGGTCAAGCGCCTGGTCGACCTGGGCATTGCCGCCGATGGCAGTGACCCGCTGGGCCGGCGTGCCGTCGATTACGCCGCCGAAGCCGGGCGCTGGGCGATCGTGGCCCTGCTTGATCCCAATTACCCGCTGCCGGCGGCGGTCAGCGATGGTCTGGCCGAACGTGGCGACGCGGCAACGGCCACCGGCCTGCTGCCTGATCGCCCGCCGTTGACCCTGCTGCGCGAAGCGTTGGGCTTCGGCAATACCGAAGGCATGGCCGCACTGGCCAGGCTGTGCCAGCCGGAAGAGCTGGGCGGTCTGCTGCTGGACCCGGAGCTGGCGCTGGAACCGCGCGCGGTGGACTGGCTGCTGGGGCACGGCGCCGACCCGTATGTGCGCGACGCCTGTGCCGACACCCCGATGTTCGCCTTGTTGGCCCGCGGCATTGATGCGGTGCCGGCGCTGCAGGTGATGCTGCAGCGTGGCCTGTCGCCGGCCGGGCGCGGTGGCCTGGCCCGTTTCCTGGCCGCGTGCGCGCAGCATGACCAGGCCGCCCGTGGCCTGGAACAGCTTGCGCTGGAACTGCTGGAACGCGGTGCCGATCCGTTCGCGCCTTCGCCGGCCGGTGATCCGCCGTTGTCGCTGGCCGTGCGCCTGGGCTGGCTGCGCCTGCAGCAGGCCCTGCTGAACGCGGGCGTGGACCGCGAAGCACGCGACAGCCACGGCATGACCGCGTTGCACCTGGCCACCGCGCTGGCCCGCGAGGGCGCCCTGAAGCTGCTGGTGCAGCACGGGGCATCGCCGGAAGCCCGCGCCGCCGACGGCCAGACCCCGTTGGGTGTGGCGCTGTCGATCGGCCGCCGTGATCTGGCCGACTGGTTGGACTGGCGGGTGTGGCCGCTGCCGCGCCGCACCCTGCGCGAAAGCGATCTGCCGGCCGCGGCCATGGCCGGCGACGTCGACGCCGTGCGCCGCTTGAACGATCTGGGCTTTGCCATCGATGCGGTCGACGCGCAGGGTTGTACCGCGCTGCTGCGCGCTGCCGGCGGCGGCCACCTGGCGGTGGTCGATCTGCTGCTGGCCCGTGGCGCCGATCCCCAGCATGGTGCCGCCAGCGGTGCCACGCCGTTGTCGGCGGCCGTCAGCATGCGCCAGGTCGATATCGTGTCGGCCCTGCTTGATGCCGGTGCGCAGCTGGAACACCGCCTGCCCGGTGGTGTGACCGTGCTGATGCTGGCCTCGGCACTGGGTCTGCCGGACATCGTGGCGCGCCTGCTCACCGCCGGCGCCGACGTGCACGCCGGTGATGCCCAGCAGCTGGGGCCGCTGCACTGCGCCGCACTCTACGGTTTCAGCGCACGCGACCGTTCACGCCTGCTGGCCCTGCTGGACACGCTGCTGCTGGCCGGTGCGGAGCCGGACCAGGCCGCCGCCGGTTCGGTGACCCCGCTGCTGCTGTTGCTGGGCGCGCGCGCCGAGCCGGGCACCGCCTGCGACGAACAGGTGGTGATGGCGGCGGTGGAGCGACTGCTGGATGAAGACGTAAGCCTGGACGTGCGCGACCCGCGCGGATTCGGCCCACTGCATCTGGCGGCGCTGCATGGCCTGCCGCTGCTGGTGCAGCGCCTGCTGCGCGCTGGCGCCGATCCGGAAGCACGCGACAGCTTGAACCGCAGCCCGCGCGAAATCGCGGTCATGCGCGGCTTCATCGACGTGGCCGGCGAGTTCGAGCCGCGCGTCCCGGGCGTGTCCTCCATGGCCCGCTTCCTGCGCGACAACGGCTGAGGCGCGGGGTCGGATCCCTTTCCGCAGGAAAGGGCTCTGACCCCTGCATGGCGTCATGCACGCTCATCCACGCACGGCGTGGATCTACTTGTCGCGCTCGGCGTCGGCTTCGAACAGGTGCATCAGGTCGTTGCGGGCATCGCGTGAGGTCTGGATCACCGCGGCTTCGTCGTCGTACACCAGGTACTGGTCACGCAGCAGCTGTTCGTCGTGCTCGCGGAAGCGCTGCACATGGCGCTCGGCCACGTCGGGCGCCACACCGAGCGCGGTCAGCACGCGGCCGCTCATCTCCAGGCTGGTGCCGAACACTTCGCGGAACGGCTCGGCCGACATGTCCATCAAGCGCCACGCATGCTGGCGGTTGCGCGCACGCGCCAGCACCTTCGCTTCCGGGTACAGGCGGCGCACCATGCGCACCGCGCGCAGGTTGGTTTCCGGGTCGTCCACGGTGATCACGAACACGTCGATGTGTTCGCCACCGGCGGCGCGCAGCATCTCCGGCCGGGTCGGGTCGCCGTAGTACAGCTGGTTGCCGAAGCGCCGCAGGTCGGCCACGGTGTCCGGGTTCGCTTCCAGCGCCACGAACGGCACCTTCTGCGCGGTCAGCAGGCGCGCGATCACCTGGCCGAAGCGGCCCATGCCAGCAATCAACACCTTGGGCTGATTGTCCGGTACCACCTTGTCAGCCGGCGCGGCGTCACGTGGCGCGGCGGGCTCGCGCCCCAGCAGTTTCAGCAGCGCGATCATCAGCAGCGGCGTGAGCGCCATCGACAGGCCGACCACGGCCACCAGCCGATCGTGGTTGGCGTTGCCCAGCAGATGCGCGCGCTGCGCTTCGTTGAACACCACGAAGGCAAACTCACCGCCCAGCCACAGCACGCTGCCCAGCAACAGCGACTGCCGCGAGGTCAGCCGGGCGACGCGGCCGATGGCGTACAGCACGCTGAACTTCACCAGCAGCAGCACGCCCACCCCGGTGGCGATCAGCCACGGCTCGGCCGCGATGCGGTCCAGGTCGATGCCCATGCCCACGGCAATGAAGAACAACCCCAGCAGCAGGCCCTTGAACGGTTCGATCTGCGCTTCCAGTTCGTGGCGGAATTCCGAATCGGACAGCAGCACGCCGGCCAGGAACGCGCCCAGGCTGGGGCTCAGGCCGGCTTCCTGCATGAACCACGCCGTGCCCAGCACCACCAGCAGTGCGGTGGCGGTGAACACTTCGGGGCTGCGGGTGCGCGCGATCACGCCGAATACCCGCCGCAGCACCGGACGCCCGCACAGGATCACCACCGCCAGCGCGCCCAGCGCCACCGCCGCATCTTCCCAGCGCAGGGTCTGGTTGCGCGCCCCGCCCAGCAGCGGAATGGCAGCCAGCAGCGGAATGGCGATCAGGTCCTGGAACAGCAGGATGGCAAACCCCAGCCGCCCATGGTCGCTGTTCAGCGCCTTGTGTTCGGACAGCAGCTGCAGGCCCACCGCCGTGGACGACAGGGCCAGCGCAATGCCCACCACCAGCGCGCTCTTCCACTGGAAATGGTCCAGCAGCAACAGCCCGCCCAGCAGCAGCCCGGACACGGCGACCTGCGCGGCACCGGCACCGAACACCGAGCGCCGCATCACCTTCAGGCGCGAGGGTGACAGTTCCAGCCCGATCACGAACAGCAGCATCACCACGCCGATCTCGGCCGCGCCCAGGATGCGGTCGGCATCCTGCACGAAGCCCAGCCCGTCCGGGCCCAGCACCACGCCGGCGGCCAGGTAGCCCAGCACCGCGCCGAAGCCGAACTTCTTGAACACCGGCACCGCGATCACCGCGGCCAGCAGCAGTACCAGCGCCAGTTCCAGACCACCGCTATGCATGGGAATACCTGCTCATGGGGGCCTGCGCTGCGGTCGTCTGGCTGGGGGAACGCGGCCGTGGCTGCCGCCCGGCCATTATGCGCGCGCGCGGGTGACGGCACGACAACACGGCGGCCCGCGTCCCGGGCACCGCTCACGGAGGCAATGACTGCGATGGACTACAGTGCGGGCAGGTCATCAATGGAATGAAGGCGATGCAGATCCGTGTGCCCATGGACGCACAGGCCCACGCGCGGTTGTTCTCCCAGCAGATCGCGCCCCTCTCCGGCATACCCACGTCCACCGCCCAGGCGCAGCCACGCGCCGTCATCCTGGTCGGCCAGCCCGGTGCCGGCGTCCTGCCGCTGCTGCAGGCGGCCCGCCGCGAGCTGGGCAACGACGCCGTGCACATCGACATGGGGGAACTGCGCCACCACCACCCGCAGGCCGGACTGATGCGCCACCAGCAGCCGCAGGCCTGGGAGGAGTGGACCGAGCCCGACGCCCACCGGTGGGCCATCAACCTGCTGACGGCCGCGGTGGACCTGCGCCGGAACGTGATCTTCGATGCCTTCGTGCACGACGTCAGCGCGCGCAGCGACGACTACCTCACCCATCTGGTGCAGGGGCTGGAAGGGCAGGGCTACGCGGTGCAGGTATTCGCCAGCGACATCACCCTGCCGGAAAGCGAGCAGGACCTGCGCGATCGCCTGGCCGACTGGCTGGACGCCGAAGCCGGCGGCACCGCCGATCCCGCGCTGGATGCCGTCGATGCGGATCCGCTGCCGCTGCCCTCTTCGCTGCACGAGGTGCTGGCCGGCTATCCGCAGCACTTGTCGCGTCTGTCCCGCGCGCTGGCCCGCCTGCAGCACCGGCCGTCGCGTGGCACGATGCGCCTGGAACGCGCCGCGTGGCTGCTCAGGCACCGGCTGGAAACGTTCATCCAGGAGGCCCAGCACGCGCTGCAGCAGGCCTGCGATGCCGGCGACCGGCCACGGGCCGAAGCCGCCCTCGACCAGCTGTACGTGATGCTGCGGGCGCGCTCCAGCGATGGTGGCCTGCGCACGCTCGCCGACCTGACTGAACCCCTGCGGGCCACCGCTGGCCCGGCTTGACCCCATCGAGCGGCGGGCGCAGACTGCCCGCCGCTGCCGGTCTCTCGCGGCAGTACACCCATCCGGAGTCCCCAACCCATGTCCAGCGACAGTAGAAGTCGACCTCGTTCGACGCCAGCAATGGCAACCGCCTGACATCGGGACGGTCTGCCTGCGTTGGCGTTGCGCGAGGTCGCACCCACGAAAGGCAGATCCATGAACCAGAAGCAATTGCTGCGTCCGGTGGCCGATGCCGCCGCACTGGCCGCCCCCCTGGCCGACTACAACACCGCCGACGCGGTGGAATTCCTCAATACGCTCGACCTCCAGCGCGCCGCTGACACGCTGGCCGCATTGCCGCTGCCGCGCGCGGTGAAAATGCTGGAAGCCCCCGAGTTGCACCGCAGTGGCGAACTGGTGGCCGCGCTGCCGCCGGCCCGTGCCGCCGCGCTGCTCGGCCTGATGGCCGACGACCGCGCCACCGACATCGTGCACGAGCTGGACGACGACGAGCGCGCGCGGCTGATTCCGCTGCTGGGCAGCGAAGCCCGCCAGGCCATCCAGACGCTGCTGAGCTACCCGCCGAACACCGCGGGCGCGCTGATGACCACCGAATTCGTGGCAGTGCCCGCCAGCTGGACCGTGGCGCAGACCCTGCAGCACATCCGCCAGGTCGAGCGCACCCGCGAAACCGTCTACGCGATCTACGTGCTGGACCCGGCCAGCCAGCAGTTGCAGCAGGTGGTGACCATGCGCCGGCTGATCACCGGCCTGCCGGAGGAATCGATCCTGGACGTGGCCCAGGTAAACCCACCGGTCACCGTCGATGCGTCGATGGACCAGGAGGAAGTGGCGCGGCTGATCCGCCGCCACGACCTGCTGGCCATTCCGGTGGTCGACGCGCAGCAGCACCTGCTGGGCATCGTCACCGTCGATGACGTGCTGGATGCCCTCATCGAGGAATCCACCGAGGACGCGCACAAGTTCGGCGGCATGGAAGCGCTGGACAAGCCGTACATGCAGATCGGCTTCTTCGAGATGCTGCGCAAGCGCGCCGGCTGGCTCAGCGTGCTGTTCCTGGGCGAAATGCTGACCGCCAGCGCCATGCAGCATTACGAAGACGAGCTGGCCCGGGCGGTGGTGCTGACGCTGTTCATCCCGCTCATCATGAGTTCGGGCGGCAACTCCGGCTCGCAGGCCACCTCGCTGCTGATCCGCAGCCTGGCGCTGCGCGAGCTGCGGCTGGCGGACTGGTGGAAGGTGGCCCTGCGCGAAGTGCCCACCGGCATGGTGCTGGGCGCGATCCTGGGCTGCCTGGCGATCGTGCGCATCGTCATCTGGCAGCTGGGCGGCCTGCACGATTACGGCGAGCACTGGGTGCTGCTGGCCATCACCATCGGCGCCGCGCTGGTGGGCATCGTCACCTTCGGTTCGCTGTCCGGTTCAATGCTGCCGTTCATCCTCAAGCGCCTGGGCTTCGACCCGGCCAGCGCCTCGGCGCCGTTCGTGGCCACCCTGGTGGATGTGACCGGCCTGGTCATCTACTTCAGCATCGCCGCCATGATCCTGCACGGCACCCTGCTGTAACTGCTCTGGTAGGTGCCCACCTTGGTGGGCACGCAACGGTCACGCCGGGGTCAGAGCCCTTTCCTGCGGAAAGGGATCCGACCCCTTCACCAGCGCGCGCCGCGTGCTCTGGTAGGTGCCCACCTTGGTGGGCACGCAACGGTCACGCCGGGGTCAGAGCCCTTTCCTGCGGAAAGGGATGCGACCCCTACACCAACGCGCGCCCCGTGCTCTGGTAGGTGCCCACCTTGGTGGGCACGCAACGGTCACGCCGGGGTCAGAGCCCTTTCCGGTGGAAAGGGATCCGACCCCTTCGTCGGCCCCTTCACCACGGAATTTCGGTACCGTAGGCGCATGAGTACCTACCACCTGCAGTCCGTGTTCCGCCCACAGTCGGTTGCGGTGATCGGCGGCAGCCCGCGCGAACGCTCGGCCGGCCGCGCGGTGATGCGCAACCTGCGTGGCACCGGCTTCCCCGGCAAGGTGGCGTGGATCAACCCGCGCCACGCCGAAATCGATGGCATCCGCACGGTGAAGCGGCTGAAGGACCTGGACTGGGTGCCCGACCTGGTGGTCATCACCGCGCCGGCGGCCATCGTGCCGCAGGTGGTGCGTACCGCCGCCGAGCGCGGCGTGCAGGCGGCCATCATCCTCACCGCGCACCTGGGCGAAGGCCCGGACTCGCTGTCGGCGCAGGTCGAAAGCGTGGCACGCAAGCACGGGCTGCGCATCCTCGGCCCGCACTGCCTGGGCGTGATCGCGCCCCACGCACGGCTCAATGCCAGCATCGCCGCGCATTTCCCGCAGGCCGGCGACCTCGCCCTGATCTCCGAATCCTCGGCCATTGCCGCGGCGCTGGTGGAGTGGGGCGTGGCGCGTTCGGTCGGCTTCTCTGCCGTGGTGTCGCTGGGCGATACGATGGACGTCGACTTCGGCGATCTGCTCGATTACTTCGCCACCGACTACCGCACCCGCGCCATCCTGTTGTACGTCGAACACATCAAGGACGCGCGCAAGTTCATGTCGGCCGCGCGTGCCGCTGCGCGTGCCAAGCCGGTGGTGGTGGTGAAGTCCGGCCGCGCCGAGCGCGTGCAGCCCGGCAGCGCCGATACCCACGTGCAGGCCCTTGCCCGTGCCGATGATGTCTACGGCGCCGCCTTCAATCGGGCCGGGCTGCTGCGCGTCAGTGCGCTGGACGAGCTGTTCACCGCGGCCGAAACCCTGGGCCGCCTCGGCACGTTCCCGGGCCGCCGACTGGCCGTGCTCAGCAACGGTGGCGGCGTCGGCCGCCTGGCCGTGGACCAGCTGGTCGCGCTGCGTGGCACCCTCGCGCAGCTGTCCGACAG
Organism: Stenotrophomonas sp. Steno-C17; assembly: GCF_056393165.1. Classification (NCBI taxonomy): domain Bacteria; kingdom Pseudomonadati; phylum Pseudomonadota; class Gammaproteobacteria; order Lysobacterales; family Lysobacteraceae; genus Stenotrophomonas; species Stenotrophomonas sp. Steno-C17. The sequence goes on from NZ_JBWJPD010000005.1 coordinate 115,892, forward strand.
CACGGTGCAGACGCTGGACAAAGTGCTGCCGCAGGGCTGGTCGCGCAGCAACCCGGTGGACATCGTGGTCGACGCTGATGGTGATCGCTACGCCGCCGCCATCGAAGCGCTGCTGGCCGACAGCGAGAACGATGCGGTGATGGTGGTCAACGTGCCCACCGCCTTCACCTCATCGGCCGATGCGGCGCAGGCGCTGACCCGGACCCTGGGCCTGCGCCCGCGCTACCACCGCGACAAGCCGGTGTTCGCGGTCTGGCTGGGCAACGATGACCAGGCCACCGCCACGCTCAATGCGGCGCGCGTGCCGACCTATCCGACCGAAGCCGAAGCCGTGCGCGGCTTCCAGCACCTGGTGCGCTACCGCGAGGCGCAGAACGCGCTGATGGAAACCCCACCCAGCCTGCCGCAGGATTTCAGCGTGGACACGGCGCGGGCACGCACGCTGGTCGATGCCGCGCTGGCCAATGGCCAGCAGTGGCTCGATCCGCTGGCCACCCATGAACTGCTGAAGGCCTACGGCATTCCTTCCGCGCCAGTGCTGCACGCACGCGATGCGCACGAAGCGATGGACCTGGCCCAGCCGCTGCTGGAACGCGGTGCCACCGTCGCGCTGAAGATTCTGTCGCCGGACATTCCGCACAAATCGGAAGTGGACGGCGTGCGCCTGAACCTGGCTACGCTGCCGGCGGTGCAGAGCGCGGCCAACGAGATTCTTGCCCGCGCGCGCCAGCTGCGCCCCGATGCGCGCATCGACGGCCTGCTGGTGCAGCCCACCATCGTGCGGCCGAAGGCGCGCGAGATCATCGTCGGCATTGCTGATGATGCAACCTTCGGCCCGGTGATCGTGGTCGGGCGCGGCGGCACCGCCGTGGAAGTGATCAACGACAAGGCGCTGGCGCTGCCACCACTGGACCTGCGCCTGGCGCACGAACTGATCGGCCAGACCCGCGCCTCGCGCATCCTGAAGGCCTATGGCGATGTGCCGGCTGCCGACGAACGCGCGCTGGCGCTGGCCCTGGTGAAGCTGGCGCAGCTGGCCGCCGACATTCCCGAAGTGCGCACGCTGGACATCAACCCGTTGCTGGTCGACAGCAAGGGCATCCTCGCCCTCGATGCGCGCGTGGCCATCGCACCCTCGCGCATCCTGCACAAGGGCCGTGGCCATCCGCGCTTCTCGGTGTTCCCGTACCCGAAGGAGTGGGAGCGCACCATCGAGCTGTCTGATGGTGGACGCGCCTTCGTGCGCCCGGTACGGCCGGAAGACGATGCGCTGTTCCGCGCGTTCTTCGCCCGGGTCAGCGACGAAGACCTGCGCCTGCGCTTCTTCCAGTCGGTGAAGCATTTCAGCCACGAGTTCATCGCGCGCCTGACCCAGCTCGACTACGCGCGCTCGATAGCGCTGGTGGCCATCGATCCGCGCAGCGGCGACATGCTGGGCGCGGTGCGCCTGCATGCCGACGCCGATTACCACCGTGGTGAGTACGGCATCCTGATCCGCTCGGACCTGAAGGGGCACGGTATCGGCTGGCGCCTGATGGCGATCATGATCGAGTACGCCAAATGGCTGGGCCTGGACGTGGTGGAAGGGCAGGTGCTGCGCGAGAACAGCACCATGCTGGCGATGTGCCAGAGCCTGGGCTTCAAGGCGAAGCTGGACCCGGACGACCCTACCGTGATGGTGGTGACCCTGCCGGTGCAGCAGGTTGAGATCGCCGCCGCCCCGCCGTAGAGCCGAGCAAGCTCGACCGCTTAGGCGTTTAGTAGAGTCGAGCTTGCTCGACTGCTTTGGATCTTCGTAGAGTCGAGCTTGCTCGACTGATGTGTGCAGCGCAGTCGAGCAAGCTCGACTCTACCGTGCAATCGCCCGTTCCGGCATGGCCACGTCGCCCCGCCGGCGCGACAATACCCCCATGACCGAACGCATTCCCCTTCTGCTGCTGCCCGGCCTGCTCAACGATGCCGAGCTGTGGCGCGCGCAGCTGGCCGACCTGGCCGATATCGCCGACTGCACGGTGGGCGACCAGACCCGTGGTGAAACCCTGCAGGCGGTCGCCGAGGACGTGCTGGCGCAGGCGCCGCACCGCTTCGCCCTGGCCGGCTTCTCGCTGGGGGGCTTCGTCGCCCAGCAGATCCTGCGCATCGCGCCCGAGCGCGTGCTGCAGCTGGCGCTGATCGACACCTCGATCCATGCCGATTCGCCGGAGCGTGCCGAACAGCGCCGCAGCCAGCGCGCCAGCGTGCGCCTGCCGGGCAAGTTCCATGGCTTTGGTGATGCGTTGATGCGCAGCTACATCGATGCCTCGCGGCTGGACGACTACGTGCTGGTGCAGCGCGTGCGTGACATGACCGCGCGCCTGGGCGCCGAGGTATTCCTGCGCCAGAGTGGGCTGGAACGCCGCGATGGCCACGACGTGCTGGCCGCCTACCGCGATCCGCTGCTGATTGTCTGCGGGGCCAACGACCGCATCACGCCGTTGGCGGTGAGCGAGGAAATGCACGTGCTGGTGCCGCAGTCGCAGCTGGTGGTGGTGCCCGATTGCGGGCATCTGGCACCCATGGAAAAGCCGGACGAAGTGAATGCGGCGATGCGCGGGTGGTTGTTGCGGGAGTGAGCGGGGCCAGCGGAAGGGGCGGCTCGTTCCATCCCAGGCGGTTATAGACGTGGTAGCGGAGCACGCCGATGCGCTCGTGCAGCATCACTTCCACCAGTAGAAAATTCAGCGCCGATGGAAGCCAGCCGGGTGCGGCGCGCAGCCGATCGCTGGAAACACCTTCTGCGATCACGCCGAAATGCCGGAAGTAGAGCAGGCTGCGTTTGAGGTGCAGGCCTGAGGTGACCAGTACCACGCGGGACACTCCAGAGCGCAGGATCGCACTGGTATTGCGGGCGTTCTGCCAGGTATTCGCGCTCGCCCCCTCGTGCACGATGTGATCCAGCGGCACGCCCAGCGCGGCCAGTTCGCGCGCGTAGATGCCCGCTTCGCTGGATTGCCCCGCACGTGGCGCCCCGCCGCTGACGATCACAGTGCACGCTCGCCGCTGCTGCTGCTGGCAGAGAAGATGGTGCTGTGCCGTTGTCAGCAGGCGGCTGTACCCGGCCAGGCCTGGCCGCACACCGTGGTCGTCGCTATCGATGCCGCCGGCAAGCAGGACAATCACGGTGTCCTGTGGGTCATCGTTCGGTTCGAATGAAGCAGGCATGTGGGCGCGGTCCAGCATCCATTGCGTTGCAGGCGCCGTTGCGCTGGCCAGCATCGCCAGGGGAAGCAGGGACAGCAGCGCCGCGCTGCGCAGGCGCCGGGCGGCGACCAGGGCCGTGCAGAGCAGCAGAAGAAGAATGGTGAGGACCAGCACGGAGCACCCCAGACGAATTTGAATGGATTCCGATGGCGCGGTGCCATCGTTGTGTGGATGCTGGATGCCATGGATCTGAAGCAGCTGTCACCCGTGGCTAGAGCGATCGTCATCCTTGGGGGCGTAGTACTTGGAGCGGCGTTTGGCTATGTGCTTTCCGCGCTGTTTCCCAGCGTTTTTGCGCTTGTTCACGAGCGGATGCAGTAGTTCTACGTCCGCGCGTGCTGTCGCGATTAGCTCATTGCTACGTCGCGTTTGGCCGCCCGCGGTCTGCGAAAGCAGGTCATAAGCGACACATGGAGGAGCGTCATGCGCGTCAGAAAACGAACTGTGCCGTCCACGGAGAGGCCTGTGCTCGGCGAAGGCTCCGTGCTCCGGATGATGGCATCGGCGTCGCGCTCCGAGCTGCCCCGCTTCGTGGCAGCGGTGGACCACGCGATCTCCCAGTGGGCGCTGGCGGCCATGGACGAGCCGTGTTGCGATCTGGATTCAGAGCTGGCACGCCTGCATGCCCTGAAGAGCATCACCTCGGTCCTGGGTAGCGGCATGGTGGCCAGCGCGTGCGACGACCTCAGTGATTCCCTTCAATCGGGCATGGCAACCGAGGTGGTGCGGAAGCGGTCATGCGCCGTCGCTGCCGCGGCCCAGCGCCTTCTGCAGCGTTCCTTTGTTCCATACCGGTGAGGCGACACCTGCATGCGACCCGAATCGATCCATTCAATTCCCTCAGGTCCCACCGCCCTTCTTCAAGCCGCACGTGCGCTGGAAATGGATCGGCTGGCAGTGTTGCTGTCCTGTCTGCAGGAGCCGCGCGCCAGTCTGTTCAGGGTCCTGCTGCAGGCGCTGACAGTACTCTGGTGCTGGATCTGGAGTGATGGACCGCAGCCGGTGCTGGCAAACGAGGCCACGCGGGTGCTGCCCCTGTCCGTCGCGCTTCTGGGCGTGTCGGCGGCATGGGCACTCTGGGTCAATTACTTCCAGCATTGGGGTACAGCGTGGCGCGATGCGGCAGGTCTTCTGCTCAGTCTGGCCATGGTGACGATGCAGGTCGATGCGGCGTTCATCCTCTTGATGACCCTCAACGCAACGCTGCCCTTCCTGGTGATCGCCGCGACCGCGGTGTATGGGCGAGGCGCGATCGTGCCGGCGATCGTCGCTACGGCGCTGGGGTTGCTGTGGGCCGCGCCGGCGGGCTACTGGTACTCCCGCCCGGCGTATCTGGCGTATGCCCTGGCGCTGACTATCCTGCTACCTGCCGTGGTGGCCACCCTTGTCGCCGCCATGCGCGTCATCGCCCTGCGTGCCATTGCTTCTCGCCAGGCCCAGGGGCGGTTCGTGGGAACGATGAGCCACGAGCTGCGAACCCCCTTGAACGCCATCATCAACGGCATCCAGTTGCTCGAAGTGGATACGGCCACCCTTGCCCAGCGAAGTTCACTGGCAGTGGTGGCCCGGCAGGCGCGGGCGCTGCGGCACCGCATCGATGATGTGCTGGACGTCGCCAGCATGGACGGTGGAAGGCTGCGGTTGCGGCGCGAGCCTTGTTCGTTGGCATCCATCGTCGAGGCGATGCGAGCGAGCTGCGCACCTGCTGCAGAAGAGCGAGGCGTGCTGTTGAACATCGGGCGTTGCGATCCTGCCGTATGGATGTTGGCCGACGCAGGACGGGTCGAACAGGTGATGACAAACCTCGTCTGCAACGGCATCAAGTTCAGCCCGATGGGTGGCGAAACACGCGTGTCCGTCGAGGCCAGGAGCAGTGCTGGAGCGTGGCGGGTACGGGTGGTGGTCGCCGATTCCGGTTGCGGCGTCGACGAGGGTGATCGACAGGCGATCTTCTCCCCCTTCGTACAAGTGAGCGAGGGCGATGCTCGCTGCGAGCAGGGCGTGGGCCTGGGGCTCTACATCGTGCGACTGATTTCCGATGCCATGGGCGCTACGATCGAGGTGGGCCGCAGCGAGTGGGGAGGCGCAGCGTTTGAATGGAGTTTCAGCGCGCCTGCTGTCGCCGCAGGCGATGATTCACCTTCGCTTGCGGAACTGTTCGCGGCGCACGCCGCCTCGGTGCGGCCGCTGCATTGCCTGCTGTTCGAAGATGTAGACACCAACCGCCAGGTGGTCGAGCGCCTGATGGCGTGTGCGGGTCACCGACTCAGCTGTCGGCACGATGGACGTGAGGCGAAGGAAGTAATGGCGGCGCTGGCTCCCGATGTGGTGCTGCTTGACCTGCACATGCCCGGGTGCAGTGGCTGGGAGGTGCTCGAGGACGCAACACGCACGGCAGGCGCACCGCCCATTCTGGTGATGAGTGCCGACACTCGCCCGCAGGTGATCGAAAGGGCGCGTTCGCTGGGGGCGGCTGGTTTCCTGTGCAAGCCGTTGGACGTGCAGGAGGTGCTGGACCACCTGCGCAGGGCTTCGCCCCCAGCCTGAAAGGGCCGGCATTGCGCCGGCCCCACGGTTGCCCGGTAGCGCCGGGCCATGCCCGGCGGCCGTTCCTCAATCCCAGGCCGGCGCAATGCCTTCCGGGTTGGCCAGGCGATGGCCGCGGTCCAGCTTGGCGATCTGCGCCATGTCATCGTCGGTCAGGCGGATCGCGGCGGCTTCCAGGTTGCCGGCCAGGTTCTCGCGCTTGGTCGACGAGGGAATGACCGCAAAGCCCTGCTGCAGTGCCCAGGCCAGCGCCACCTGCGCCGGGGTGGCCTGGTGGCGGCCGGCAATGGCTTGGATTACCTGGTCCTTCAGCACTTCGCCATAGGCCAGGCTCATGTAGGCGGTAATGCGGATGCCGTTGTCCTGCAGGAACTTCACCAGCAGGCGGTTCTGCAGGTACGGGTGGATCTCGATCTGGTTGGTGGCGATGGCATCGGCGCCCAGGATCTCGATTGCCTTGCGGGTCTGGGCGATGGTGAAGTTGGAAATGCCGATCTCGCGGGTCAGGCCCTGCGCCTTGGCCTCGGCCAGTGCGGGCAGGTATTCCTCCATCGGCACATCCACCTTGTCGTTCGGCGAAGGCCAGTGGATCAGCGCCAGATCCACATGGTCGGTGCGCAGCTTCTGCAGGCTGGTGCGCAGGCTGGCCAGCAGCGCGTCGTGCTTGAACTCGCTGATCCACACCTTGGTGGTCAGGTAGATGTCGTCGCGCGGCACGCCGGATTCGGCAATCGCCTGGCCGACTTCGGCCTCGTTGTCATAGATCTGCGCGGTATCCACGGCGCGGTAGCCGACGTCCAGTGCGTTGCGCACCGAATCGATCACGGTCTGGTCTTTCAGGCGGAAGGTGCCAAGGCCAAAGGCGGGGACAGTCATGGGAAGCTCCAACGGGGGGAAAGGAGTGAACAGGAAGGGTAGGCCAGCGACCGTATGCATGCCGGCAACGGTGCATTGCATGGCCGGTCAGTGTGCGGCGGCGGCAATGCCCTCGGCGCGGTGGTCCACGCCATCGCGGCGGTCCAGGCGGCCGCTGAGCGCGGTCAGTGCATAGGCGGCCAGCACCACCAGCGCACCCAGCCACGGGGTGTGCATCAGGCCGATGTGCTCCACCACCAGACCGCCCAGCGAGGCGCCCAGGGCGATGCCGATGTTGAAGGCGGCGATGTTCAGGCCCGAGGCCACGTCGGTCGCCTGCGGTGCATAACGCTGCGCCTGCTTGACCACGTACACCTGCAGGCCCGGCACGTTGCCAAAGGCCACTGCGCCCAGCGCCAGCACGGTCAGCAGCATCAACCACGTGTTGTGGGCGGTGAAGGTCAGCACGAACAGCACCAGCGCCAGCAGCGCGAAGATGCGCTTCAGCGCCGGCACCGGGCCCAGCCGGTCGGCCAGGCGGCCGCCCCACAGGTTGCCGATCGCCACCGACACGCCGTACACCAGCAGCACCAGGCTGACCGCATTGGCCGAAAAGCCGGTGACGTCCTGCAGGATCGGCGCCAGGTAGGTGAAGGCCAGGAAGGTGCCGCCGTAGCCCAGTGCAGTCATCGCATAGACCAGCAGCAGGCGCGGCTGCGCCAGTACGCCCAGTTGCTGGCGGAAGCTGGCCGGCGCGCTCTGCGGCACCGTGCGCGGCACGAACAGCAGCGCGCCCAGCAGGGCCACCACGCCCAGCGCGGCCACGGCCAGGAAGGTCGCACGCCAGCCCAGATGCTGGCCGATGAAGGTGCCCAGCGGCACGCCGGTCACCAGCGCCACGGTCAGGCCGGTGAACATGATGGCGATGGCACTGGCGGCCTTTTCCTTCGGTACCACTGCGGTGGCGATGATCGAGCCGATGGAGAAGAACACGCCGTGGGCCAGGCCGGTGAGGATGCGCGCAGCGATCAGCGAGCTGTAGCCCGGCGCCATCCAGGCAATCACGTTGCCCAGGGTGAACAGCACCATCAGCGCCACCAGCAGCTGCTTGCGTGGCACGCGCCCGGTCAGCGCGGTCAGCACCGGCGCGCCGATGGCCACGCCCAGCGCGTACAGGGAAACCAGCAGACCGGCCGACGGCAGGCTGACGTGCAGGTCGGCGGCGATGGTCGGGATCAGGCCGACGATGACGAACTCGGTGGTGCCGATGGCGAACGCACCGAGAGTCAGCGCCAACAGGGCCAAGGGAATGCCACGGGTCATGACAGGGTCCAGAAGAGGGGAGGGGCGCAGTGTGCGCGGCCCACCTTTGCCGAAAAACCGCTCTTCACGCCAATCACTCTTGCGCTGTGGTCAATAATGGCGGCATGAAGACCACCCTCGACGAAATGCAGGCCTTCCTGGCGGTGATCGACAGTGGTTCGATCAGCGCGGCGGCCGAGCAGCTGGGCCAGACCCCATCGGGGGTCAGCCGCGCGCTGGGCCGGCTGGAGGACAAACTGGGCACCACCCTGTTGACCCGCACCACGCGCAGGTTGCACCTGACCGCCGAAGGTGAGGCCTACCTGCGCCATGCGCGGGCGATCATCGATGCGGTGGAATCGGCCGAAGAGCAGATGGCGGTGCGCCGCGAGCGCCCGGCCGGTCGGCTGCGGGTGGATGCGGCGATGCCCTTCGTGCTGCATGTGATCGCACCGCTGGTGGCTGGTTACCGCGCCCGCTACCCCGAGGTGCAGCTGGAGCTCAACAGTTCCGAGCGCTACATCGATCTGCTGGAGCGGCGTACCGATCTGGCCATCCGCATCGGCCCGCTGGCCGATTCAACGCTGCACGCGCGGCCGCTGGGCCGCTATCGGTTGCAGCTGGTGGCCAGCCCGGCCTACCTGGCCGCCCATGGCGAGCCAGCCAGCGTGGCCGGGCTGGGACAACACACGCTGCTGGGGTTCAACGAACCGGAATCGCTGAATCGCTGGCCGCTGCCGGGCGATGCCGATGGGCAGTTGCTGGTGCGCCCGGACGTGGCCGTTTCCAGCGGTGAAACGCTGCGTCGGCTGGCGGTGGAAGGCGTGGGCATCACCTGCCTGTCCGATTTCGTCACCGCCGGTGATCGCGCTGCCGGCACGCTGGTGCCGGTACTGGCCGCGCAGACGCTGGATGTGTACCAGCCGATCCACGCGGTGTACTACCGCAACACGGCTGTATCGGCGCGCATCACCTCATTCCTCGATCATCTGGGCGAGGCGATGGCGCAGGGCCAGCACCCGCGCTGGTAGCGCCGGGCCATGCCCGGCGGAACCCTCACGCCGCGCGCGCCAACGCTTCCTCCGTCGCAGCGTCGCTCGACAGGTCGAATACATCCACCGCGTCGATCAGGCGGTCGGCCTGCTGTTCCAGGCTGCGTGCGGCGGCGCTGGCTTCTTCCACCAGCGCGGCGTTCTGCTGGGTAGTGCCATCCATCTGGATCACCGTCTGGCTGACCTGTTCGATACCCGCGCTCTGTTCCTGCGACGCGGCGGAAATCTCGGCCATGATGTCGGTCACCCGCTGCACCGAGGCCACGATCTCGGCCATCGTGTTGCCCGCCTGGCGCACGTGCTGCGCACCCTGACCGACCTGTTCCACCGACGCTTCGATCAGTGCCTTGATCTCCTTGGCGGCGCCGGCCGAGCGCTGTGCCAGCGTGCGCACCTCACTGGCCACCACCGCAAAACCACGGCCCTGGTCGCCCGCGCGCGCTGCTTCCACTGCGGCGTTCAGGGCCAGGATGTTGGTCTGGAAGGCAATGCCGTCGATCACGCTGATGATCTCGGCGATCTGCCGCGACGACGCTTCGATTGCATCCATCGTCGCCACCACCTGGCCGACCACCGCACCGCCCTGCGAGGCCACGCCGTGGGCGCCGATCGCCAGCTGGTTGGCCTGCCGCGCGTGCTCGGCGTTCTGGCGCACGGTCGAGGTCAGTTCTTCCATCGACGCGGCGGTTTCTTCCAGATTGGCCGCCTGCTGTTCGGTACGCCGTGACAGATCGTTGTTGCCCGCGGCGATCTCGGCCGCTGCACTGTGGATGCTGCCGGAGGTGTGCTTGATGTCGGTGACGATGGTCGCCAGCTGCGCGGCAGTGGTATTGGCATCGCCGGCAATGCGGGCGAACACGCCCTGGAAATCGCCGTGCATGCGCGCGCCCAGGCGGCCATCGGCGATGGCGCGCAGCATGCCCGAGACCTCGCCCAGGTTGTGTTCGGTGGTCTCCATCAGGCGGTTCAGGCCTTCCACCATGCTGCGGAAGTCGTGCTGGAAACGGCTGCTGTCGCCGCGCTGGCTGAAATCACCTGCCGCCGCAGCTTCGGCCAGACCGCGGATCTGCCCGTTGATCGCGCCCAGGTTCGCCTTCACTGCATCCAGCGCCTGGGTAATCACCGCCTTCTCGCCCGGCAGCCGCTCCATGTCCTGGCTCAGGTCGCCCACGGCATAGCGGCCCATGATGGCGATCGCGCGCATCTTCACCTGGATGTGCGCGTCCACCAGCGCATTGGTATCGGCCACCATGCGCCCATAGGCACCGGGGAAGGCGCTGACATCCATGCGGTGGCTGATGGTGCCGGCATCGTGCTGTTCGGCCATGTCGGCCTGCGCGGCCAGCACGTTGCGCAGGGTGCCCTGTACGGCCTGCATGGCCTGCGCCAGGCGACCGATTTCATCACGGCTGCGCACCTGCACCACATGGTCCAGATCGCCGGCGGCCACCGCGCGTGCGGCCGCTTCCACCGCCAGCACCGGCTGCACCACCCCACGCCGCAGCCACCAGCCCAGGGCCAGCAGCAGGGCGACGGCGGCGGCCACGGTCAGCGCGCCGCTGACCACCAGCATGTGCCGCGCATCCTGCGACCCGGCGGCCACCGCAGCCTCGGCCACCTTGCCGGTGTGCTCGCCCAGCGCATCCAGCGCGGCGGCGACCGGTCGGTCCTTGCCGCGTACCAGGGTGTCACCGGCGGCCGGATCGTACTGGGCCTCGGCGAAGGCCTGCAGCGCGCCGTGGTAGGCCTGCTGCAGCTGCGTGTGCTGCGCGCTGAAGGCCTGCGCCAGTTCGCGCGTACGCGCATCGGGGCTGGCCGCCACACGCTGCGCGAGCTGGGCCACCACGCGGCCTTCGCTGTCGAACGCCTCCAGGTGGCGCTGCCGCAGCGCATCGTCGTGGCCGCGCAGCAGCACGTTCTTCCATTCCTGCACCTGGCTGCGGAACTCGCGCTGCAGGCGTTCGGCATCGCGGCTCAGCGCCACCTCCGGCGGCACTTCGGTGGACAACTTCAACCAGGCCGAGGCCAGGCCGGCCAGGGCACACAGCAGGACGACAGCCAGACCAACAGAGACGGCACCGAGCAACTTGGACTGCAGTCGCGGCGCAGCGGACGACACGTTCATGGAAGGGGCTCACGGATGAATGGCGATGCGGTATCGACCGTTCTTGATGCCCCTGAAGTGGGATTCAGATCACATTACCGTTCTGTTTAGAGAGGTGAAGATTTTGTTTCATAGGACAGATGTGTCCATATGAAACGAAAACGGACGCTAGACGGTTGGTTTAAATGTAACTATCGTAGTTACATGAAATCCGCCAATCCACTGTCCGACGCGCTGCATGTGATGGCCCACCTGGTGGGCCAGCACGGCCCGCGAACCTCTGAACAACTGGCTGCCTGCCTGCCCACTCATCCGGTGGTGATCCGTCGCCTGCTGGCACAGCTGCACAAGGCCGGGCTGGTGCACAGCAGCCGTGGTCACGGCGGCGGCAGCCAGCTGGCGCGCGATGCGGCCGCGATCACCCTGCATGACGTGTACGTGGCGGTGGGCTCACCGCCGCTGGTGCAGGTCGGTACACGCGACAGCGGCGGCGGCTGCCCGATCCAGCAGCTGGTCAACCAGGCGCTGCTGGACGGCGCACGCGAGGCCCAGCGTCTGCTGGAAGCGCGTCTGCAGGCCAGCACGCTGGACCAGCTGGGCGCCGACTTCGCCCGCCACCTTGCCCATCACCGTTCCCTGGAAGGTCCCCATGAATCCTGATGTCCTCATCGTCGGTGGCAGCTACGCCGGCATTGCCGCCGGCCTGATCCTGGCGCGGGCGCGGCGTCCGGTCACCGTGATCGACAGCGGCCTGCCGCGCAACCGCTTCGCCACCCACTCGCACGGCGTGCTGGGCCAGGACGGTATCAGCGGCGCCGAGCTGCTGAAGAACGCGCGCCAGCAGCTGCTCGATTACCCCACCGTGCGCTGGCTGCACGGCGAAGCGGTGGACGCGCAGGCCGGTGCAGATGGCGTGCAGGTCCGCACCGCCGATGGACAGGTGCTGGCCGCGCGCAAGCTGCTGCTGGCCACCGGCATTGCCGACCAGCTGCCGGATCTGCCCGGCCTGGCCGAGCGTTGGGGCAGCACGGTACTGCATTGCCCGTACTGCCACGGGTACGAGGTGGGCGGCGGCGCCATCGGTGTGTTGGGCGGCCATCCGCTGTCGGCGGCGAAGGCACCGTTGTTCGCCGAATGGGGCAACGTCACCTTCTTCAGCCAGGGCCTGCCGATCAGCGATGACGAACGCGCAGCCATGCAGCAGCGCAACGTGCAGGTGGAAGACACGCCGGTGGTGGGCGTGCGCGGCGATCAGGACACGTGGCTGGAAGTGGAGCTGGCCGATGGCCGCCGCATTGCCCAGCGGGCGCTGTTCGTCGCTGCCCCGCAGGTCATGGCCACGCCGCTGGTGCAGCAGTTGGGCTGCGCGTTGCTGGAACACCCGATGGGCGTGCTGGTGGAGGTGGATGCAATGAAGCAGACCAGCGTTGCGAATGTGTACGCCGCCGGTGATGTCACCACAGTGGGCAACATCACCCTGTCGATGGCCGAAGGCGTGCGCGCCGGCATCGGCATCCATCACGCCCTGGTGGGCGAAGACAGCAGCGGGGCCGGATCCGGGGTCGGATCCCTTTCGCAGAAAGGGCTCTGACCCCGCGATGTGTCGACTAAGGTCGACACCTACCAGGGCGGTGTTCCAAAGCGGCGGGAACCCTCAGCCCTTCACGCACAGCACCTGGCGCAGCGTGTGCACCACTTCCACCAGGTCCCGCTGCGCGGCCATCACATCATCGATCGACTTGTACGCCGCCGGTGATTCATCCAGCACGCCGCTGTCCTTGCGGCACTCCACGTGCGCGGTGGCTTCGCGGTGCTGGGCCAGGGTGATCTGCTGGCGCGCCGCACCCCGGCTCATCACCCGGCCGGCACCGTGGCTGCAGCTGTGGAAGCTGTCCGCGTTGCCCTTGCCACGCACGATGTAGCTGCGCGTGCCCATGCTGCCGGGAATGATGCCCAGTTCGCCCGCACGCGCGCTGACGGCACCCTTGCGCGTCACCAGCAGTTCCTGCCCGGCGTGCGATTCCTTCTGCACGTAGTTGTGGTGGCAGTTCACCGCCATCGCCGCCAGCTTGAACTTCGGCAGGCGCTGGCGCATCTCGGCCAGCACGCGCGCCATCATCGCCTCGCGGTTCTGCCGTGCGTAGTCCTGCGCCCACGACACCGCCTGCACGTAATCGTCGAACAGCGGTTCGCCTTCCATGAAGAACGCCAGGTCCTTGTCGGGCAGATGGAAGCCAAGCACGCGGCGCTCCAGTTCACGCCGTGCCTGTTCGATGAAGTAAGTGCCGATCAGGTTGCCGGTGCCGCGTGAGCCGCTGTGCAGCATCACCCACACCGCATCGGTTTCATCCAGGCAGAGTTCGATGAAATGGTTGCCACCGCCCAGCGTGCCCAGCTGGCAATCCAGCTTGTCGGTACGGATCTTCCGGTGCTTTTCCTTGATGCGCTCCAGCCCCGCGGCCAGCCCCGACTGCACCAGCCGGGTGCCGATGCTGTCGGGCAACCGCTGGTGCTCGCCGCTACAGCCGTTGCCGACCGGCACGCTGCGTTCGATGCCGCTGCGCAGTTGGCGCAGGTCATCGGGCAGGTCGTTGGCACGCAGCGTGGTGCGTACCGCGGCCATGCCGCAGCCGATGTCCACGCCCACAGCGGCCGGAATGATCGCGCCCCGGGTGGGGATGACCGAGCCGACGGTTGCGCCCTTGCCCAGGTGTACGTCGGGCATGACCGCCACCCACGGCCCGACGAACGGGATCGCGGCGATGTTGCGCAGCTGCGCGTGGGCCTCGGCTTCCAGCGGAACGCCGTCCACCCAGCCCTTGATCGGCGTGCTGCCTTCGGCATGCAGCCATTGATAATTGTGTTGAATGTCCATGTCGTGATGAATGTCCTGCACAGGCCAGCACCACGGCACGGCCGTGGGCATTTCCCTGTGGTTGCAGTGCGGGCACGCGGGCGTGCGCGGCGCAATGCCGATACGTGTGACGACGCAAACGAAAACGCCCCCGGAACTGCATTCCGAGGGCGTCGACAAGCCTCGGAGATCGGGGCGACCGATCTCCGCAGCGCGGGTATCAGGCCGTTGTCAGCTGGAATTCCTTCACCGACGCACGGATCGCCACGTCCATGCGCAGGCATGGCAGCAGGTTGGCGATGGCGACGGCGGGTGTGTTCAAGGAAGGAATCCGGTAGCTGTTGAAACGTGGCGCGCACCATAAACCACGAACCCGTGGTGCGCAACCACGCCATGCAGGGCGATTGATCCGTTGCCTCAGCCTTCGGCGCTGGCGGCATCGAGCTGCGCGATGTCCTGCACGCTCAGGCCAAGGTTGGCCGCAGCCAGCAGATCGTGCAGCTGTTCAACGCTGGTGGCGCTGACAATCGGTGCGGTGACCGACGGCCGTGCGATCTGCCACGCCAGCGCGATCTGCGCGGCGCTGGCGTTGTGCTTGCTGGCCACATCATCCAGCGCCTGCAGGATGCGCAGGCCGCGCGGGTTCAGATAACGCTTGACCACCATCTCGCCACGCGCCGGGCTCTTGGCCGCATCGGCGGCGGTGCGGTATTTGCCGCTCAGGAAGCCGCTGGCCAGCGCGTAGTAGCCGATCACGCCGATCTGTTCGCGCTGCACCAGCGGCTCCAGTTCGGTTTCATAGCCGGCGCGGTCGTACAGGTTGTACTCCGGCTGCAGGGTCTCGTAGCGCGGCAGCTTGTAATCGCTGGATACCTTCAGCGCATCGGCCAGGCGCGTGGCGCTGTAGTTGGAGGCACCGATGGCGCGCACCTTGCCGGCCTCGATCAGGCGACCGAACGCGGCCAGGGTGGCTTCCAGCGGGGTGGATTCGTCATCCTCGTGCGCCTGGTACAGATCGATCACATCGGTCTGCAGGCGGCGCAGCGAATCTTCCACCGCCGCATCGATGTTGTCCGGGGTCAGGCCGGGGCGCTCGGCCCACTTGGCCACCTTGGTCGCCAGGATGACCTTGTCACGCTTGCCGCTGCGGGCGAACCATTTGCCGATCAACGTTTCCGATTCACCGCCCTGGTTGCCCGGTACCCACTCCGAATACACATCGGCGGTATCGACCAGGTTGAAGCCGGCATCGACGAAGGCATCGAGCAGGGCGAAGCTGGCCTTTTCATCGGCGCTCCAACCGAACACATTGCCGCCGAAGGCGAGCGGACGTACATGCAGGCCGGAACGGCCGAGTTCGCGGGTTGCCGTCATGGACACGGACTCCTTGGGGGAAGTCCTCCAGCATAGAGCGCCGCCTGTGACCGTGCTGCGGCGGTCACCACAAAACAGTGTTCCGTCGCGCGCATGCCGCTAACGTTTTGTGAACACCTGCGACGCGGCGACTGCTAGTCTCGCCGCATCTTCCGCTGGAGTCGTCCCGATGAATGCTGTTTCGTCCCTGCGTGGCTGCCGTCTGCTGCTGGCCTCCGCCCTGCTGGTTGCCGTACCCGCGCTTGCTGCGCCTGCGACCGTGGTGGCGCCGACGAAGATCCAGGTGTCGCCCGCGCTGAACGCGGCGATCAAGGCGCCGACCCGCGATGCCAACAACATCAAGCGTGACGGATACCGTCATCCTGCGCAGACCCTGGCGTTCTTCTCGGTGGCACCGGAAAAGACCGTCATCGAGATCACCCCCGGCAACGGCTGGTACTCGGAAATCCTGGCACCGCTGCTGCGCGACAAGGGCCACTACATTGCCGCGGTGGTCGATCCGCAGGCCGTGGCCGAAGGTCGCGGCCGTGATTACCAGCAGCGCAGCCGCGATGGCCTGGAAAAGAAGTTTGCCGGCGCGCCGGCGCAGTTCGACAAGACCGCCGTGGTGGCCTACGACCCAGCCAAGCCGGTGTTCGGTCCGGCCGCGTCGGCCGATGTGGTGCTGACCTTCCGCAACGTGCACAACTGGCGTAAGGCCGGCCAGGCGCAGGGCATGTTCCAGGGCTTCTTCAACGTGCTCAAGCCGGGCGGCGTGCTGGGCGTGGTCGAGCACCGCGCCAAGGCCGACGTGGCCGATGATGATGACACCGGCTATGTCGGCCAGCAGCAGGTGATCGCGATGGCCGAGGCCGCCGGCTTCAAGCTGGACGCGCGTACCGAAGTGAACGCCAACCCGCGCGATACCAAGGACCACCCCAATGGCGTGTGGACCCTGCCGCCGACCAACCAGCACGACAAGGCCGACGACGCCAAGTACCAGGCCATCGGTGAAAGCGACCGCATGACCTTGCGGTTCGTGAAGCCGTAAGGGGGTAGCGCCGGGCCACGCCCGGCGAGCGCAGCGGCGCTGCAGTGGTCGTACTGTGTATCCGCCGGGCATGGCCCGGCGCTACCGTTGGGGTGACGCGCGGCGTGGGACAATAGCCCATCGCCGCCTGCCGTCCCCTGCAATGCTGATCGCCTTCAACAAGCCCTTCAACGTGCTGTGCCAGTTCACCGACCGCAGCGTGCCGCCGCGGCCGACCCTGGCCGGGTTCGGTCTGCCGCCGCGCGTGTATGCCGCTGGTCGCCTGGACCATGACAGCGAGGGCCTGCTGCTGCTGACCGACAACGGCACGCTGGCACACAAGCTGACCGACCCGCGGCACAAGGCCGACAAGACCTACTGGGTGCAGGTGGAAGGCACGCCCAGCGACGAGCAGCTGCAGCGGCTGCGTGACGGCCTGGTACTGAATGACGGGCCGACCCTGCCAGCGAAGATTGAGCGCCTCGATCCGGCGCCGGAGCTGTGGCTGCGCGATCCGCCGGTGCGGTTCCGCAAGACCGTGCCTGACAGCTGGCTGGCGGTCACCATCCGTGAAGGTCGCAACCGCCAGGTGCGGCGCATGACCGCCGCGGTGAACCTGCCAACGCTGCGGCTGCTGCGCGTGGCGATGGGGCCGTATCGGCTGGACGACCTGCAGCCGGGGCAGTGGCGGCAGATCGGCTGAAACGAAAAGGGTCGGAGCCCTTCCTGCGGAAGGAATCCGACCCTGGGTCGTGGGGTCAGACCCCTTCCGCAGGAAGGGCTCTGACCCCTGAGGGGGGCTCAGGTATCGCTGCCGATATCGCTGTGCTCGTCCACCACGGTGTCGTTGCGGCGATCACGCGCATGGATGCGCTGCGCCTGGCCATTGACCACATGGCCGTTGGCCGCCTTCTTCTTCTGCTGCTTGCGGTACAGCGCGTAGCCCAGCAGGCCCACGCCCACGGCAGCGGCGGCAATGGTCACCGCCGGATTGCGGCGCGCGAACTTGGTGGCGACCTTGCCGCCGGTCTTCACTGCGCCCAGTGCGGCGCCGGTCTTGATCCAGTCACTGGCCTGCGGGCCCAGATGGCGCAGGCTGCCGCCGGCACTCTTCAGGCCGTCGCCGGCGCTGTGGGCCAGGTCCAGGGCGCGCTCCAGGGCGCGGTCGGTGATTACGGTCAGCTTGCTCATGCGGGGGTCCTTTGCCTCGGGTCGAAGTCCAGTGTGTCGTGCTGCCTGTAAACGGTATGTCAGGCAGGGCTGTCGATGCGTTGACGCTACCCCGTCCATTCAGCATCCGGCAGGCCGGGGTCGGATCCCTTTCCCCAGGAAAGGGCTCTGACCCCGCTGGGTGAATCCGGGGTCAGAGCCCTTTGCGTTGCAAAGGGATCCGACCCCATCGCTCAGGTGCCGCGCGGCTTGGCCCGGTGGGTGGCGGTGGCGGTCCACGGGTCGTCCGGCCACGGGTGCCGCGGGTAACGCCCCTTCATTTCCTTCTTCACCTCGGCATAGGTGTTTTCCCAGAAATTGCGCAGGTCCTGGGTGACCTGCAGCGGGCGGCCGCCGGGCGACAGCACGTGCAGGGTCAGCGGCACCCGGCCATCGGCAATGCGCGGGGTGTCGGCCAGGCCGAACAGCTCCTGCAGCTTCACCGCCAGCACCGGTGGCTGCGGTTCGCCGGTTTCACTGTCCAGACCGTAGCTGATGCCGCGTTCCAGCCCCGACGGCACGCTGATGCGGGTGGGCGCGTGGCGCTCCACCAGCTGCCGCTGCGCCCATTCCAGCGGCGACTTCAGTGCTTCGCCAAAACTGCTCTCGTCCAACGCATCCAGGCGGGTCTTGCCGGCGAACGCCGGTTGCAGCCACTGCGCGCGGCTGGCCAGCAGCGCGTCGTCACTGCAATCGGGCAGGCCCAGCTCGGGCATCCAGCGGCGCAGCGACTCCACCCTTGCCTGCCATTGGCGCAGGCCCTCGGTCCACGGCAATGCCTGCAGGCCCAGTTCGGCCACGGCGTCGGTCAGCGCCTGCGCGGCGTGCTGCGGGTCCACACGTCCGGCCGAGCGGCTGTCCAGCACGATGCGGTCGAAGCGGGTTTCGCGCAGCGCCACCAGGGCACGCCGTTCGCTGTCCCAGCGCACGGCGTCCTCGGTCACGAAGCGCTGCGGCCACGCGCCGCGCAGATAGCCTTCATCCACCGGTGCGGCGCGCAGCAGCAGCGCATCGCGTGCCTCGAAGCGCAGTTCGCTGGCCACCAGCCACGGTTCACCGCGCAGGTCGCTCAGCTCGTGCAGGCGTGCGCTGCGGCCGTTGGCCAGCAGGTAGCGCAGCGGGTCGGCCGGGTGCTGGAAGGCGATGCGGTCGGGGAAGGCATGGGCCAGCAGGTCGCCCAGTTCGTGCGCTTCAATGCTGGACGGTGGCAGCGCATCGCAGCGCAGGCGTCGGCGCCACTGCTTGGCGGCCGCATCGATCGCGGCCAGGCCGCTGCGGTTGGCATCGGCCGGTGCACGGCCGTTGCGGAACGCCGCCAGTGCCCGCCAGCGTGCTGCCAGCGCATCACCGCCCTGGCGCAGCGGATCACGTGCTTCCAGCAGCGCGGCCAGATCGGCGGCCAGCGCCTGCGCGCGACCTGCCGGCGCGGCCAGCAGCATGGCCGCCAGCCGCGGGTGCGTGCCCAGTGCCAGCACACGGCGGCCCAGCGCGGTGATCGCCCCCGTTTCCGACAGCGCGCCCAGCCGCTGCAGCAACTCGCGCGCGGCGGCCATCGGCCCACTCGGTGGGGGATCGACGAAGCGCAGATCGCTGCTGCCCCAGGCGGCCAGTTCCAGCGCCAGCCCGGCCAGTTCCACCTGTTCGATTTCCGCACGCCGCTGCGGCTCCAACCGTTGCGACTGCGGCCACAGGCGCCAGGCCACGCCTTCGGCCACGCGGCCGGCACGCCCGGCGCGCTGGTCGGCCGACGCCTGGGCGATGGCCACCACGTCCAGCCGGGTGAAGCCGCTGTTGGGGTCGTAGCGCGGCTCCCGGGCCTGGCCACCGTCGATCACCACGCGCACGCCGGGCAGGGTCACCGACGATTCGGCCACGTTGGTGGCCAGCACCACGCGGCGGCGGCCATCGCTGGCCGCCTGCAGCACGCGCGCCTGCTGTTCCACCGGCAGTTCGCCATGCAGGGCCAGTACCTCCACGCTGCTGTCCAGCGCGTCCTGCAGGCCGGCCTGGACGCGGGCGATCTCGCGCTGGCCGGGCAGGAACACCAGCGCGTCGCCGGGGTGTTCGGCCAGGGCCTGCTGCACCGCGCGGCGCACCTGCAGCTCCAGGGTCTCGTCACGGCGGGCCGGAAAGTGGCTGATCGCCACCGGGTAGCTGCGGCCTTCGCTGCTCAGCCGCGGCGCATCCAGGAAGCGCGCCAGGCGCTCGCCATCCAGCGTGGCCGACATCACCAGCAGGCGCAGGTCGTCACGCAGCTGCGCCTGCACGTCCAGCGCCAGTGCCAGCCCCAGGTCACCACTCAGGTGGCGTTCGTGGAATTCATCGAACAGGATCGCGCCCACCGTTTCCAGCATCGGGTCGTCCTGCAGCATGCGGGTCAGGATGCCCTCGGTGACCACCTCGATGCGGGTGCGCGCCGAGACCTTGTTCTCGAAGCGGATGCGGTAGCCCACCGTGCCGCCCACCTCCTCGCCCAGTTGCCGGGCCATGAACAGCGCAGCGCTGCGTGCGGCCACCCGGCGCGGTTCCAGCAGGATGATCCTGCGGTCCTGCAGCCACGGCGCATCCAGCAGGGCCAACGGCACCTGGGTGGTCTTGCCGGCGCCGGGTGGGGCTTCCAGCACCAGGCGCGGGTGGTCGGCCAGGTGCTGCTGGATCTGCGGCAGCAGCGGCGAAATCGGGAAGAGCGGGGCATTCATGTGCAAAGGATAAGGGGCGCAGCGCGGCGCAGGTACAATGCGCGGGTTTCCTGTCTCTGCTGCCCCCATGCACCTGATCGATATCGGCGCCAACCTCACCCACGATTCCTTCGACCGCGACCGCGATGCCGTCCTGGACCGCGCGCGCCGGGCCGGGGTGGTGCAGATGGTGATCACCGGCGCCAGCCGCGAGCATTCGCCGCTGGCCCTGCAGCTGGCGCAGCAGCACCCGGGCTTCCTGTACGCCACCGCCGGCGTCCACCCGCACCACGCGGTGGAATACACCGACGAATGCGATGCGGAAATGCGCGCGCTGCATGCGCATGCCGAGGTGGTGGCGGTGGGCGAATGCGGGCTGGACTACTTCCGTGATTTCTCGCCGCGCCCGGCCCAGCACCGTGCGTTCGAGCGCCAGCTGCAGCTGGCGGCCGACAATGGCAAGCCGTTGTTCCTGCACCAGCGCGACGCGCACGCCGATTTCATGGCGCAGATGAAGAACTTCGACGGCCGCCTCGGCCCGGCGGTGGTGCACTGCTTCACCGGCGAACGTGACGAACTGTTCGATTACCTGGACCAGGATTGGTACATCGGCATCACCGGTTGGCTGTGCGATGAACGCCGTGGCGCGCACCTGCGCGAGTTGGTGAAGAACATCCCGGCCAACCGCCTCATGATCGAGACCGATGCGCCGTACCTGCTGCCGCGCACCCTGAAGCCAATGCCGAAGGACCGCCGCAACGAGCCGATGTTCCTGTCGCACATCGTGGAAGAGCTGGCCCGCGACCGTGGCGAAGACGTGGCCGTGACCGCAGCCAACGCCACCGCGGCTACGCGCACGTTCTTCCGGCTGCCCGACGCGGGTTGACCGCGTTGCCGGCGGCACGTCGCGCCGGTTGACCCGAACGTTGAACGAACCGACGTTGCGTCGTGATGGCGAACCGACCGACATTGCGCCGTGATCTCGAACGAATCGACGTTGCGTCGTGATCTCGAACGAATCCACGTTGCATCGTGATCTCGAACGAAACGACATTGCTTCGTAGAGTCGAGCTTGCTCGACTGCTGTTGGCAGAAGCAGTCGAGCAAGCTCGACTCTACGGCGCCGGCCATCCGGCCATCCGGCCATCCGGCAATCCGGCAATCCGGCAATCCGGCAATCCGTCATCGCCCGGCGGTGCGGGCAATCCGCAAGCGCTCGGATCAACCAACGCTGGCAGCAGGTAGCGCCGGGCCGTGCCCGGCGAGCGCAGCGGCCAGCTGTTCCAGCCCTTCCCGATACGTCGCATACCGCGGTGCCCATCCCAGCGCTTCGCGCGTGGCACGGCTGTCGATGCGCTTGTTGCTGGCATAGAAGCGCCGCAGCGTTGCGCTCACTGCCGGGTCATCCCAAGCCACGGCCGGTGGCAGGGTGAAGCCCCCCAGCTGCGCGGCGAACGCCAGTACCTCCTGCGGTGGCGCAGGTTCGTCATCGGCGGGCAAGTACAGCCCGCCCGGCGTGGGCCGCTGCATCGCCGCGATGACCACCGCGGCCAGATCCTCCACGTGCAGCCGGTTGAACACCAGCCCGGGGCGCACCACATGGCGGGCGCGCCCCTGCGCCAGCTGCAGCAACGCATTGCGGCCAGGGCCATACAGGCCCGGCAGGCGGAACATCGCCGAGGCGATGCCACGCTCCTTCGCCAGCGCCTGCCATTGCGCCTCCGCACGCAGGCGCTGCACGCCCGCCGCTTCGGTGCTGTCGGCCAGGCTGTGTGCATCCACCCAGCCGCCCTCACGGTCTGCATAGACCGAGGTGGACGACAGATAGCCCACCCAGCGCAGCGCCGGGCTGGCCAGCAAGACTGGCCGCAGCAGGCGCAGCGCGGGATCGCCGTCGGCATCGGGCGGTACGCTGCAGAGCACGGCCTGCGCCTGCGCAACGGCCTCCAGCAGGTCTGGCGACGGGATTGCATCGGCACGCAGCGCGAACCGCCGTACCCCATCATCCGGCGCGGCAGCGGGATCGCGCACCGTGCCCGCCACCGGTACCCCCTGCGCCTGCAGGCGGGTGGCCAGCACGCGCGCGCTCCAGCCCAGGCCCAGGATCAGCACCGGCCCGGGCAGCGCCGTGTTCACGGCGCGCGCTGTGCCTGGTAGGCCTGCAGGCTGCTGTAGGCGACCTGCAGCAGCAACGCTTCCTGGTCGGCAGCACGTGCACGGGCCAGCATGTCGCCGACGATCTGCGCGGCCTCGACCTGCTGGCCGGCCTCCAGATCGCGCAGCATCGAGGCTTTCAGTGCCGAACCGGCTTGGGTCAGGGTGCTGCGCGCAACGTCCTGCGCATCGTCGGGAATCGCTTCGCCGGCCGCTTCGGCCACGGCCAGGCATTCGTCGTACAGGCCGCGCACGATCGCCTCGCCATCATCGGTGGCCACGATCGTGCCGATGTCCGCGCGCAGCAGGCAGGTTGCGGCGGCCAGTGCGGTCAGGAAGGTGTACTTGATCCATTGCTCCTGGCCGATCTGGCCGCTGGCCAGGTGGTCCACGCCCGCCTGCACGCAGGCGGCAGCGAAGGCCTGCACGCGCGGCGACAGCGCGCCGCCGTCACGCTCGCCGAACGTCAGCTTGGCCGGCCGGCCCAGGTGCAGCACCGCGCCGTCGGCGGCCTTGGTGGCACTGATGAAGCACAGCCCGCCCAGTACCGCCTCGCGGCCGAAGCGTGCGTCCAGCGCGCCGTAGTGGTGCAGTCCGTTGAGGATCGGCAGCACGGTGGTCGCCGGGCCCACGGCCGGGGCGATCGCGTCAATCGAACTGTCCAGGTCGTAGGCCTTGCAGCTCAGCATCACCAGGTCGAACGGCTGCGCGGCGGCCAGAGCGGGCAGGGCCTCGGCGGTGACATGCTGCACCGGGAAGCGCGCATCGCCCAGCGGGCTCTGGATCACCAGCCCGTCGCGGTCGAGCTGGGCCGCGCGCGCGGGGCGCACCAGGAACGTCACATCCACGCCGGCCTGGGCCAGGCGACCGCCGAAGTAACCGCCGGTGCCACCGGCACCAAGAATCAGGATACGCATTGCATGCTCACCGCAGTTGGGGGATCTACCCATTGATTGTGCCGGAGATCGCCCACCCGCGTCGTGCCGCGCATGGCGGCGGCGCTGTCAGCGCAACGCGGCGCTGAAGTCCTCGGTGTAGCCCAGCAGCAGCGTGGTGCGCGTCGCCAGCGTCGCCCCCAGGCCTGCCCAGACGGCGTCGGTGCCGGCGGCGTAGACCTGTTCCAGGTCCGCAACCAGCGCAGCGGCCTGCGCCGGTCCAGGCGCACTGTCACGCTGGAACCCCAGCCACGCAGCGCCCAGTCCGAACAGGCGGTAGCCGTACTGCTGCTGCAGGTGGCAGATCAACGCGTGGTTCTGGAAGACATCCCAGTCGGCGCTGAAGTAGCCATTGGGCAGCGCGGCGATCAGCAGGTCATCGCGCTCCACCGGTACCTGCTGCACGCACACGACGTCGTCCACGATCCGATCCGGCGTGCTGTTGGCCGCCAGCAGGGCTTCGATATCAGGGGCGCTGCACATCAGCGTGCCAGCCAACGCGGTCCAGTGCAGCCGATGGCGGGCGTCTTCCAGCTGCGCAACTACATGTGCCAACAAGCGCTCGCGGATCACCAGGGCATCGGCAGGCGTTGCCGGTTCTTCATCGTCATACAGCGCGATCCGCTCATCATCCGCGGCGTGCATGCTGGTGTACCGGCATTGGCCCGCATCATCGAGCGTGCACAGGTAGCGGTGCCGTTCATCGCCTGCGCGCAGCGATGCCAGGCAGGCGCGCACCTCGTCCAGGGTTGGCGCATCGGTCAGCAGCGCATGGCTGAACGCATCGATGGGGCCGTCCGACACGGCGTTTTCCAGTGGAATGAGCGTCATCTTCATGTCCACAGCCTACCGGCAAAAAGAAGAGCCGGGCACAGGCCCGGCGCTTCCGATGGCGGCATCCACGCAGCACGTGGATGACCTGGCACGGCTCAATTGATCGCGGTGATGAAGGCCGGATCCTTGATGGTCTGTTCGATGTTGAGCTTGATGGTCTCGTTCAACGAACCAAAGATGTTCACGAACTTGGACGTGTTGCGCTGCACGTTCTTCACCTGGTCGTAGACCACCTGGCCCTGCGGGTCGGTCACCACGTAGCGCACGCGCAGGGTCCAGTCCACGCTGTAGCCCAGATCGTCGATCAGGAACTCTTCCACCTTGCCGCTCAGGACATTGCCTTCCTTGTCCATCTTGATGCCGACCAGGCGCAGCTCGGAAAACACGGCATCGCGCATGATCGCATCCACGTTCTTCTCGAACAGGATGTTGCCCATGGCGGTGTTGCGCACCTGGTTGGGCTTGATCTCGCCGCCCTTGGCCGGCAGGTACTCGAACGCGGTTACATCCACCCGGCCTTCGGCGGTCAGCACCGAGCTGGGGGCGTAGTTCAACGGAATGGGCCGGGAAGCGCAGCCGGCCAGAACGAGCAGGAACAGCGATGCAGCGACGAGCCGGGCAGGGCCGGCAGTACGACGGGTGAACATCTGGTTGGGTCCCCTGGTGCGTCCATGACATATGAAAAACCAGCCGGCCCGGGGGCCCGCTGGTCGGTCTGGTGAAGCGCACCGATTAGACGACCGAACCGGGCGCCAGGCAAGTGCCCTGGCGCCACCGGAATCGATCCCGCCCCGCAGGGCGTGGAACTACCTCAGCTGCGCATGCCTACGCCGCGGCGCAGCAGCCACAGCGCAAGGGCGGTCAGCACCACCACGAAGCCGATCATCAGGGCGTAGGCCACCCACACCGGCACGTCGCTGCTGCCCAGCAGGCCGTAGCGGAACGCGTTGACCATGTAGAAGATCGGGTTGGCATGGGTGGCCGCCTCGGCCCAGGTCGGCAGCAGCTTCACCGAATAGAACACGCCGCCCAGGTAGGTCAGCGGGGTCAGGATGAAGGTCGGCACGATCGCCACGTCATCGAACTTCTTGGCATACACCGCGTTGATGAAACCGGCCAGCGAGAAGATCGTCGCGCCCAGCACCACGGTGCTCAGCGTCACCAGCGGGTGCGGGATGCGCACCGGGGTGAAGAACATGGCGATGATCAGCACGATCACACCGACCATCAGGCCGCGCAGCACTGCACCGGCCACGTAGCCCCACAGGATCACCCAGTTCGGCATCGGGCTGACCAGCAGCTCTTCCACGTGGCGGCCGAACTTGGCGCCGAAGAACGAGGAGCTGATGTTGCCGTAGCTGTTCTGGATCACGCTCATCATCACCAGGCCCGGCACGATGAACTCCATGTAGCTGTAGTCGCCCATGTCGCCCACCCGCGAGCCGATCAGGCGGCCGAAGATGAGGAAGTACAGGGTCATGGTGATCGCAGGCGGCACCAGGGTCTGGCCCCAGATGCGCAGGATGCGCGCGACTTCCCGGCGCACGATGGTCATCAGCGCGATGCGGTTGCGCTGGCCGTCGGTCAGCTCGGTGGTGCTCATGCAGACGTCTCCAGGTTGCCGGTGAGGCGCACGAACAGCTCCTCCAGGCGGTTGCTCTTGGTGCGCATCGAACGTACGCGGATGCCGGCCTCGTTCAGCGTGGCGAACACGCGGTTGAGGTCCATGGCGCGCGGCATGTCGATGTCCAGCGTGTGTGCGTCGGGCGCGGTCAGGGTCGCGCCTTCGATCACCGGCAGCTGCGCCGGCAGGTCACCGTCGATGTCCAGCAGGAAGCCTTCCACGTCGAGTTTGGCCAGCAGGGCGCGCATCGGCCCCTGCTCCACGATCTGGCCGTGGTTGATGATGGCCAGGTTGCGGCACAGGTATTCGGCTTCTTCCAGGTAGTGGGTGGTCAGGATGATCGTGGTGCCGGCGGCATTGATCTCCTTCAGCACCCGCCACATGTCGCGGCGGATCTCGATATCCACACCGGCGGTGGGTTCATCCAGGATCAGCAGGCGCGGGCGGGTCATCATCGCGCGGGCGATCATCAGCCGGCGCTTCATGCCACCGGACAGGGTGCGGCTCATCACCTGCGCCTTTTCCCACAGGTGCGCACGCTTCAGCTCCTCTTCGGCTCGCTGCTCCGCTTCCTCGCGGGGCACGCCGTAGAAGCCGGCGTAGTTCACCAGGATGTCGAAGGGCTTCTCGAACAGGTTGAAGTTGATTTCCTGCGGCACCAGCCCGATCAGGCGCATGGTGGCGCTGCGGTTCTGCACCAGGTCGCTGCCGAACACCTCCACCTTGCCCTGGCTCAGGTTGACCAGGGAGCTGATGATGCCGATCAGGGTGGACTTGCCGGCGCCGTTGGGGCCCAGCAGGGCGAAGAAATCGCCCGGGGCGACCTCCAGCGAGACCCCCTTCAGGGCCTGGGTGCCGTTGTCGTAGGTCTTGCGCAGGTCGCGCACGCGCAGGGCGGGCGCCGTTTCGTTCAGGGAAGCCAAGCTTGCAGCCTTCGCGCCCATGGGCTGGCGCAGGAGAGGGGCGGGGAGGGTCTATTATAGAAGACCCCGAGGGCTTGCCCCGGCTACACACTGTCCCGAAAAGTCGTGCCTGTCCAATTCCCCATCAAGCTGGTCGGCCGCCGCATGCTGGCGCCGACCATTGGCCACTACCAGTTCGTGCGTGATGACGGCCAGCCGCTGGATTTCCAGCCCGGCCAGTTCATCCAGGTCCATTTCGCCTACGCCGACGGCACCGAAACCAAGCGCAGCTACTCGCTGGCGACCATCCATGACCATGCCCTGGGCCCCGGCGAGGCGGTCGACATCGCCGTCAGCTTCGTGCCCGGCGGCGCCGCCACGGCGCTGTTCGAGGCGCTGGACATCGGCGGCCAGGTCAGCGCGTCCGGCCCGTATGGCCGCTTCTGCCTGCAGCCCGGCGATCACAATGCCCGCTACCTGCTGATCGCCACCGGCACCGGCGTCACCCCGTACCGGTCGATGCTGCCGCTGCTGGAAACGGCCATGGCCGAGCGCGGCGTGCAGGTGGTGCTGCTGCAGGGCGCACGCAGCCCCGGCGAACTGCTGTACAGCGATGATTTCTACAGCTTCGCCGAAAAGCACCCGAACTTCCGCTATGTGCCGTGCCTGTCGCGCGAACTGCCGGCCGAGCCGCACCCGGACGTGCACCACGGCTACGTGCAGCAGGCCCTGGCCGGCATCCAGCCGGACCCGGCCACCGACATCGCCTACCTGTGCGGCAACCCGGACATGGTCGATGCCTGCGCCGAGGCGCTGAAGGCGGCCGGCCTGGGCAACCCGCAGGTGCGGCGCGAGAAGTACGTCAGCAGCAAGTAAGGCAGCCGATGGGCGCCCGGTTTTTCGTCCGGCGCCCATCGCCGCCAGCACCGTGCCCGTGTAAGTTGTTCTCCTGCAGTTGGTCACATCCGCCACGGCTGCCCGTCGTGGTCGACAGGAACGTCCTCCAGGGGAAACACGCACGATGCAAAAGCACCCACTTGTACTGGCCGGGGTACTGGCCAGCCTGCTTGCCGCCGGCTGCAGCGCACCGCCTGCCAACGGCACCGCCGACGGCAGCCAGACCCCCAGCCGCCGCTACGGCCAGATCGATTTCCACCCGTGCACGCTGTCCACCGTGGGCGCCAGCGCCAACGTGGAAGCGCAGTGCGCCACCTTCAAGGTGCCCGAGGACCGCGCCAACCCGGCCGGCCGCAGCATCGACCTGCGCATTGCCCTGCTGGAGGCGGGCAACAGCGGTGCCGGTGAACCGGACCCGGTGTTCTTCCTGGCCGGTGGGCCGGGCCAGGCCGCCAGCGAGGTGGCCGTCATTGTCGATACCGCCCTGCGCCAGGTGCGCAAGCAGCGCGACGTCTTCCTGATCGACCAGCGTGGCACCGGCGGTTCCAACCCGCTCAGCTGCCTGGGGGCCGACGGCAAGGAACTGCATCTGGACGAAGACGCTGCGCCCACCGAAGCGGTGATGCGCGACTTCGCCACGCAGTGCCTGGCCTCGCTGCAGGGCCGTGCCGATCCGCGCTTCTACACCACCACTGAAGCCATCGCCGACCTGGACGCCGTGCGCCAGGCGCTGGGCGCGGAAAAGCTGAACCTGGTGGGCGGTTCGTATGGCACGCGCGTGGCCCAGCGCTATGCCATGGCCTACCCGCAGCACACCCGCAGCATCGTCATCGATGGTGTAGTGCCCAACGACCTGGTGGTGGGCGGCGAGTTCGCCAAGACCTTCGACAACGCCATCACCCTGCAGTCGGCGCAGTGCCGCAAGGATCCCACCTGCAGCAAGCGTTTCCCGGTCGATACCCGCGATCAGCTGCGCAGCGTGGCCGACACCCTGCGCCGCGCACCGGTTACCGTGGATTACCGCGACCCCGGCACCAACGCGCCGCGCCAGGACGTGCTGTCACCGGACAGCGTGGTCGGCCTGGCGTTCGCCTTCTCCTACGTGCCCCAGTATTCCTCGCTGCTGCCGCTGGTGCTGGATGAAGCGGCCCAGGGCCGTTACGCGCCGCTGGCATCGCTGGTACGCGGCGCCACCCGCAGCATGGATTTCCAGATCAACCGCGGCATGCAGTGGTCGGTCATCTGCAGCGAAGACGCGCCGCGTTTCCAGGCCCCGCCGGCCAGCGATGACGCGCTGTTCGGTGCCGAAGCGGCGCGCGCGTTCTTCGCCGCCTGCCCGGTGTGGCCGCACCAGCCAGCGCCGGCCGCCACCACGGCCGCGCTGAAGGGCGACCTGCCGGTGCTGCTGCTGTCCGGTGAACTGGACCCGGTTACCCCGCCGCGCTACGCCGACCAGGTGGTCAAGGGCCTGCCCAATGGCCGTGCCCTGGTTGCCCGTGGCCAGGGCCACGGCACGCTCGGCGCCGGCTGCATGCCGCGCCTGCTCGGCCAGTTCATCGACACCACCGACGCCAAGGCACTGGATGCCAGCTGCCTGGACACGCTGAGCTACGTGCCGGCATTCACCTCGTTCAACGGATGGGCCCCATGATCGTCGCCGAGAACCTGCACAAGGGCTTCGACACCCGCACCGGCCGCATCCAGGCCGTGGCCAATGTCGGCTTCACTGCGGCCGATGGCCGCATCACCGGCCTGCTGGGCCCCAACGGCGCCGGCAAGACCACCACCATGCGCATGCTGTACACGCTGATGACCCCCGACCAGGGCCGCATCACCGTCGATGGCATCGATGCGGCGCGCGACCCGGTGGAAGTGCGCCGCCACCTGGGCGTGCTGCCCGATGCCCGCGGCGTCTACAAGCGCCTGACCGCGCGCGAGAACATCGCTTACTTCGGCGAACTGCACGGCCTGTCGGCACAGCAGATCCGCGAACGCACCGAAGTGCTGTCGCATGCGCTGGACATGGGCGACATCCTGGACCGGCAGACCGATGGCTTCTCGCAGGGCCAGCGCACCAAGACCGCCATCGCGCGCGCGCTGGTGCACGACCCGCGCAACGTCATCCTGGACGAGCCCACCAACGGCCTGGACGTGATGACCACCCGCGCACTGCGCCGGTTCCTGCTGGGCCTGCGCGAGGAGGGACGCTGCGTGATCCTGTCCAGCCACATCATGCAGGAGGTGGGCGCGCTGTGTGACCACATCGTCATCATCGCCAAGGGCACCGTGATGGCCGCCGGTAGCAGCGATGAACTGCGTGCGCAGGCGGGCGAAACCAATCTGGAAGATGCGTTCGTGAAACTGATCGGCAGCGAAGAGGGCCTGCACGCATGAGCATGATGTCGACCCTGATGACGGTGATGCGCAAGGAACTGCGCGACCTGTCGCGTGACCGCCGCACGCTGGCGCTCACCCTGCTGTTCGGGCCGCTGCTGTACCCGCTGCTGATCCTGGGCATGGGCAAGTTGTCGGAAAGCCGGGTGCGCACCCAGATCGAAGAGCCGCTGCAGATTCCCACCATCGGCGCCGAGCACGCGCCCAACCTGGTGCGCTTCCTGGCCGCGCAGGGCCTGAATGCCACGACCGCACCGGCCGATCTGGCCGAAGCGATCCGTTCGCAGGATATCGACGTAGCCCTGCGCATCAGCCCGGATTTCGGCAAGGACTGGGCCGAAGGCAAGCCGGCGCTGGTGGAGGTGATCCGTGACAGCACCCGGCGTGCGGCCGAAGTGCCCAGTGCGCGGCTGCAGGCGGCGCTGGCCACCTACAACGGCCAGGTGGGCGCACTGCGCCTGATGGCACGCGGCCTGGACGCGCAGGTGGCCCGCCCGCTGGATGTGGCCAACCAGGACATGGCCAGCGCTGCAGCCAAGCGCGGCATGATGCTGTCGATGCTGCTGCCGGTGCTGCTCACTCTCACCTCGTTCATTGGCGGCGCCTATCTGGTGATGGATTCCACCGCGGGCGAGCGCGAGCGGCAGTCGCTGGAGCCGCTGCTGGCCACGCCGGGTTCGCGCAGCGCCATTGTCAGCGGCAAGATCGCCGCCGCGTGCGTGGTTGGCTTCGCCTCGCTGCTGCTGACCCTGGTGGCGTTCAAACTGAGCGCGCAGATCGCCCCCGGCAACGTCGGCCGTCAGCTGAACATGAACATCGTGTCCATGCTGCAGATGCTGCTGGTCATGCTGCCCATGCTGCTGATCGGCACCTCGCTGCTGACCTATCTGTCGGCCGCCGCCAAGAGCATGAAGGAAGCACAGAGCCACATGACCTGGCTGGTGCTGCTGCCGATGCTGCCGGGCTACGGGTTGATGGCCTACCCGGTGAAGAGCGAGCTGTGGCAGTACGCGGTGCCGTTCCTGGCGCAGAACCAGATGCTGTTGAAGGTGATCCGCCACGAGGTGATCTCGCCGTCGGTGTGGGGCATCTACCTGGCCGCCAGCCTGGGCCTGGCCGCGGTGCTGTGGTTCGCCGCAGTGCGCCGTTACCACAACGAGCGCCTGGCTATTTCCGGCTGAGCCGGGGCGCGCGCAGGGTGACCGCCGCCGCAAGGGGAGGCGGTCGTCGTGCCAGCGCCTCGATCGCGATGGCATCGGCACGGGCGGTGCCATCGCACAGGAAGGCGGCGTAGCGCAGCGCACGCGTCTGCGCGTCGTCGCCCAGCGCCAGATACTGCGGGTGCGGTGTCAGCAGCGGGTCCGCGCGCAGCCCCAGGTTGCCGTGAATGCTGGACCAGGCGTGCTGTTCGGGGTGGTCCACGGCACGGGCATGGACCGGGCCCAGCTCGACGTGGCGGTGCGCACCCAGCAGGTACGCCGGATCGTGCACGGGCAGGCACTGCAAGCCATTCTGCCAGCGCGGCGCGGGGCGCCCGTGGCGTTGACTGAAGACCCGGCTGTAGGCCGCGCAGCACGCGCGCAGCGCACGTACCGCGCCATCGCCGTTGCGCGGCGTCACCAGCAGATGCAGGCGGTCATCCATCACCACATACGCATGCAGCAGCACCCCGTGCTGCAGCAGCGCGCTGTGCAGGCGTGCCAGCAGCTGGCGGCGGTCCTCGTCATCGACAAACAGCGTGGCCGGGGTGCGTGCACGCTGCAGCACCAGGCAGGGAGGGTAGGGCGATGGTGGCGGCTGGTGCATCGCAGGTGCCTGATGCAGGGAATCCCCCAGCCTGCGCCGCCTGTACCCGCAGCGCGAGCGGGCAACACCCCAGCAAGGCCTGCGGCGTGGCTGCAGTGGTGGCCTCGCAGTCAGATGCGACAGGTTTCCTGCGCACGGCAAGGCGCCCACAACGCAACAGGGCCCGGATCGCTCCGGGCCCTGCAGGCAGCATGCAGCCGTGGTGTGCGGCTCAACCGCCTGGTGCGAACACCAGCGTGCGGCGGGTGGTGACCGGTGCGCCCACCGGCTCGAAGCGCCAGCGCTTCACCGCGTTCAGTGCCTCGCGGTCGAACACCCGCGACGGCGTCGCGCGCAGCACACGTGCATTGGTCACCGAACCATCGGTACCCACGGTGATCTCCACCAGCACTTCGCCGGAGGTGCCCGAGCGCAGTGCCTCGGACGGATAACGCGGGGCCGGGGTGCTGACCGGGCGCAGGCTCGGTGCCGCGGTGGCAGCGGCCTGGCGCGCGGCGGTGGCCGCCTGGGCGGCAGCCTGCTGCTGCTTCTGCTCGGCCTCGCGGCGTGCGGCGGCCTGGCGTTCGGCATCCTGGCGCTCGCTGTCGCGGCGCGCCGCGTCCTGCTGGGCGGCAATCTGCTTGGCGGCCTCGGCTTCCTTCACCCGCTGGTCGGCCAGGCGCTGCTGTTCCACCAGCTGCTTGGCGCGGTCCTCGGCGTCCTTCTTGACCTTGGCGGTCTCATCTTCGGTGCGCTTGGCGGCCACCTGCACGCCCTTGGTCATGCCTTCCTTCAGGCGCGGCAGGGCCGGGGCGGACGGGTCCACCTTCTCGATCAGCGCCACCAGGCGCTGGGCTTCACTGAAGTCCTCGCGGCCCAGGTGCTGTTCGGCGGCGATCAGCGTGTACGGCAGCAGGTCGGTCAGCGCGCTCTTCACCGAGGCGTCGTCCGGGGTCTTGTCACGCAGGGCCAGGTAGTACTCGATGGCGTTGTCGCCGGCCGGCGCGTACATGCGGTTTTCGCGCAGGGCCTGGCTGGCGGACTCGCGCAGCTGTTCGGTGCCCATCGACTGCACCTTGGCAGCCACCGCCGGTGCGGCGGCATCGGCCGGGGCTGCGGTGGCGGGCGCGGCGGCACCGGGTGCAGCCGCAGCGGGTGTTTCTTCCTTGCCCGAGCAGGCCGCCAGGGCCAGCACCAGGGCAACCGGCATCCACCGGCGCGCGGCAGCGATCGTAGAGACGTGCGACATCCTGCTCCCCTTTAGAAGACGACGTTACGTAGTGCGTTTGGCTGCAGCGCCGGGATCGGGATCCGGGCGTGGTCGCTGGCGTTTCCCGACGCCAGCGCCGACTGCGGCGAGGGTGCAATCTAGCATCCCGGCCGCCATCGCGTACAAGGGCCGGTGGCGGTGGCCGGCAGCAACGCGGGGTTGCCGCCGGCCCGGCAGGCTCAGTGCGCGCCGCCCTTGCCGTGGCTGTCGGCCTTGTCGTGGCCGTTGGACATCAGCTTGTCGGTCCAGGCAATGCCGATGGCCGACAGGATGAACACGCAGTGGATGATGGTCTGCCACAGCACGCCATCGGCGGTCAGCATCGAGCACTTGGCGGCGCCGATGTTGGCGGCGGCCACGTTCATCTGTTCCGGGGTGCACAGCGGAATGCCGCCCAGCGCGCCGGTGGCGATGAAGGTCTTCAGCAGGTGGATGGAGGAGATGCCGATGATCGCCATCGCCAGCTTCACCTTCAGCACGCTGGCGTTGACGTGGCTCAGCCATTCCGGCTGGTCCGGGTGGCCTTCCAGGCGCAGGCGCGACACGAAGGTTTCATAGCCACCCACGATCACCATCACCAGCAGGTTGGAAATCATCACCACGTCGATCAGGCCCAGCACGATCAGCATGATCTGCTGCTCGCCCATCGAGGCCGAGTGGGAAATCAGATGCCACAGCTCCTTGCCGAACAGGAACACGTAGACGCACTGCGCCACGATCAGGCCCAGGTACAGCGGCAGCTGCAGCCAGCGCGAGGCGAAGATCAGCGAGGACAGCGGGGACAGGGGGCGTTGGGGGCTCATGCAGGACAGTGCGTTGCGGGGAAGCGGCGAGGTTACCGGCCCACCATGACGGTGCCAAGCCAACCAACGCACTAGACTGGCACTTTCCTGAACGACGCCGAGCCGACGCCATGATCGACCTGTATTACTGGCCCACCCCGAACGGCCACAAAGTGACCCTGCTGCTGGAAGAAACCGGACTGGATTACCGCGTGCACCCGGTCAACATCGGTGCCGGTGACCAGTTCAAGGCCGATTTCCTGGCCATTTCGCCCAACAACAAGATGCCGGCCATCGTCGACCATGCCCCGGCCGACGGCGGCGCCGCGCAGAGCGTGTTCGAATCCGGCGCGATCCTGCTGTACCTGGCCGAAAAGACCGGCCAGTTCCTGCCCACCGACCCGCGCGGGCGCATCGCCACCCTGGAATGGCTGTTCTGGCAGATGGCCGGGCTGGGCCCGATGAGCGGGCAGATGGGCCATTTCAACGTGTACGCGCCGGAAAAGATCGGCTATGCCATCGAGCGCTACGACAACGAAGTGCGCCGCCTGCACGGGGTGATGGACAAGCGCCTGGCCGAGCACGCCTACCTGGGCGGCGCCGAGTACAGCATTGCCGACATGGCCAGCTACCCGTGGATCGGTGCCTACGACAAGATTCCGGTCGATTTCGCCGCGTTCCCGAACCTGAAGCGCTGGCACGACGCCATCGCCGCGCGCCCGGCCACCCAGCGCGCCTACGCCCTGCGCGACAAGGTGAACCCCAACGCGGGCAAGCCGCTGAGCGACGAAGAGCGCAAGCAGCTGTTCGGCCAGCGCTGACCCATGACGGTAGGTGCCGACCGTTGGTCGGCACTCCTGGGCGGTCGCCGGGGTCAGATCCCTTTGCCCCGCAAAGGGATCTGACCCCCGCTGGCCATGGGCAGAAGGTCATGCTGCCTTCGCGCACCGGCTTGGTTAGGATGGACACTGACGTTGCCCGGGATGTCCCATGCGCCACCTGTTCGCCTCGCTTGCCCTCATGATCGCCACCAGCACTGTTGCCCACGCCGAAAAGCTCACCCTGGAAGCCATTACCGGCCCGCTGCCGCTGTCCGGCCCCACGTTGATGAAGCCCAAGGTGGCCCCGGACGGCTCGCGCGTCACCTTCCTGCGTGGCAAGGACACCGACCGCAACCAGCTGGATCTGTGGAGCTACGACATCGGCAGCGGCCAGACCCGCCTGCTGGTGGATTCGAAGGTGGTGCTGCCCGGCACCGAAACCCTGAGCGACGAAGAAAAGGCGCGTCGCGAGCGCCAGCGCATCGCCGCCATGACCGGCATCGTCGATTACCAGTGGGCACCGGACGCGCAGCGCCTGCTGTTCCCGCTGGGCGGCGAACTGTATCTGTACGACCTGAAGCAGCAGGGTGCCGCGGCCGTGCGCCAGCTCACCCACGGCGAAGGCTTCGCCACCGACGCCAAGCTGTCGCCGAAGGGCGGCTTCGTCAGCTTCATCCGCGGCCGCAACCTGTGGGTGATCGAGCTGGCCAGTGGCAAGGCCGTGCAGCTCACCCACGATGGCAGCGCGACCATCGGCAATGGCGTGGCCGAATTCGTGGCCGACGAGGAAATGGACCGCCATACCGGCTACTGGTGGGCGCCGGATGATTCGGCCATCGCCTTCGCCCGCATCGATGAAAGCCCGGTGCCGGTGCAGAAGCGCTACGAGGTCTACGCCGACCGCACCGATGTGATCGAGCAGCGTTACCCGGCTGCCGGCGATGCCAACGTGACCGTGAAGCTGGGCGTGATCGCGCCGGCTGCCGATGCCGCGCCGCGCTGGATCGACCTGGGCAAGGAACAGGACATCTACCTGGCGCGCGTGGACTGGCGCGATGGCCAGCGCCTGACCTACCAGCGCCAGTCGCGCGACCAGAAGCAGCTGGACCTGGTGGAAGTGGACCTGGTCGGCAAGGGCACGCGCATGCTGGCCCATGAAACCAGCCCGACCTGGGTGCCGCTGCACAACAGCCTGCGCTTCCTGCAGGACGGCAGCCTGCTGTGGTCATCCGAACGAAGTGGCTTCCAGCACCTGTACCGCATTGGCAACGACGGCAAGACCACCGCACTGACCCACGGCAACTGGCCGGTGGACGAACTGCTGGCCGTGGACGAAGCCGCGGGCAAGGTCTATTTCCGCGCCGGCATCGACTCGGCACGGGAAAGCCAGATCTACGCCGTATCGCTGCAGGGGGGCGCGCCGCAGCGCCTGTCGCAGGCCCCGGGCATGCACAGCGCCAGCTTCGCCCGCAACGCCAGCGTATACGTGGACACCTGGTCCAACAGCAACACCCCGCCGCAGATCGAGCTGTACCGCGCCAACGGCGAGAAGATCGCCACGCTGCTGCAGAATGATCTGGCCGACCCCAAGCACCCCTACGCGCGTTACCGCGACGCACAGCGGCCGATCGAGTTCGGCACGCTTACCGCCGCCGACGGCAAGACCGCGCTGAACTACAGCATCATCAAGCCGACCGGCTTCGACCCGTCCAAGCGCTACCCGGTGGCGGTGTACGTGTATGGCGGCCCGGCCAGCCAGACCGTTACCGACAGCTGGCCCGGCCGTGGCGACCATCTGTTCAACCAGTACCTGGCCCAGCAGGGCTATGTGGTGTTTTCGCTGGATAACCGCGGTACCCCGCGCCGTGGCCGTGATTTCGGCGGCGCGCTGTACGGCAAGCAGGGCACGGTGGAAGTGGCCGACCAGCTGCGCGGCGTGGCGTGGCTGAAGCAGCAGCCCTGGGTGGACCCGGCGCGCATCGGCGTGCAGGGCTGGTCCAACGGTGGCTACATGACCCTGATGCTGCTGGCCAAGGCGTCGGACAGCTATGCCTGCGGCGTGGCCGGTGCACCGGTCACCGACTGGGGCCTGTACGACAGCCACTACACCGAACGCTACATGGACCTGCCCAAGCGCAACGACGCCGGCTACCGCGAAGCGCGCGTGCTGACCCATATCGACGGCCTGCGTTCGCCGCTGCTGCTGATCCACGGCATGGCCGACGACAACGTGCTGTTCACCAACTCCACCAGCCTGATGAGCGCGCTGCAGAAGCGTGGCCAGCCGTTCGAACTGATGACCTACCCGGGCGCCAAGCACGGCCTGTCCGGCGCCGATGCGCTGCACCGCTACCGCGTGGCGGAAGCCTTCCTGGAGCGTTGCCTGAAGCCCTGATCGCGACTGGGAAGGAGCCCGCCGATGCCACTGCCACCGCCCGTTCCCGCACGCGCCGCCCCTGCCACCGGTTGGTGGCGGCGCCACTGGCGCTGGGCCATGCCGCTGGCGGTGGTGCTGCTGCTGGCCACCCTGGGTGGCGCCATCGCGTGGAGCCTGCTGCGCTGGGCAGAGGCCGCGCGCGACAGCGCGCCCATGCGTGAGGCCATGCGCCGCGCCGGGTGCAGCATTGAACTGGTGCAGGCCTTCGGTGAACCGCTGCAGGCCGACACGGTGCCAGTGGGCAGCATGCAGACCGCGATTGACGGCCAGCGCAACGTTGGCCTGATCGTCGGCCTGCAGGGACCGGACGCGCGCGGGCGGCTGTTCGTGCAGGGCAGCCGCCGTGATGACGTCTGGGATTACCCGGTGATGTACGTGCTGGGCGAGGACGAACAGACCTTCGACCTGAGCGCCCTGGACGATGCGGAAGCCGCAGAAGAATGTGCGCTGCGGGAATGCCGCGCGCGGGGCGGGTGTGGGGTGGGGTTGGCGTTGTGATCACAACTGCGAAGGCGCCGGTGGGGCTGCTGCCATGCGCGGTGGCAAGCTGTTGACCATTCTCACCGCAGCGCTGTTCCTGGACACGGAAACTTCGCGCGGGCACTCGACGCCAAGCGGCGTTTGCGCTCTGCACGCCGCGAATTGTGTGATGTCTATCTCGGTTCTAACGAATGGGCGGGGGATGACTCACCATGTCGAGTTTCCATCGGTGATCAGATAAATCCGAAATGCGGCGCGATCCGGGCCTGGCATCTTGCGCTGGACCAAAGGGTGGGGGATAACGACCTCATGCGGCCACGCCGCATTCCGTGGTCAGGGACGATCCGATGTCCGACGTGACGGTTCATCCGTTCTGCGTCTTTCCCTCGACCGACGCTGTGTTCGCCAGGAAGGAGAACAGGGATGTCGAACGTATTCAATAGGTCAGTGCGCAAGGTGCTGGCCACGGTAGCACTGGGGGGCGCCATTCCGCTCTCCGTGCAGGCTCAGGAAGTCGAGAAAAAGTGGGAAAGTTACCTGTCAATGGGACAGGCGCGCACCACTGAAACTGCGGTTCAGCAGGACATCAAGACGTTCTTTTCGCACTACGAGGACGACAAGCCGTTTACTTGGGAGGTCAAGAGACAGCGCGTACTGGCGAAAAAGACTGTGTACGACTATCGGGTAAAACCCGAGCGTATCGTCAGCACTGACTGGGCCTACACCTACGCTGATCAGGAATACGCCGACGAGGATGCTGTGCGTAAGGCAATCCTGGCCACGCGAGCCAGTGATCCGCAATGCGCTGCAACCACGTTGGTGGAAGACGAATGGACCGAGGTGGGTGGCCTTGGCCGTGGCGATGACGGAAGCGTCACGCACGCAGAGAAGAAGTTCCACTACACCGTCAATCATTACTTCGCTGGCACGCAGCAATGCACTGTGATGCAAGGCTGGGAGCACGCTCGGCGCGACAGGAGCGCCTTGTGCCCGAATCGATCCGCGATGCTGTGGAATGAATCCATACAGATGTGCTCGCTGCTGGAGCAGGACGAGCCACCCATGGCGCCTATTCTGTCTTATACAAGCTCACCGCTTCCGCCGCAGCAATGCCCCGTCGGAAATCCCTGTGATCCGACCACTGGCGACAAATCTCAGCCGGAACTGGACCTCGACTTTGGCTGGATCAGCTTCCGTCGCCACTACCATTCCCTGACCAGCACCGCAGGCGGAGCCCTGGGCACCGGCTGGACGCACTCGCACAATATCCGGCTTACAGCCGCGGTGGACGATTCGACGTTCCCTCCGAGCACGGAATTGAACGTTGGGTTGATCGAAGGCGACGGCGGCCAGATTGCCTTTCAGAAGGTGGGCGCGCAGTACGAAGCCGTGGATGGCAGCGGCGACCGAGCCGTGCAGCAGGGTAGCAACTGGCTACTGTCGCGGGCGGACGAACGCATTATCTTCGACGCGTCCGGTCGCATGCAGCGCCGCGAGCATGAAGATGGAACGGCGCTGACCTATGAGTACGATGGCCATGGACGCTTGCTCACCATCACGCATTCGACTGGGCGGCAATTGGTCCTTCACTATGCTGTCTCGTTCGACGATTCGCTCATCTCCTCACTGTCACTGTCAGGAACCGCTGTGGTGGCGTATGGCTATGCGGCTGGAGGGCAGCTCACCAGCGCCACCTATGCCGATGGCGGCGTTCGCACCTACCACTACGAGGACGCGCGGTTCGCGTCACACTTGACGGGTATCACCGCAGAGGACAGTCGCCGCTACAGCTGGTACGGGTACGACGCAAAGGGAAGAGTCACCTGTAGCCGTCATTCAGGTGACTGTACGTTGGCAGATGTCGGCATCGATGGCGTCAGGCTTGACTACACGGCTGCAGGTCCGGTGGTCGTCACCGACGCGCTCGGAGAGCAGGTTACCTATGGGCTGACGGCAAGTGGCGCCAGCAGCCTGCCGCGCAAGGTCAATGGCATCACCGACAGCAATGGTACGGTGGGCCATACCTATCTACCGGAAGGCACTGATTTTCGCCGTCGTCTGCAGTCTTCCACGGACCGACGCGGAACAGTTACCCAGTACGTGTATTCGGAAGCATCGGATCCTGCCGTGGGTACTGTGTCCGTGAGGACCACCACCGAGGCCGTTGGATCGCCGGAACAGCGTGTTAGCGAGAGACGGGTCGCATTGGACAGCAATCGCCTGGCGCAGCAGACCGTAGGCAACCAGGAAGTACGCATTGCCCGCAACAGCCGCCTGCAACCTGCAGCGACCACCGTGCGCGACACCGTTACGAATCAGACGCGCATCACTACGCGAAACTACTGCGAGGCAGTCAGTGCGGACTGCCCGCTGGTTGGGCTTGTGCGTAGCATCGATGGCTCACGTACTGATGTTAACGACGTCACCAGCTACGCCTACTATTCGGAGGATGACGCAGGATGCGCGAGCAATGGGGCTTGCAGTCACCATAAGGGAGATCTGCGCAGTGTGACCAATGCGCTTGGACACACGGTCGAGATGCTTTCCTACGATCCCTTCGGGCGTCCGCTTACAGTGCGCGATGGCAATGGCGTAGTCACCGATTACAGCTATCACCCGCGCGGTTGGCCGACATCGATCACGGTGCGCGGCGCGACCACGGCTGACGACCGCTCGACCCAGATCAGCTACTGGCCCACTGGCCAGGTGCAACAGGTCACCGAGCCTGACGGCAGCAGCGTTACCTACGTGTACGACGCGGCCCAGCGCCTGACCGATATCGCAGACAGTGCCGGGAACACCATCCATTACACGCTGGACGATGCCGGCAACCGCCTCAACGAGGACACCGTTGATGCGGGTGGCATCCTGCGGCGCACACTGGCGCGGACCTTCAACATCCTTGGCCAGTTGACCGCGCTGAAAGATGCGGGCAACCATGCCACCGGCTTCACCTACGACGCCAACGGCAACCCGCAGACGGTGACCGATGCGCTGCAGCGCGTGACCAGCCAGCAGTACGATCCGCTGAACCGGCTGGCCCAGACCCTGCAGGATGTGGGCGGCGTGGCGGCAGAGATCCGCAGCCAGTACAACGCGCTGGATCAGGTCACCCAGGTGACTGATCCCAAGGGCTTGCACACCACCTACGCCTACAACGGCTTCGGCGACCTGACCGGTCAGGTCAGCCCCGACAGCGGCAGCAGCAGCTTCA
This sequence comes from Stenotrophomonas sp. Steno-C17, assembly GCF_056393165.1. Taxonomy (NCBI): domain Bacteria; kingdom Pseudomonadati; phylum Pseudomonadota; class Gammaproteobacteria; order Lysobacterales; family Lysobacteraceae; genus Stenotrophomonas; species Stenotrophomonas sp. Steno-C17. The sequence continues at coordinate 156,645 of NZ_JBWJPD010000005.1, forward strand.
CCGTGGATGCGGCGGGCAATCGCAAGACCCGCACCGATGCACGTGGCGTTACGGCCACCTACAGTTACGACGCGCTCAATCGCTTGATCGGTGTTGCGTACCCCGATCCGAATCTGGATATCGGCTACAGCTACGATGTGGCGCCGGCTGCCTGTGCCGCCGACGAGCGCTTCGCCAAGGGGCGCCTGAGCCAGGTACTGCACGCCAATGGCAGCACCCAGTACTGCCACGACCGCTTCGGCCAGATCACCCGCAAGGTGCAGACGATCAACGGTGTGGCCAGCACCTTGCGCTATGCCTACAGCAAGGCGGGCCGCCTGACCGCGCTGACCTATCCCGATGGCAGTGTGGCTGACTATGTGCGCGATCCCCTTGGGCGCATCAGCCAGGTTGGCTTGACCCGCCCGGGTCTGTCGCGGCAGGTGGTGGTCGACAACGTGACCTACGCCGCCTTCGGCCCCGCGACGGGATGGAGCTATGGCAATGGCCGCCAACTGCAGCGTCCGCTGGATCTGGATTACCGCCCGCAGGCGGTACACGACCCGGCCGCCGGCGGCCTGTCGCTGAGCTACGGCTATGACCCGGTGGGCTCAATCACCGAATTGAAGAATGGTGCGGGCTCTACGGTGTTGGCCACGTATGCGTACGACACGCTGGGCCGGCTGACCCAAACCCAGGACGGTACGACGGGCACGCCGATTGAAACCTATACATACGATGCCACCGGCAACCGCACCGCACTGACCACCGCGGCCGGTGTGGCCAGCTACACCTATCCCGCCAGCAGCCATCGCTTGACTGCGGTGGATGGCGAAGTGCGTGGCCATGATGCGGCGGGCAATACCACCAGCATCGGCAGCAAGGCGTTCACCTACAACGACGCCAACCGCATGAATGCGGTGAAGCAGGGCAGCGCAGTGCTGGAAAGCTATGCCTACAACCATCGTGGTGAACGCGTTCTGCGTACCCCGGCGGGCGGCACTGCGCAGATCACCTTGTATGACGAGGCAGGGCAATGGCTGGGCAACTACAGCGCCAGTGGTGACGCGCAGCAGCAGGCCATCTGGCTGGACAACTATCCAGTGGCGCTGATCAACGTGCCCGCTGCGGGCGTGCCGGAGCTGGCTTACGTGCAGCCGGATCACCTGGGCACACCGCGTGTGGTGATCGACCCAGTGCGGGATATGGCGATCTGGGAGTGGAGCAACAAGAGCGAAGTGTTTGGGAACCAGATCCCGAGTGCCGACCCGGACGGTGATGGTGTGGCGTTCGAGCTGGCGCTGCGCTTCCCGGGCCAGCAGGCGACGGATGCGAGTGGGATGTTCTACAACTACCAGCGGGAGTATGACCCGGCGGTGGGGAGGTATTCGCAGAGTGACCCGATTGGGTTGGATGGCGGAATTTCAACATACTCTTATGCATCGAGCAACTCGATGGGTTCTTCAGATCCGCTAGGTTTGATGGCAAATTGCACGTGTGTGGATGGCGGAGTCAACATCGACATCCCGATTAAGTTCAGTGGGGACGGCGCAAGTCCTGAAGTGGTGAGCAGGATGATTAATGCTATTGAATCAACATGGTCCTCGCCAGGGTTCAAGGTCACAGTTAGTCAGCCCACGAAAGGCCGCATGAATCGAGTGGATGTTCCCTTGGGAAATGGCGTCTCCAACGTTCGCGGGTCGAGCGTCGGGACATGGTATGCAGGTGCAAGTGAATGGACGGCTGCCCATGAGGCTGGGCATCTCATGAAGTTCATGATCGACGGGCGAACGGACATGTACGACGTGACGTCAACGAATCCGCGCAGGACAGCCCCCGTTCCTGGTTGGGAGGGGAACATCATGGCAGAGCATCTGGGCCTGCCTGATGATCGGGTTAGGGAGAGTATTAAGAGGAGGCTAAAGTGCAAATAGAAGCCAAACTGCGTGCAGCGCTATTGCTCTTGCCGATGCTTGGTGGCTGCAGCATCAACAAATTTCATCATGCGGAGTGGAACTCGGACTGGGTAGATGTTTCATCCGAAGCGATCTTCCCTGGGAATTCCAAGACTCTACCGCTTGATCGCATTTCCACGCTTGATCCGGATAGTGAAGCCGCCATTGCGGAGTGGATGTTGAAGAATGCGCTGATCGTGGTCTCGGCGTCAGAGATTGAAGAGAAAATTGGTTCGATGCCGTCGAATGACCTGAAGCCAGCACCCGGGGAGAGCGTCTATCTCGTCAGAGCGGCTTCGGATGAGGGCAATGGAAAGTTCATCGGCTACGTCAACGACAAGGGACTTCTCATCATGTATGGGGTCATGGGTGGGTGCGGCGAGCAGAAGCACCGGGTCGTTGCCGTGAGTCTGCGTGAGAAGCCCGTCAACGTCTTCGGCCGGTGCTCGGCAGCGCTTTAGTGCGCCCGGTGCGTTGGTGCAGCGCTGTCCGGCGGTGGCCGTGTATTTCCGTCCTGTACGTCCACCATTGCGGAGGAATTCTCGATAAGGGCAATGCATGAAATGTTGAGCAACCAGCCCAAGGGCTGCGGATGCGGGGAATAGGCTATGGCTTGGGTGTTGGTTGCCTTCTACGTGGTTCTCTCAGTGCTTGCGTACTTCGCAATGCTCGGCAGAACACCTACCAGGCGGCTGCTATCGGCGATCGGAATCATCGCTGTTCAGATTGCTGCGCTTGTATGGATTCAGATCATTTCCAGAGCACTGGGCTCGCAGTCCCGCCGCGGGTCCTATTCCCTTGGGATCGGTGAGCTCTATCTCGCCATACGCCCCATCCTCTTTTTCAATTTTGCTGTGTGCGTCGTGCTCGTGCTGATCTTGCTGGTTGCTCTAGCCGGAAAGAAGGCGAGTAGCAATTGACGGTCGGCAACCCGGCGCCGATGGGAACGGACTATTGTTGCGCTACCGTAGAGTCGAGCTTGCTCGACTGAATCTCGCAGCATCCCCTCATCAAAACCGATCCCGCTCCACCAACGCCCACCACACCGAACGGACGGCCACGGTACCAGTCCATCAGCCCCCCGCCAGATGGAAACGCACACCGGTCATCCTTCGGCACCGCAGGCCCGGCCCGCCACCACGGTCGGGCCCGCCCATCGGGAATGCTGACACCCTCAATCTGGTTGAACGCCATCAACTGCTGCAGATCCAGATACAGCGCCTCAGATTCCGGCGCACGCTGCAGCGCGTCCGCCGGCAGACGAAGCGTGACCGACGTTGTGGTGCGCTCCACCCTCAGCACGGGAAAGCCCTTGCAGCGGACCTGAAAAGAGGGCGCAACGGCATCCGCCGGGTAGATCGTGAAGCCGGTTGCTCGGCGCGTGGAAACAAATCCGTGCGCACTGCCATAGAGCTTCTCGAATTTCGCGAATTCCACCTTCGGATAGACCCACGTCTCTTCGGCTGCGCTCTGCGGCCAGGGCAACAAGGCAATAGCGGCCAGCGCGGCGATCACCATCAGGCTAGACGAGACGAACGACCTCACTTACGACCCTACGCCGAGGGGCCGCACGCGTTCCTGGATGAAGACGTTGAGCGCGAGGCAGGCCATGGCCAGGCCTTCCATCACGCGGTCGCCCACGTCCTGGTCGGGGTCTCCGTTCTGGCGGGCCCGCTCGGCGGCCAGCAGCAGTTCCTGCACCACGCGCTGGCCAGCCAGGGCGCAATCGGCGTCGGCCAGCGCGATCTGGCGACTACGCAGCGGGTGGCGTTCCGGCCAAGGCTGGCCATCTGCGGCGGCACCGGCGCCAATGCTGCGCAGCAACTGGGTGAGGGTGTTGGGGTCTGGCGCGGGATCGGCTGCCGGCGGTTCCTGGATGGAATGCGGGGCAGGGGAATAGGGTGCGGTCATGGCGGGCTCCTTGCGTGCAGGCAGAAGCCGCCACCGATAAAGGTGGCGGACGATGCGTGGCTCGAAACCCGGTGTACGCTGAACCGGCAGGCACAAGGCCTCCACGCACCGCCCGCCATAGCCGGCAGACGGATTGCCAGCCGACACCACGCGAAGGTGGTGCCGACTGGCAAGCGTAAACATCAACGTACAACCGGGGATTTCGAGGCCCCGACCACCCGTTTTCGGTGGCCCGGCAAGGAATACGCCCGGTTGCGTTCAATGCCAAGGCAGTAGGGCCGAAGCCGTCACTGCTTTCAACATTTTCAGAATCGTTGCAAATTGCGCGGCGTTGCTGATGCCTTGTCACGCAAGGCTCTTGCCGGTATTGGCGGCTCAGGCGAGTCCGTTGTCGCGAATCGACTGCACCCGCCGAGGGCAGGGCAGATGCGTCATGACGATGCCCTCGGCCAGCGGCCGTTGCTGGCCTTTCATCGCCACCTTGGTCCGCTCAAGCCACGCGGCATTGTGGCTGCGCGCGTGGTGCGATCAGTGCTTGGCGTCGTCCAGGATGCTATCGAACAATCTGCGGGGTAGGGGAGTAGCTTTCGGTCATTGCGGGCTCCTTGCGCGCAGGCAGAAGCCGCCACTGGTAAAGGTGGCGGACGATGCGTGGTTCGAAACCCCGCGTGTGGATATACGGGCAGGCGCTAGGCCTCCACGCACCGCCCGCCATAGCCGGCCGACGGATTGCCAGCCGGCACCACACAGGGTGATGCCGGCTGGCAGACGTTTACTTCAGCGAACTACCGGGGTTTCGAATCCCGGCCACCGATGCACGGTGGCATCGAAAGGAATACGCCCGGTCATGCGCGATGCCAAGGGAGTAGGGCCGACGTCGTCACTACATGCAACGTTCTCAGAATCATTGTAAGTTTCGCCGTGTGCCAAGCGCCTTGGTATGCAAGGCGTTCACCGGTATCGGCAGCTCAGGCGCGTTGGCAATTGCAGAGGTGCCTGAGGCGCCAAGGGCAGCGCAGATGCGACATCTCGATGCCCCGCCAGTAGACGCTAGTGGCCCCTCATCGCGACCTTGGTCCGATCAAGCCCGACGGCATTGTGGCTGCGCGCGTGGCGCGACCAATGCTTGGCATCGTCCCGGATGCTGGCGAACAAATGGCGGCCCTGCCGTGCGTTGTTGCATGTGGCATTGCCGTATCAGCCCCATGCTAGGCTCGGTCACGTCCCCGGCAAACGATGCCAATCAAGGAAAGGATCCACCCTGATGCGCCTGGTGACCTTCACCTGCCCATTCTGTGGCGCGCACCGGCAACGCTTCCTCATGCGTACGGCTTGGAAGAGTCGGGCGCAGGTCTCCTGCCGGGAATGTGGCATCGTTGTGTGTTCGAACCCTCCACGGGGCACGCACCTGCTGTACCTGCTGTACGCCGAGGTCATCACCCTGCTGGCGTCATTGGCGCTGGTCGTGGCGTATGTCCTCAACGCATGGGCATGGCTGGGCGCAATCTGGCTGGTGGCAATGGTGCTGTGTTGGTTTCCCGGAGCGATCAGGCACGCACGAAGCCCGATCGTCCGTGCCGTGCGGGATCCCAACTACAGCTACGCGCGTAGGCCGAACGCGTGAGTGGCCGGCACACTGCCATGTATCCGGGATCTTCATGAGACGCAGACTTTTCATGATGTTTGGCACAGCGTCAGCCCTGGCGGCCTGCAACGGTGGTGATCGACTGGGCGAGCTGCAAACCAAGCCCATTTCCGCGCTCATGAGCAGGGCTTACTACGGGGGAATGTGCGAGGGCCCGGCGAGTGCTGGCGAGCAGATCGCAGATATTCGCGCCATGAAAATCCATACCAGTGCCGGTGATTGCCGGGTGCTCTATCTGGATGGCGTCGACCGGGCCGGTGAGCTTCTGATCTACGCGGAAAAGCCTGGTGACCGTCTGGCGTGCGACGGGTTGCTGCAACGGCTGAAGGCAGAGGATGCCAGCGCGGCGGTCATTGCCAAGGCCGCCGAGCGCTGCACCTGATCGAAAGCGCTTGCCTTGGTAGAGGCCAGCCTTGGTTGGCCCCTTGGAGCCGCCCACCAAGGTGGGCGTCTACCAGAGCCGTCCGTGACCTCCAGCCGATTGTCGCCATCGCCCCAACCGCGTAAGTTGCGGGCAACCCTTTGCTGGAGTGTCCCATGAAGCCCATCGCGTTGGCCGTTGCCCTGGCCCTGAGTGCCGCCCCGTTGCTGTCCGCACCGTCGGCCCTGGCCGCACCCGCCGCCAAGGCGGCTACCCCGGCCAGCCCGGCCTGGGTGGCGCGCAGCAACGCGCTGGCGCAGATCCTGCTGGACGCGCAGGGGCCGTTCCAGCCCGAGGAAACCGGCTTCTTCGGCGTGCCCGGCTATGACGACAAGGTGGCCGACCTGGGCCCGGACAACGGCCAGCGCTACCGTGCCGCCATGGCAAAGGCCCGCGACGAACTGAAGGCCAAGCTGGCCAGCGAGAAGGACCCCAACGTCCGCCAGGACCTGGAGATCATGATCGCCGCGGCCAACCAGAACATCGAAGGCAGCGAACTGAACGACAAGTACCTGCTTCCCTGGCGCGATGCGCCGCAGACCGTGTTCAGTGGCCTGAACCTGCTGCTGTCCGACCAGGTGCCGGCCGAGCGCCGCAGCAAGGCGCTGGATCGCCTGAAGGCCTATGCCGGCCTGCAGCCGGGCAGCACCGCCTTCACTACCCTGGCTCGCCAGCGCTACGAAGAGCGGCTGAAGGACAGCAGCCTGCTGCAGCCGACCACGATCGAAGTGCAGCAGTCGCTGGACAACGTGCAGACCTACATCACCGGCATCGAGTCGCTGCTGAAGAAGTACCAGATTGCCGGGGCCGATGAAGCCATGCAGGCGCTGGCCGGGCAGATGAAGGACTACGCCGAATGGACCCGCAAGGAAGTGCTGCCCAAGGCCCGCACCGACGCGCGCCTGCCGGCGCCGCTGTATGCCTACCAGCTCAAGCAGGTGGGCATTGATATCGACCCGAAGCTGCTGATGCAGCGCGCCCAGTTGGAATTCATGGAAACCCGCTCGGCGATGCAGCAGCTCGCCCCGCTGGTGGCCAAGGAAAAGGGCCTGAAGGTGGCCGACCCGAGCGACCCGGTGGCGGTCATTCGCGCACTGAAGGCCAACAAGATTGCCAATGACCAGTTGGAAGGGCATTACCGCAAGGTGATCGATGCCATCGATCCGCTCATCCGCGAACACGCCATTGTCGATGTGCCCAAGCGCGCCATGCAGATGCGCCTGGGTTCGGCGGCGGAAAGCGCGGCCAGCCCGGCCCCGCACTTCCTGCCGGCGCCGCTGGTGAACAACACCGGGCAGCAGGGCACCTTCGTGCTGCCGCTGGGCAACCCGGCCGCGGGCGAGGGCGCGCAGTACGACGACTTCAACTTCGGTTCGGCCGCATGGACCCTGAGCGCGCATGAGGGCCGCCCCGGCCACGAGCTGCAGTTCACCGCCATGGTCGAGCGCGGCGTGTCGCTGGCACGCACCATGTTCGCGTTCAATTCGGTGAACGTGGAAGGCTGGGCGCTGTATGCCGAAGCCGAGATGGTGCCGTACGAGCCGCTGGACGGGCAGATGATCGCCCTGCAGTTCCGCCTGCTGCGCGCGGCGCGCGCGATGCTCGACCCGATGCTCAACCTGGGCCTGACCGACCGTGCCACCGGCGAGCGCGTGCTGATCGATCAGGTGGGCCTGTCCAAGGCCATGGCCACGCAGGAGCTGGACCGTTACATGGTGCGCATGCCCGGCCAGGCCGGCAGCTACTTCTACGGGTACACCCGCATCCTGGAACTGCGCATGCAGACCGAACTGGCGCTGGGCGCGAAGTTCGACCGCCTGGCGTTCAACAACTTCCTGCTCGACCAGGGCCTGCTGCCGCCGGACCAGCTGGCCGAAGCCGTGCAGCAGCAGTTCGTGCCGAAGTACAAGCGCTGAACCACGGGGTCGGATCCCTTTCCGCAAGGAAAGGGCTCTGACCCCATGGGTTACGGCCAGGTAGCGCCGGGCCATGCCCGGCGAGCGCAGCGGAAAAGCCGCCGGGCATGGCCCGGCGCTACCGTCGCATCAGCGTTGCGGGGTAATGGTCTGCGTCGGCAGGCGTGCCGGCGGTTCCGGGTTGGGCACCCAGATCGCCACGCCGGCCGCGCGCTTCTGCGTGGTGGGAATGCCGATGCCCACGCCGCCGCCCACGTGCGAGCCGTAGCTGCCGGCGCCTACCGACATGCCCACCGGCGAGCCGCTGCTGCCCACGCCCATCAGGATCACGCCGTTGGCGCCCAGCGCGGCGGCTTCGCGCTTCAGTCGCGTCACGGCCGCGTCGGTCTGGCCCTGGGTACCGAAGCCCACCGCCGAAGACGATTCCAGCTGAGCGATTTCCTGCGAACCGGCCGGCGGGGTGGAATAGATCTGCACCAGGGCCGGGTCGATCGGCGCACGCGCCCGGCCCAGCATGACTTTGGAGGTGCTGGCGCACCCGGCAGCGGCCAGCAGCATGGCCGCCAATGCGACCCAACGGATGTTCATGGCGTATACCCCTGTGGATTGCCTCGGATCATCGGACCCGCACTCTGAATCGGCGCCAACACCGGCACGCCGGCCCTGGCCGCATGCTGGCACGGCCGCGGTGATGCTGTCGCCAACGCCGGTAGGCGGCCGCGCCGGGAACCGCTATGGTGGCGGCAACCAAGCACGGAGCGTGGCATGGGCGTTATCAGTCTGTTGTGGGGTGTGGTGGCGCTGCTGTGGATGATCCTGGCGCTGATTCCCCTTCTGGGGTGGGGCAACTGGTTCCTCATTCCCTTTGCGGCCGTGGGCGCGATCATCGCCGCCATCGGCATCCTGTTCACCCACCCCAGCAAGCGCGGCCGCGCCTGGGCCGGCCTGGTGCTGAACGGCATCGTGGTGGTGGTGGGCATCTTCCGCCTGGGCCTGGGCGGCGGGGTGATCTGAACACCCCCGGCGGGTGCGACCGGGCGTCGCAGGTGCGCGGTCGCGGCGCGGGCAGGGGCGTAGAATGGGCGGCTGCGCGAGCCCCCCGCGTGCCTGCAGGACCGCGTCCGCCGCGGTAGCCCCGATGATCATTCGCCCCCGGCCGCACGGCTGGCAATTGCTGTACATCCTGCGCGGTTCCATCGTTCCGGCGGTGGCGCCCAAGGTGCTGGCCATCCTGGTGCTGGCCATTGCCGTTGCCGCGGTGGTGGAACTGGCCCAGCCGCCCGGCATCGAGCGCGTCTCGGCCGCACCGTTCACCCTGCTGGGCCTGGTGCTGTCGATCTTCCTCAGCTTCCGCAACAGCGCCTGCTACGACCGCTGGTGGGAAGGCCGCAAGCTGTGGGGCCAGCTGGTCTACGAATCGCGCTCGCTGGCCCGCCAGCTGCACCTGCTGCTGGCCGACGATGCGCCACGCCGGCAGCGCGTCAGCTACCTCACCATCGCCTTCGCCGCCGCCCTGGCCGCGCGCCTGCGCCGCCGAGAGGTCGCCCTGGCGGCGGTGCCGTGGCTGGATGATGACCAGCGCGCCCAGCTGGCCCAGCGCGACAACGTGCCCGATGCGCTGCTGGCGATGATCGCCGCCGAACTGGCCCAGGCCCTGCGCGCCGGCACCCTCGATTCGATCCTGTACACGCAGCTGGAAGAGCGCCTGCACGCCATGTCGTCCATCCAGGCCGGCTGCGAGCGCATTCTCACCACGCCGTTGCCGTTCGCCTACACCCTGCTGCTGCACCGCTGCGCGTGGATGTTCTGCGTGCTGCTGCCGTTCGGCCTGGCCAGCTCGCTGGGCTGGGCCACGCCGGTGCTGTCGGCGGTGCTGGCCTATGCGTTCTTCGGCCTGGACCAGTTGGGCGAAGAGATGGAAGACCCGTTCGGCCTGGAGCCGAACGATCTGCCGCTGGACGCCCTGGTGCGCACCATCGAAATCGACCAGCTCGATGCGCTGGGCGAACGCCCCCTGCCCGAACCCCTGCTGCCGCAGGGCTACCTGTTGCAATAGCCACTCCTCGGAGCCTGCCATGCCTCACCCCCATTACCGCCCGCGGCGCATGCGCCATGACGAATTCTCGCGCCGCCTGATGCGCGAGAACACGCTGACCACCGACGACCTGATCTACCCGGTGTTCGTGCACGAGCCGGCCGGTCGCGTGGCCGTGCCGTCGATGCCGGGCGTGGAGCGGCTGTCGATCGAAGAACTGCTGAAGGTGGCCGAAGAAGCGCTGGAGCTGGGCATTCCGGTCATCGACCTGTTCCCGGTCATCGATGCCTCGCAGAAGACGCTGGACGCTTCGGCGGCCTGGGCCGAGGACGGCCTGGCGCAGCGGGCGATCCGCGCGCTGAAGACCCGCTTCCCGGAACTGGGGGTGATGACCGACGTAGCGCTGGACCCGTACACCACCCACGGCCAGGACGGGATCATCGACGACAAGGGCTACGTGCTCAACGACATCACCGTGGAAGCGCTGGTGAAGCAGTCGCTGTCGCACGCCGAAGCCGGCGCCGACATCATCTCGCCGTCGGACATGATGGACGGCCGCATCGGCGCCATCCGCCGTGCGCTCGATGCCGACCACCACGTCAACGTGCGCATCATGGCCTATTCGGCCAAGTACGCCTCGGCCTTCTACGGCCCGTTCCGTGATGCGGTGGGCAGCGCCGGCAACCTTGGCAAGGCCGACAAGAAGACCTACCAGATGGACCCGGCCAACGGTGACGAGGCGCTGCGCGAGATCGCGCTGGACCTGGAAGAAGGCGCCGACATGGTGATGGTCAAGCCGGGCATGCCCTACCTGGACCTGGTGCGCCGGGTGAAGGAGAAGTTCGGCGTGCCGACCTTTGCGTACCAGGTGAGTGGCGAGTACGCGATGATGAAGGCCGCCTTCGCCAACGGCTGGCTGGACGAACGCGCCTGCGTGCTGGAATCGCTGCTGGGCTTCAAGCGTGCCGGCGCCGATGGCGTGCTGACCTATTTCGCCCCGCAGGTAGCGCGCTGGCTGCGCGAGCGCTGACAATAGCGCCCACGAACGCGTTCACGAACTAGGGAGACACAGGCGATGGCACCGGAACTGGGATGGATGCAGTGGTTGATCTGGATCGTGGGCACCACGATCTTCGGCGCCATCATCGTGTTCGTGTTCCTGGCCGCCCGCCGTGCCGCCCGGCGCGCGCCGGAACAGCCGTCCGCCGCGCGCCATGTGGCCCGCAGCCAGGCGCTGCCGGATGCAGTGGAAGCGGAGTTGGCCGCGTTGAACCAGCGCAAGGACACCGGCCAGATCAGCGAAGCCGAGTACGAACAGCAGCGGGCCAAGGTGTTGGCGCGCTGAGCGGCATGACCCGGGATCGGATCCCTTTCCGCAGGAAAGGGCTCTGACCCCTTCGCGAGTGTGCCAACCAAGGTTGGCACCTACCGTGGGGGTTGGCCCGCCCTGTGGTTCATCCACGCATGGCGTGGATCTACTTTACGCAGCCGGCCACGGCCACGATTTTCGGCACCGCCAACCGGTACACATCCACGCCACCGGCGCGCGGTGCACGCGCGGCGCTGCTGGCCACCAGCATTTCGCCGGGCTTGGCGTTGTCGATCACCGGTGCCGCAGTCCAGCCGCCGCTTTGGTTGAACGACAACCCCAGCGGCTGCAGCGCCGCCCCGGTCCACGCACAACCGCTGGTCATCACCTGCGCCGCCGTGGCGCCCACGCGGCTGAACACCACCGCGCCGTCCTGGCCCAGCCAGTCACCGTCGGTCTCGTCGCCCGCGCTGTTGAGCGCGTCCAGCGCCACCGCCGTGCCGCGCCCGCCCTGTGCATCCAGCGGTGCCACGAACAGGTCCCAGCCCGCGCCGCGGCCCTGCTCGCGCGCGAACAGCAGCCGGCGGCCATCGGCGCTCAGCGCCGGGCCACGCTCGGGGCGGGTCTTGCCGGTGCCCGCCAGCGGCTGCGCAGGGCCCAGGCTGCCATCGGCCGCCAGCGGCGCGCGGTACAGCGCCAGCGCGCCCTCGCGGCCAGCGGCAAACAGCAGCCAGCGCCCATCGCGGCTGAAGTACGGATCGACCACCTCGCCGGGCACCGCCACCGGCAGGGCCTGCGCCTGCTGCCAGCGCCCGTCCACCACCCGTGCCTGCCACAGCCCCCAGCCCGCTTCGCCGCGGCGGGCGAAGACGATGCGCTGGCCATCGGCACTGATCGTCGCGCGCCCTTCATCGGCCCGGGTCGATACCACCCCCATGCCCTCGATGCCGTACTCGTTCAACGCCCTCGCCACGGGGGCAGAGAGTAGACTGGCGGCGAGCACCAGCAGGGTCGGGGTGATGCGCATCATCCAGGTCCGTGCACGAAAGAGCATCAGTCTAGCCAGCTTGAGGATTCCATGACCGACCGTTACGCCGTCTTCGGACACCCCGTCGCCCACTCGAAGTCGCCGCAGATCCACGCGACGTTCGGTCGCCAGGAAGGCATCAGCGTGGACTACCGCGCCATCGACCTGGCCCCGGACGCCTTCCTGGCCGGGCTGGAAGCCTTCGCTGCCGAAGGCGGCGTGGGCGCCAACGTCACCTCGCCGCACAAGGAAGCCGCGTTTTCCGTGTGCACCACCCTGACCGCACGCGCGCGCCGCGCCGGCTCGGTCAACACGCTGCTGCGCAAGGGTGACCGCTGGCATGGCGACACCACCGATGGCATCGGCCTGGTGCGCGACCTGACCGATCGCCACAGCCTGGACCTGCGCGGCCGCCGCGTGCTGCTGATCGGTGCCGGTGGTTCGGCGCGCAGCGTGGCACCGGCGCTGCTGGATGCCGGCATCACCGAACTGGTGGTGGTGAACCGCACGCCGGAACGTGCCGACGAACTGATCGATGCGATGGGTGAACCCGGCCGCGCCATCAGCCGCTACTGGGAAGACCTGCGCGAGCTGGGCGATTTCGAACTGATCCTCAATGCCACCTCGGCTGGCCGCGACCGCGATGTCGAGTTCAAACTGCCGCTGTCGCTGGTCAATTCGATGACCACTGCCGTGGACCTGAACTACGGCGAGGCCGCCATCGCCTTCCTGGCCTGGGCGCGTTCGGCCAACTGCCGCAACACCGTTGATGGCCTGGGCATGCTGGTCGAGCAGGCCGCCGAAAGCTTCCTGCAGTGGCATGGCGTGCGCCCGCAGACCGACGAGGTCTACCAGCAGCTGCGCGCCGGTGCCGGCGCCTTCGCCGGGCAGGACTGATCCATGGATGCCTCGGCCATGCTGATGAGCGTGCTCAGCCTGCTGGGCGTGCGCCTGCCGGTGCTGATCGCACTGTGCGTGGGCCTGGTGTGGGTGCTGGGCGCGCCGCGTGATGCGGCCCGCAGCGGCGCGCTGGCTGGCCTGCTGCTGTTGCTGGCCGCCAACCTGGGCAGCCTGGGGGCCAGCGTGGTGCCGCTGTGGCTGGTCAGCAGCGGCGATTTCAGTGCCGTGTCGGCGATGAGCGCGGTGCTGGGCGGGGTGCACTTCGTGCTGGCCCTGCTGGATGCCTTCGGCATCGTGCTGCTGGTCTGGGCGCTGGTGCGGCTGCTGCGCGCACGGCCGGCCGCGTCGGCGCCGTAACGCTGGGCAAGCCGCCCTGATTGGTAGCGCCGGGCCATGCCCGGCGAGCACAGCGGTCCCGATCAAGCCGCCGGGCATGGCCCGGCGCTACCGATGATGGGCCTGCCGCATCTGCCTTGGCCGCGGCGCTGCGCCCGGCCCAAGCCCGCCAACCGCCGCCGCCGCTGACCCCGTTCAGCGCCGCCGGCCCGGTGCCGTCGGCCGGCCATGCGACAATGGCCGGCCTGATCCAGCCACGGTAACTTCCGGCGTGACCGAAACTGTCGCCGCCCCCCGCAAGCTCGATGACGCCTTGAAGGATGCGATCCGCAAGGCCTATACGACGCTGCAGGCCAACACCCCCGGCTTCTCCACCCGCCGCTCGCAGAGCCAGATGATCGGCGTGGTGTCGCGCGCGCTGTCCACCAGTGGCGGCGTGGGCGTGGTCGAAGCGCCCACCGGCGTCGGCAAGAGTCTGGGCTACCTGACCGCAGGCGTGCCGATCGCACTGGCCAGCAAGAAGAAGCTGGTCATCAGCACCGGGACCGTGGCGCTGCAGTCGCAGCTGGTCGAGCGCGACATTCCCAACTTCCTCAAGGCCACCGGCCTGGAAGCGACCGTGGCGCTGGCCAAGGGCCGCACCCGCTACCTGTGCACGCGCAACGCCGCCGAAGCGCAGGGCGAGGGCGCCCAGGGCGGCATGTTCGAAGACGAGGCGCCGCTGTACGACCGGCCGCTGGCGCCCATCGAAATGGATATCGCCAAGCGCCTGTCCGATGCCTTCACCAGCGGCAGCTGGGACGGCGACATCGACAACGCGCCGGAAACCATCAGCCCCGGCCTGCGCAGCCGCATCACCACGCCGGCCTCGGCCTGCGCTGGCCGTCGCTGTGCGTACTCGGCGCAGTGCGCGGTGCTGCGCTCACGCAACACCGTGCGCGATGCGCAGATCGTGGTGACCAACCACGCGCTGTTGCTGTCGGCGCTGTCCATTGGTGACAGCGACAACGGCCAGCCGATGATCGCCGCGCCGTCGGACATGCTGCTGGTGCTGGACGAAGGCCACCACATCGGCAACGTGGCCATCGACCAGGGCGCGGCCAGCCTGGCCCTGGATGACATGGCCAAGCGAGTCGGCCGCCTGCAGATCCTGATTGCCGGTGCGTACCGTGCGGTCGACAAGGACCGCCTGGGCAACCTGCTGCCGAACGAGGCCATCGACGTGGCCAGTAACGTGGCCAAGCAGCTGCGCGCGTTCCGTGACCACGTGGAAGCGGTATGGATGCCGGCCCCGGCCGATGAAGAGCCGATGTGGCGCGCGGCCAACGGGCGCCTGCCCGAGGCCTGGCGCGAACCCATCGAAGCGCTGGCCGACGACACCCGCAGCCTCTACAACTGGGCCCACGCCGCCACGGCACAGGTGGCCAAGGGCAAGCCGGACGACGCTGCGCGCGAGCGCCTGCAGCGCAATCTGGGCATGGCCCTGGAAATGATCGAGCAGCAGTACAACCTGTGGCAGGCCTGGCGCCGCGAGGACAAGGACGGCGCGCCGCCTACCGCGCGCTGGGTGACCGCCACCCGCGATGGCGACCTGGTGCTGCACGGCTCACCGGTGTCGGCCGCGCACGTGCTGCGCAAGCTGCTGTGGGATGAAGTGGATTCGGTGGTGATGACCTCGGCCACCCTGACCGGCGGCGGTGATTTCCAGTCGCTGGCCATCGACAACGGCATCCCACCGGAAGCGGAGATGGTGTCGCTGGCCTCGCCGTTCGACCTGCCCAACCAGGCCGAACTGATCGTGCCGAAGTTCCCGGTCACCCCGGACGACCGCGACGGCCACCCGCGCGAGGTGGCGCGTTACCTGGACACCGAACTGGACTGGGCCAAGGGCTCGATGGTGCTGTTCACTTCGCGCTGGAAGATGGAAAAGGTTGCCGGCCTGATGTCGGCCGCGCGCCGCAAGCAGGTGCTGGTGCAGGGCGAAATGTCCAAGACCCGGCTGATTGACGAACACCTGCGCCGCGTGGCCGCCGGCGAAGGTTCGGTGCTGTTCGGCCTGAACTCGTTCGGCGAAGGCCTGGATCTGCCCGGCGAAGCCTGCACCACGGTGGTCATCACCCAGGTGCCGTTCGCGGTGCCGACCGACCCGCAGACCGCCACCCTGAGCGAATGGGTGGAAGCGCGCGGCATGAACGCCTTCAACCTGATTGCCATCCCGCACGCGCTGCGCACGCTCACCCAGTTTGCCGGCCGCCTGATCCGCACCTCGACCGACACCGGCCGGGTCATCATCCTCGACTCGCGCCTGCTGACCCGCCGCTACGGCAAGCGCATCATCGACGCACTGCCGCCGTTCAAGCGCGTGATCGGCTGACGAACGTCGGCGGGGTCAGAGCCCTTTCTGCGAAAGGGATCCGACCCCTGCCGCGATCCGGGGTCAGATCCCTTCCGCAGGAAGGGCTCTGACCCCCGTATCCACGCCCGCCCTCAACCGCCTTCCAGGTTCCGGCAGGCCGGGTTGCCCATCGCATTGTGGTAGTCGCGATCAAAGCAGCGCAGGAAGCCATCCAGCACGTCCAGGTTGGGCGGCCACGGCGCATCCACCTGCTGCCCGCCGGCGGTGGTGAAGTGATAGCGCCCATCCTTCAGCGCCCCGGCGATCTGCTCCGGGGTGGGAATCGCGATCAGCGCTGCGCGCGCTTTTTCCAGCGCCGCACGGTCGCGCTGCAGGAAGGCGATCGTGCCGTCCACGTAGGCGTTCCAGTAGCCCGGATCGGTGTCCTTGGGCGCGTAGGTGCGTTGCATCAGCGCAATCGCCTGCGGGTATTGGCCGGCCTCGGCACGCATCTGGCCGGCGTGCCAGAGGATGATGTTCCTGCCCGCGGCCTTGGGCTGCGCAGCGTAGGCGATCAGCAGATCCGCCGCTTCGCGGTGGCAGCCACGGTCAGCCAGCGGGCGCCAGCCGCCTTCCAGGTCCTGGTCGAACGCATCCGGCTCCATCGCCAGCATGGCATCGCGGTCGTAGCTGCAATCCGCCGCCTTCGGCGGTTCCGGTGCCGCGCCCAGCGCAGCGGCAAGGGCAAGCGAAAGCAACGTCATCACAACCTCCGTGTCGGTGTTTTGTCCTACCTTACCGGGGTCAGAGCCCTTTCTGCGAAAGGGATCCGACCCCATGCCGCGATCCGGGGTCAGATCCCTTCCGCAGGAAGGACTCTGACCCCGTCGGACAGGGACGAATTCTGCATCGCGATGGAGCGGTGTTGAAGGGTGAGCCAGAGTCGTGGAGTGGCCGGGATCTGCGTTGCGGATCGCGCGGCGAGGCGCATGTACGGTTCCTCCGATTTCCCATCGGTGGATGTGCTGGCAGGCATGAGCTCGCCACACGCACCCCCTACAGCCACAAGCGAGTGAGGTCACATGCACGACTGGACAATCATCGCGATCCACGGTGACTGGATCGCCGCCACGTTCGACCTCGTCCTCCGCGATGCGGACCAGGCAGAGCGCCGCCTGCAGTTCGAAGCGGTGGAGCACGTGATGCTGGATAGAAGCGAACCGTGGGGTCCGAGTGCGTCGATCAACGAGGTGATGGCGCATGGAGATCGCGCCGAAGGCGTCGCGCGCATTGCGTTCGAACTGCAGTCCGGTGGCGCCATCCACATTACTGCGGGCGCGGTTCGCCTGGATGGGGCGCCGTTCGCGTTCTGAGGCCTGAGTCGGGGTCAGAGCCCTTTCTGCGAAAGGGATCTGACCCCATGCCGCGATCCGGGGTCAGATCCCTTCCGCAGGAAGGGCTCTGACCCCCACGCAATTCAATCGCCCAGCAGGGCGGTGTTGCGCACGGCGCCCTTGTCGGCGCTGGTGGCCAGCAGGGCGTAGGCCTTCAACGCGCTGGTGACCTTGCGCGGGCGTGCTTCACGCGGCTTCCAGCCACGCGCATCGGCCTCGCTGCGGCGCTGGGCCAGGGTGGCCTCGTCCAGCAGCAGGTCGATGCGGCGGGCCGGGATGTCGATGCGGATGCGGTCGCCATCTTCCACCAGACCAATCGTGCCGCCGCTGGCGGCTTCCGGTGAAACGTGGCCGATCGACAGGCCCGAGGTACCGCCGGAGAAACGGCCGTCGGTCAGCAGCGCGCACTGCTTGCCCAGTCCCTTCGATTTCAGGTAGCTGGTCGGGTACAGCATTTCCTGCATGCCGGGGCCGCCCTTCGGGCCTTCGTAGCGGATCACCACCACGTCGCCGGGCTTCACTTCATCGGCCAGGATGCCGGCCACGGCCGCGTCCTGGCTCTCGAACACGCGCGCGCTGCCTTCGAACACGTGGATCGACTCATCCACGCCGGCGGTCTTCACCACGCAGCCGTCGATGGCCAGGTTGCCGCGCAGCACGGCCAGGCCGCCTTCGGCGGAGTAGGCGTGCGCGACGCTGCGGATGCAGCCTTCGGCGCGGTCCACGTCCAGCGTGGGCCAGCGCGTGGCCTGGCTGAAAGCCACCTGGGTGGGAATGCCGGCCGGGCCGGCGCGGAAGAAGTCGTGCACGCTCGATTCGGCGCTGACCGCCACGTCCCAGCGCTCGATGGCGTCGGCCAGGGTGCGGCTGTGCACGGTCGGCACCGAGGTATCGAGCAGGCCGCCGCGCGCCAGTTCGCCCAGGATGCCGTACACGCCGCCGGCGCGGTGAACGTCTTCCATGTGGTACTTGGGCGTGTTCGGCGCCACCTTGCACAGCTGCGGCACGCGCCGCGACAGCGCATCGATGTGGGTCAGGTCAAAATCGACCTCTGCTTCCTGCGCCGCCGCCAGCAGGTGCAGGATGGTGTTGGTGGAACCGCCCATGGCGATGTCCAACGTCATCGCGTTGGCGAATGCGGCCTGGGTGGCGATGCCGCGCGGCAGCGCGCTTGCTTCTTCGCCACCGTACCAGCGGTGGCACAGCTCGACGATCAGGCGGCCGGCGCGCAGGAACAGCTGCTCGCGGTCGGCGTGGGTGGCCAGGGTGGAGCCGTTGCCGGGCAGCGACAGGCCCAGCGCTTCGGTCAGGCAGTTCATCGAATTGGCGGTGAACATGCCCGAACAGGAACCGCAGGTGGGGCAGGCGCTGCGCTCGAATTCGGCGACCTTTTCATCGCTGGCGCTTTCGTCGGCGGCGATCACCATCGCATCGACCAGGTCCAGCTTGTGCTCGGACAGCCTGGTTTTGCCGGCTTCCATCGGACCGCCGGACACGAACACCACCGGGATGTTCAGCCGCAGCGCGGCCATCAGCATGCCGGGGGTGATCTTGTCGCAGTTGGAAATGCACACCAGCGCGTCGGCGCAGTGCGCGTTGACCATGTATTCGACCGAGTCGGCGATGATCTCGCGGCTGGGCAGCGAGTACAGCATGCCGTCGTGGCCCATGGCGATGCCGTCGTCCACGGCGATGGTGTTGAATTCCTTGGCGACGCCGCCGACCTTTTCGATCTCGCGCGCGACCAGCTGGCCGAGGTCCTTCAGGTGCACGTGGCCGGGCACGAACTGGGTGAAGGAGTTGGCGATGGCGATGATCGGCTTGTGGAAGTCGCCATCCTTCATGCCGGTGGCGCGCCACAGCGCGCGGGCGCCGGCCATGTTGCGGCCGGCGGTGGAGGTGCGGGAGCGGTATTCGGGCATGGCTGGCGGAACGGGCGGGCCGTACAACGTGGGGGTTACCCGATCATGGCGGAGTTTTTCGGTTGCTGCTGCAACCACCTTCGCCGCTTGCAGCGGCTTGGTGGTTCGCGCATTTCTCCTTATCCCCGCGCCTTCGGCGCGCCCCCTTGAACAACAAGGGGGCTCCTCGCCTGAGACGTATGGAACGGGGTCGGATCCCATCGCGGCGTGATGGGCTCTGATCCCGGTGCCCAACCCCGGTGCCCAACGAAAATGAAAACCCGTTCATCTTTCGTACTTTGCCGATTCCGGTTGTTGGCGTGAATTTGGCATCATTGGGGCATTGATCCGAATCCGAGGCATGAGGCCATGAAGCGTTCCCGCACCACCGCGCTGCTGTTGATGAGCGCTGCACCCCTGCTGTTCACCGCCTGCCAGAAGGATGAACAGGTGCAGGTGCAGGAAGGCCTGTACACCTCGGTGGAGGCCTGCACCGAGGCCACCGGCGACCCGTCGTCGTGCCGCAATGCCTTTGCCGAAGCGAAGCAGAAGGCGGCCGATGCGGCGCCGAAGTACGCCAGCAAGGAAGCCTGCGAGCAGGACTACAAGCCGGAACAGTGCGTGCAGCAGCACACCTCGGCCGGTACGTCGTTCATCGGCCCGATGATGATGGGCTTCTTCATGTCGCAGATGCTGAGCAACCGCGGTGGCCTGGCCCCGCAGGCGCCGGCGTCGGCGCCGGCCTACCAGGACAAGAACGCGGGCTGGGCGCGCCCGGCACCGGGCGGCACCGGTGGCATGAACACCGCCAGCGGCATCGGCGCCGGCAAGGCCGGCCTGGCGCCGGTCACCAGCGAACCGAACCGCGCCGTGACCGCCAGCCGCAGTGGCTTTGGCAGCACCAGCGCACGCCGCAGCGGCAGCAGCTTCGGCGGCTGATCGACCCATGCAGCGTATCCAGATTGCCGAGCGCGCCCATTGGCGGGCGCGCGCGGAGGAGGCCGGTTTCCGCTTCCACACCATCGACGGCCAGCCGTACTGGGATGAGCGCGCGTACTACGCCTTCACCCTGCGCCAGATCGAACAGGACATCGAAGACCCCAGCGCCGAACTGCACCAGATGGCGCTGGACCTGGTGGGCGATGTGATCGCCAGCGAGCGCCTGATGGACCAGTTGGCCATTCCGGCGCACTACCGCGACTGGATCGCCGAGAGCTGGCGCCAGCGCCAGCCGCACCTGTACGGGCGGTTGGACCTGGCTTATGACGGCACCGGCCCGGCCAAGCTGTACGAACTGAACTACGACACGCCCACCTCGCTGTTCGAGGCCAGTTTCTTCCAGTGGCAGTGGCTGGAGGACCAGCGCAATGCGGGCCGCCTGCCGCAGCACGCCGACCAGTTCAACGGCATGCACGAGGCACTGGTCGAGCGCTTCGGCGCGCTGGCCGGGCAGCTGCCGCCGCCGTTGTTCTTCAGTGCGGTGGGCAGTTCCGAAGAAGACCGCGGCACGGTGGATTACCTGCGCGATTGCGCGTCGCAGGCCGGCCTGCACGGCCAGGCCATCGCCATCGAGGATATCGGCCTGTCCGAGGATGGTCGCTTCACCGCGCTGGACGATTCGGTGATCGGCACGCTGTTCAAGCTGTACCCGCTGGAAGACCTGATGGCCGAGGAATTCGGCCGCGCGCTGCCCGGGTCGGGTATCCAGCTGCTGGAACCGGCGTGGAAGGCGGTGCTGAGCAACAAGGGCATCCTGCCGCTGCTGTGGCAGCGCAACGTGGGCCACCCGAACCTGCTGGAAGCGCATTTCGACGATGGCAGCGCGCTGGCGTCGGGCTGGGTGCGCAAGCCGTTGTTCTCGCGCGAAGGCGCCAACATCGAAATGCACCTGGCCGATGGCAGCACCCAGCGCAGCGATGGCCCGTACGAAGGCCCGGCGATCATCCAGCGCGCGCACCCGCTTACCCGGTTCGATGGCGGTTACCCGCTGATCGGCAGTTGGGTGATCGGCGACCACGCCTGCGGCATCGGCATCCGCGAGGATGACAGCGCCATTACCCGCGACAGTGCGCGCTTCGTACCGCACGCGATCGTGGACGAGGCGCCGACGCGGATCTACGTCTGATGGCATCGCCGCCGAAGCGCCATCGTGATGACGGCCGTGCCCTGTTCCGCTATGCCGACCGGGTGGCGGTGCGCTGCCATCGCTGCGATACGCCCGGTTGGGTGACTGGCCCCTCCAACGCGCGGCGCTTCCGCTGCCTGGGGTGCAGCGAAGCGCTGGATGGCGGGTGCGGGTGCAGCCGCTGTGGCGCCGGTGACTGGGTGGGCCCGGTGCGCTACAGCGGCTACCGGCCGTGTGGTTACTGCGGGTACAAATGGGTAAGCATTGAGGTGCGTCGTGCCCGTGCCACCATGCCGCTGCGGACCCTGGCGGCAGACTGCAACCAATGTGGCCGCAGCAGTGATGTGGACGTTACCGTGTCCCGGTGGAAGGGCAACGAAGCCGTCGACCCCAGTTTCGGCCTGCCGCTGCGGTTGGTGGAAAAGACCGCTGCCGGTCTGCTATGGGCGTACAACGCCGAACACCTGCAGGCCCTGCACGATTACGCCACGTCCGCGCTGCGCAAGGGTAGTGGATACAACCGTGCGATGTTCTCGCGCCTGCCGCAGTGGATGAAGCTGGCGCGCAACCGGGTGCTGCTGCAGCGCGCGGTGGAGCGGTTGCAACGGCGATTGCTGAAGGTGTGATGCGGTGTGCCGGTAGCGCCGGGCCATGCCCGGCGAGCGCAGCGGTGGTTCCCCATCCGCCGGGCATGGCCCGGCGCTACCGCTTCAGAGCAGGCCTTCGCGCTTCACTGACAGATAGCGGTCCACCAGTGCGGCGGGCAGGGCATCGGCGGTGACGTCCAGCACCATCACTTTCTCGGCACGCAGCGCGTCGTGCGCCTGCGCGCGCTGTTGCAGGTACAGCGCAGTGGCACCGGCCCGGGTGGCCTCTTCCAGTGTGTTCACTTCGCCTTCCAGAACCCCTTCCAGCTCGCTTTCGCGCAGGCTGGCCACGCACACCAGATGGCGGCGCTGCAGCAGGCGCACCGCAGCCAGAAGGTCTTCGATGTCCTCGTCGCGCACGTTGCTGACCAGCATCACCAGCGCGCGCCGCTGCTGGCGCAGGGCCACCTCGGTGGCGGCGGCCAGGTAGTCGGTGGCCACCGGTTGCGGCTGCAGGTCGTAGCTGGCACGCAGCAGGTGTTCCACCGTGCCCATGCCACGCCGCGGTGCCACCCAGCGGCGCTCGCCACCGGCGGCAAACAGGCCCACTGCATCGCCCTGGCGCAGTGCCAGGTAGGCCACCACCAGCGACGCATTCAAGGCATGGTCGAAGTGCGAAAGCCCGCCTTCACTGGCCAGCATGCGCCGGCCGCTGTCGAGCATCAGCAGCAATTGCTGGTTCTTCTCGTCCTGGTACTCGCGCGAGATCAGCTTGCGCGCGCGCGCGGTGGCTTTCCAATCCAGCTGGCGCAGGCTGTCGCCGGTGCGGTACTCACGCATCTGGTGGAAATCGGTGCCTTCGCCGCGGCGGCGCTTCACGTGTGCGCCCACCAGCCGCGATGCCTGGTCGGCACTGAACAGGGCGAAACGGGTAAGCGGCACGAAGTTCGGGTAGACCCGAACGTCCAGCATGGGCGGCAGGGTGCGCTGCTGCCACCACAGGCGCCACGGCGAACGCAGGCGCAGGTGTACGCCGTCGAAACTGAAACGTCCGCGCTGCTGCGGGTGCACGTGGTAGTGCAGGGTGCTGGCATGGCCGGGGCGCAGCTGCAGCTGCTGCGGCAGCTCTTCCACCGGCCAGCCACCGGGTGCCAGGTCGAACACCTGCACATACTGGGCGCGCTCGGCCTGCAGGCGCAGGCCCACCTCGCGCCGCACGCCCAGCGCCAGCGCTTCGGGCACTTGCCGCTGCACCTGCGGCGACGGCTGCCGGGCCACCCGCCAGGCATCGAGCAGTGCCAGCACCAGCACCGCCGCGCCCATTGCGGCCCAGCTCCAGCGCGGCAGCAGGCCGGCCAGCACCACGCCGCCCAGCACGGCCCAGGCCACCAGTACAGCCAGCAGCAGCGGCGCAGGCCTCATCGGCGCGGTGCTTCCACCTTGGCCAGCAGGGCGCCCAGCACGTCGTCCGGGCCCTGGCCTTCAATCTGCAGCTCCGGGGCCAAGGCGATGCGATGGCGCAGCGCAGGACGGGCGATGTCGCGCACGTCGTCGGGGGTGACGAAATCGCGCCCGGCCAGCACCGCCTGCGCGCGCGCCGCCCGCACCAGGGCGATGCTGCCGCGCGGGCCGGCGCCAACGGCGATGCCCGGCCAGGAACGGCTGGCGGCCACGATGCGCACGGCGTAATCGATCACTTCATCGTCCACGGTGATCGCCGCCGTGGCCTGCTGCAACCCCAGCAGCTCGCCGGCGCCCAGTACGCGCGGCACCTGGCTCAGGTCGAAATCGCTGGCCGCGCGGCCGTGGGTGATCGCCGCCACCATGCGCTTTTCGTCGTCCAGCTGCGGGTAGTCGATCAGCACCTTCAGCAGGAAGCGGTCCAACTGTGCTTCCGGCAGCGGGTAGGTGCCTTCCTGTTCCAGCGGGTTCTGCGTGGCCAGGGCCATGAACGGCGGCGCCAGGGTGAACGCCTTGCCTTCGATGGTGACCTGGCCTTCCTGCATCACTTCCAGCAGCGCAGACTGGGTCTTGGCCGGGGCGCGATTGATTTCATCGGCCAGCAGCAGGTTGGTGAACACCGGGCCGCGACGGATCTTGAAGCTCTCGCTCTTCGGGTCGTACACCGCGTGGCCACTCACATCGCTGGGCATCAGGTCCGGGGTGAACTGCACGCGCCCGTAATCCAGTTCCAGCGCCTGGGCCAGCGCGCGCACCAGCAGGGTCTTGCCCAGTCCGGGCACGCCTTCGATCAGCACGTGGCCGCCGGCCAGCAGGGCGACCAGGATCTGGTCCAGCACGTCGGTCTGGCCGATGAAGGCACGGCCCACCGCTTCGCGGATGGCATCGACGCGCTCGATCAGGCTGGCAGCGGTGGGGGACGGAAGCTCAGGGGCATCGGTCATAGCAGGGATCTCATCTGGAGCAGCAAGCGGATGCGCTCGCGCAGGGCGGAGGAATCGTTGGCGGCGGGGACGGTCAGTGCGGTGGAAACGCGCGTGACCGGCCAGCGCAGCAGTTCGGCAATGGCCTGGTCGCGCGCGCCGCCGTCGAGCGCGGCGGCCAGCGGCGCACGCAGGCGCAACCGCTGCAGGAACAGCGCCTGCACCGCGCGGTACAGGTGTGGCCCCTGGCCGAAGCGCAGCAGCAGTTCGCCGCTGGCGCCCACGTGTTCCAGCAGCGAACGACGTGCCACCACCGGTGACGGCTGCGCACTGCCCAGCCGCTGCGAGCGTGTCCACAGCCAGCCCAGGATCGCCAGCAGCAGGGGCACCCACACCGGCCAGCCCTGCAGCACCAAGCGGGCGAACAGCGTGGGCGGCCGCTTGCCGTAGACCAGCCAGACCGTGCCGCGGCCATAGTTGGGGGCCAGCAGGTAGCGGGTCAGGTCGCGATGGGACAGGTCGTGCAGGCCATCACGCATGCGTTCCTTGGTATCCAGCACGCGCTTGTCGGTGATCGTGCCGGCGCCGTTGCCGCGCATGAATTCCATATCGGCCAGTACATCGATGCGGCCCTGGCCATGGCGCAGGCGTGCGAACACCAGACCGTGTTCGTTGCCCCAGCGGCGTTCGGTGTTGGCCGAGGCGCGGAAGCCCAGCGAGAAGCGGCGGCCATTGCAGAACTCCACGTGGTCCGGATCATCGGTCACGTGGAAGCGCTGGCATTGCTTGTCGTGGAACAGGCTGTCCACGCCGATGCGATCGAGCAGCGGACCCTGGTGGGTGTCCTTGCGCCGGCCGTCAGTGGGCGGGGGCGTGCGCAGCAGCAGATGGCCGCCCTGTTCCACCCAGGCCAGCAGGGCCTGCCCGGTGTGCGGTGACAGATCGCGGGTGTCCTGCAGCAGGACGAGGGTATCGCCCGGCGCCAACGGCATGTCGCGCAGCTGCAGCTGCTGGCGGGTCTGTACCTGCAGACCGTCGGCGCGCAGCGCCTGGCCCAGCACGTACAGCGGGTTGAAGCTGGCCTCGCCCTGTGGCGGCAGCACCAGGGTCTGGCTGACCTTTTCGTGGGTCCGCAGGAACAGGATCGTCAGCGGCACGCTCACCACGATCAGCGCGCCCAACAGCAGCGACCAGAACAGGCGCGGCTTCATGCCTGCCACCGGAACTGCTGCTGCAGCGCTGTGGACAGGTCATCGAAATCGCCACGGCTCGGCAGGCGCCCGCCGTAGGCGGCGAACTGCCACATGCGCACGATGCGTGCGAACAGTTCGCGGTCGCTGGCCTCGGGCATGCGCCGCGACGCGCGCAGGCACTGCGCTTCGGTGGCGCCGGGCGGCAGGACCACGCCGCTGCGGTCCACCACGGTGCCGACGCTGGCGCGATAGAGCAGGGCCAGCGCCTGGCGTGGGCGACCCTGGTCCCACAGCCGCGCGGCCTGGGTGGCCACATCCGGTGGCAATACGTCAGGCAGCACGATGCTGTCTTCGCGGATGGCCGGGGCGGCTGCCGCCTTGCGCCTGCCGCTGCCACGCAGCCAAGGCAGCCACGCAGCCAAGGCAGCCACATCCGTGCGGTCAGCAGCAGCACCAGCACCAGCAACCCCAGGCCACCCCACAGCGCCCACTCGGCGGCGCGTGCCATCCACAGGCGCATGTCCTGGCGGGCCTTGCGCGCGCGGCTGCCGTCGGCGTCCTTCTGCAGGTCCTTCTTGTCCTTCTGTTCCTTTTCGTCGCGGTCGATCGGCTGCCAGTGGGTGACCTCGCGCAGCGGCCGCTGCAGCGGATCCTCGTAGGCGCGGTTCACCGCCTGGCGGAAGCCGGCCGTGTCCACCGGCGCGTCGCCGAAGATCACCGCCGGGGTGTTGGCCGGATCTTCGGCCGCCTTGTTCCGCTTGCGCGCGGGCTTTTCGCTCTGCTCCGTGGTGGCCGGGCGATCGTCGCTTTCCTGTGCGTGGGCCGGCGCCAGCGGCAGCAGCAGGCACAGCAGCAGCACCAGCGAGGATGCCGCCGGCAGCAGACGGTCACGCAGCCGGCGCAGGGCCATTTCCACGTCCCAGGCCTCCATTTCCGTGCGCCGGTTCAGATACAGCCCGAAGCCGGCACCGACGTACAGCGGCCCGACCAGCGCCGAGGCCAGCCAGCACAGCAGGTTGAGCAACAGCAGGGCCCACGGCGGGGGCGCCACGCGCACCAGGTCCAGCGCCGCACGCCACGAGTCGGGCAGCAGATCCAGCGGAATGAACAGGAAGGCGGAGGCGATCGCGCCCAGCACCAGCACCAGCTCGAAGCCCAGGCACAGGCAGCACAGCATCATCGCCGAGCCGCCCGCACCGGCCGCCACCGCGCGGCGGCGTGGCGCGCGCTGTTCCGGCGCGTTGCCTTCCAGCAGGTTCACCGGCAGGCACAGGCTGCGCAGCCCGCTGAAGCGGCGCCAGCCCAGGTAGCCCCAGAAGCCGGTGTTGCCCCAGTGCCGCTGCGCACGCAGTGCCGCGCGCGGCGCCACCTGTTCGCCAAAGATGCCGCGCGAAAGCACGTACAGCGGCGCACGCTCGAACAAGGGTTTGCACCACCACATCAACAGCCAGGCCCAGCCGAACGCATCCAGCCACCAGGCCAGCGCGTTGAACAGGACGAACAGCGGCGCGCTGGCCAGCAGCCAGCTGCCCCACGCACTGCGTGCGTGGCGGCGGGCCAGGGCCATGCCCAGTTCCATCGCTTCCCAGCTGCTGCGGGCACGCAGCGCCACGTTCAGATGTTCAATCCGCACGGTTGCCCCCACGCCCACCGCGCCACAGCCACAGCAGCACACCGGCCCACAGCAGGCCGGCCACGCCGAACTTCAGCCAGGCCGGAATATCGCCAATGGAGGACCAGAACGCCTCCACGAAGGCCGCCAGCAGCAGCATGAAGGCCGCGCCCAGGCATAAGCGTGCGCCGATGCGCCCGCCCTCCACCAGCGCGTCCACGCGGCGCTGCCGGCCCGGTGCCAGCAGACGCATGCCCAACTGCAGGCCTGCACCGCCGGCAATCACGATGGCCGTCAGTTCGAACGCCGCGTGCCCGACTACGAAGCGCCAGAACGGGTCGCCGTGGCCGATGTGCTGCAGGTGGCCGGCCACCGCCCCCATGGTGACCCCGTTGAACAGCAGCACCAGCAGCGTGCCCAGCCCGGCCAGCAGGCCGCTGGCGAACGTGCGCAGGGCGATGCTGATGTTGTTCATGATGTAGTAGCCGAACATCATCCAGTCGGTGCCGCTGTCGCGGCCCAGGCGGTCGGCCGAAGGGTCGTACATGCGTTCCATGCTGGCGATCTGCGCGTTGTCCATCAGCAGGTACACGCTGTCCGGGTGCCACTGCACCAGCACGAAGCAGGCGATGGCGGGCACCGCGAACATGGCCAGCGCCGCCCACATGCTGCGTGCCTGGCTGCGCACCAGCAGGGGGAAATCGGCGACCAGGAATTCCAGCGCACGCCGCCAGCGCGTGGGCGGCGTGCGGTACAGCACGTCATGGCCCTGCTGCATCAGCCCCTGCAGGCGCTGCACCAGCTGCGGGCTGTAGCCGCGCTCGCGGGCCAGTGCCAGCTGCTGGCACAGCCGCCGATAGCGCTGGGCAAAGGCGGTATCACCGGGGTCTTCGCTGCCCACGGCAGGGCGCCGCCGCCCCAACAGGCCGCCGCGCCGCTGCAGCCACTGTTCCAGCGCATGCCATTCCTGCTGGTGGCGGGCGACAAACTGTTCCTGTTTCATCGGCGGCCCAGCAGCCAGTTGGCCATGGCGTACAGGCGCAGAACGCCCACCTGGCCGTTGGCCCCGGTGAGGGGCTGGGCCAACCCGGCCAGTTCCTGCTGGCGGGCCGGCGACAGGCGCGGCGCACGCTCGGCGAAGGCCATCACCGCGGTCTGTTCTTCCGGGCGCAGCGGTTGTGCCGGTGCCAGCACGCTGTCGATGGTGACCGGCGGCGGCAGGTAGAACGGCGGCGCGTGCACCACGACGGTGCCGGCGACCAGATCGCCCAGGCGGCGCCCATGCGGATCGAACAGGCAGCTGATCAGGCCCAGCGCGTAGGCGAACGGCAGCATGTCCACGGTGCGCAGCAGGTTGCGGGTGATCGCCCCGGTCCAGCCCAGCGGTGCGCCATCGCGCATCACCACGCGCAGGCCCAGCGCACGCTTGCCGGGGGTACGGCCCCACAGCGCTTCGCAGACGATGGGGTAGGCCCACATCAGCAGGAACATGATGGCCAGATAGATGCCGCGGCCGAACTCATCCAGCAGCGCCAGCGGAAAGGCCAGCACGAAGCCGGCGCCCATGCGGATGCCCAGGTCGATCAGCCAGGCCAGCGCACGCGGCATCGGCCCGGCGGCCGGCAACTGCAGCAGCACGCCTTCGGGCGTGACTACCTCGCGGTAGGTATCGAGCATGGGCGCGACCATCAGGGCGATGTTCGCGGATGTGGGCGCTGGAGTCCTCTCCGGCGTGCGGCCACGGGCATGGGCGGGGTCTCGACGGTTCCTGGTCGGGCCCCGACTGTAGCAGAGCGTGATGGCCGCGGAGCGGCTCAGCCCAGGTATTCGTTCTTCAGGCGCACGTAGTGGTCGGCCGAGTAATGCAGCGATTCGATCTCTTTGTCGCTGAGCGTGCGCGCCGGCCGCGCCGGGTTGCCCACCCACAGCTCGCCTTCGCCCACCACCTTGCCGGGGCCGACCACCGCGCCGGCGCCGACGAAGGCATGGCGGGCGATCTGTGCGCCGTCGAGGATGCATGCGCCCATGCCGATCAGGCTGTAATCGCCAATGCTGCAGGCGTGGATGATGCAGCCGTGGCCGACGGTCACGCCCTCACCGATCAGGGTGGGGTAGCCGGCCTTGTTGTACGGACTGTGGTGGCTGACATGGATGATGGTGCCGTCCTGCACGTTGGTGCGTGCGCCGATGCGCACATGATTCACGTCACCACGGATCACCGTGCCCGGCCAGATGGACACATCGTCGGCCAGCTCCACATCGCCGATGACGGTGCATGCCGGGTCGATGTACACGCGTTCGCCGAGTACGGGCATCTTGTCGCGGAAAGGGCGCAGCGGGTTCATCGGTGTCTCCAGCATTCGGGGCATTCGCGACGATGATACGCGTGCCGCCGCGCTCGCCGGGCATGGCCCGGCGCTACCGCGGTCTCGGCGCTACCGCCTATGCCGGCGCGTGCGCGGCCAGCATCTGCCGGAACAGATCATCCAGCCACGCCGCATTCCCATCCCCGGCGGGCAGTCGTGGGCCTTCGGCGCGCGCGGCCAGTTCCGCATCGATGTAATCACTGATGGCGGCAATGCGCGGCCCGGCCGCGACTTCGGCGCTGGCGCGCTTCACTACCAGCAGTGCATCGATGGCTTCACGCACCGGGCCGTGCGGCAGCAGCCGGTCCAGCAGGTCCTCGAAGGCCATCGGCGGCGGAGTCTGCTCGTGTTCGATCCATTGGCAGGCCAGCAGCGGGCGCAGTACGTACAGGTACTTCTTGGTGCGCACCGTGTCGCCGCGCAGGTAGCCGCGATGGTTGGAACGGGCCATGTTGAAGTAGTGCCACCAGGTGCCCAGCGGCGAGTAGAAGCGCTCGGCGGCCTGCCACAGCTGCGCCACGGCAGCGGCATCCTGCTGGTAGATGATGGGGGAGCGCAGCCATTCGATCAGGGTCGGGTTGGACTTGGATACCAGCCGCAGCGCCTTGCGCAGGTCCCAGCCGCTGACATCCAGCTCATCATCGATGGGCAGCTCGATCACATCGCGCTGCGCCTGGCCTGGGCCGGTGGCTTCGTTCACGCTGAGGTACCACGGCTGGCGGTGCACGTAGATGAAGCGCGCATCGTAGTCGCTGTCCGGCGAGGAGAAGCCCCAGCCGCGGCTGCCCGATTCGCAGGCCAGCAGCACGCGCACGTCATGCGTGCGTTCGATGTCGGCCAGGGTGGAAAGGATGGCGGCGCGCTTGTCCGGCGCGATCGGGTGGATGTCGTCCATGCAGAGCAGATTGGTAGAGTCGAGCTTGCTCGACTGTAGCGATCGTGTCGACCAAGGTCGACACCTACCAGGGCGGGTAGCGCCGGGCCATGCCCGGCGTCCACCAGGGGGTTACGCCACGCGGCCGCGGCGGGCGCGTTCCAGATGCACCAGCAGCAGCGAGATCGCCGCCGGGGTCATGCCCGGAATGCGCTGGGCCTGGCCGATGGTCTGCGGGCGTACGCGTTCGAGCTTCTGCAGCGCTTCGGCCGACAGGCCGCGCACGATGGCATAGTCGAAATCCTGGGCAATGGGCGTGGCTTCATGCCGCTGCTGGCGCTCGATCTCCTCGCGCTGGCGGTCCAGGTAGCCGGCGTACTTCACGCCGATCTCGACCTGTTCGGCCACCTTGCCATCGGCCACGGCCGGGCCCAGTGACGGCACCTGCATCAACTGCGCGTAATCCAGTTCCGGGCGCTTGATCAGGTCCAGCACGTTGGTTTCGCGGCTGACGGCCACGCCCAGCGTTTCCTGCACCTCGCGGCCCAGCGCATTGGCCGGGGTGGCCCACAGCGCGCCCAGTCGCGCGCGCTCGGCGGTGACGGCGGCCTGCTTGGTTTCAAACGCGCTCCAGCGGCGGTCGTCGACCAGGCCCATCTCGCGGCCGACCGGGGTCAGGCGCTGGTCGGCGTTGTCCTCGCGCAGCTGCAGGCGGTACTCGGCGCGGCTGGTGAACATGCGGTACGGCTCGTTGGTGCCGTGGGTGATCAGGTCATCGACCAGCACGCCCAGGTACGCCTCGTCGCGGCGCGGGCACCAGCCGTCCAGCCCACGTACCTGGCGCGCGGCGTTCAGGCCGGCCAGCAGGCCCTGCGCGGCGGCTTCTTCGTAGCCGGTGGTGCCGTTGATCTGGCCGGCGAAGAACAGGCCGTTCACCAGCTTGGTTTCCAGCGAGGCCTTCAGCCCGCGCGGGTCGAAGAAGTCGTATTCGATGGCATAGCCGGGGCGGGTGATGTGCGCGTTCTGGAAGCCGACGATGCTGCGCACCATCTCCAGCTGCACGTCGAACGGCAGCGAGGTGGAAATGCCGTTGGGGTAGATCTCGACGATACCCAGGCCTTCGGGTTCCACGAAGATCTGGTGGCTGGCCTTTTCGGCAAAGCGCACCACCTTGTCTTCGATGGACGGGCAGTAGCGCGGGCCGATGCCTTCGATCTGGCCGCTGTACAGCGGCGAGCGGTGCAGCGCGTCGCGGATGATCTGGTGGGTCTGCTCGGTGGTGTGGGTGATCCAGCAGCTGACCTGCTGCGGGTGCTCGTCCACCGAACCGAGGAAGGACATGACCGGCCGCGGCGTATCGCCGGGCTGTTCGTCCATCACGCTGTAATCGAGCGAACGGCCATCGATGCGCGGCGGCGTGCCGGTCTTCAGCCGGTCCACCTGGAACGGGCGCTCGCGCAGGCGCGCGGCCAGCGTGGTGGCCGGCGGGTCGCCCATGCGGCCGGCGGCGTACTGGGTGGGGCCGACGTGGATCTTGCCGGCCAGGAAGGTGCCGGCGGTCAGCACCACGGCCTCGGCGTCGAAACGCAGGCCGGTCTGGGTGATCACCCCGCGCACGGCATCGCCCTCGATGACCAGGTCATCCACGGCGGCCTGGAACACGGTCAGGTTGGCCTGGCCTTCCACGATGGCGCGGATCGCCATGCGGTACAGGTTGCGGTCGGCCTGGCAGCGGGTGGCACGCACGGCCGGCCCCTTGGAGGCGTTCAGGGTGCGCCACTGGATGCCGGCGCGGTCGGCGGCATGGGCCATGGCCCCGCCCAGCGCATCGATCTCCTTCACCAGATGACCCTTGCCGATGCCGCCGATGGCCGGATTGCAGCTCATCGCGCCCACCGTTTCGATGTTGTGGGTCAGCAGCAGGGTGCGCACGCCGGTACGGGCCGCGGCCAGCGCGGCCTCGGTGCCGGCGTGGCCGCCGCCGATGACGATGACGTCGTAACGATGGAAGGACGGGTTCATAGGGGCAGGTCAACAGGGGGGGCGGGCGCGCCGGGGGCGCTGCCGGGGTGGCGATTTTAGCGCCATTCGGCGGGGGGCGAAGGGGGCGCCTGCATGCTCGGATGAAATCAACCCTAAAGTTGGCAGGAAAGTTGCAGATAACCCGATAGCACCCATCGTGGCTGGCGCTCAGGCGTTGGTGACCGGAATTGGAACAGGGGCCGGTACAGGCGCACGATGGGGAAGCAGGGGGCCGGTGGTCGGGGGACTGCCGGCCCCGTTTTTTTTCGGCCGACAGTGGCGCTATCCACGCATGGCGTGGATCTACCGGCAGCATCAAAAACGAACGGCCCCGCAGTGCGGGGCCGTTCGTCCTGCAGAGGTGCCGACATCCGACAGGGCCGGAACAGGGGGGATCCAGATGTTCCTGTCGGATATCGACGTAGAGCGATTGGTTACAGCTGTGACGTTTTTGTCACTTTGTGACGCGGGCCGTCACCACCCGCGTAGATTGAGGCTTGAACCGGGGGAAATGCAAGATGGTTCAGGGCTCAACTGTGCGCTGCGTCGCACGATTGAGATTGCGCCAAGGGGAACCGTTCATCCTGGGCGCGCTGGGGGCAGCAGCAGGACGCGGCGGCGGCCCGGCCGGGCGTGGCGGAGGCGACGGCCGCTGGGCACCCTGCGGCGGACGGCGCATGGAATCCATGTTGCGCCACGGCGATCCACCGTTGTTCTGGCGGGGCGGCGGCGGCGGACGGTTCTCGCCGCCATTGCCCGGGCGCGGCGGCGGGCGATGGTTGTGCGGCGGTGGGCGATAGATCGGCCGCGAGTAGTACGGGTTGCCATAGCCGTAGTAGCCATAGCCGCCATAGCCGCCGTAGTACGGGTAGCCGGCATCGTAGGGATAGCCGTAGGGGTAGCGGTACTCCGTGGTGGGGGCACCGTGGTAGTAGCCGCCACCGCGGCCGCCGCCAACGTAGTCGTAGGTCGCGCAGCCGGTCAGGGCCAACATCAGGCCACCGGCAAGCAACAGGCGCATTTTCATGTGGAGTCCCCCCAAGGACGGGTGTAGAGCCAGCTTCGGGCGCGCGCGTTGAATCGGCCCTTAATCCCGCCGGCCAGAATGAATGGCGGTGAAGGCCTGCATGCTGGCACGGTCGCAGGCATCGCCGCCAGCGCGGGGGCTTACGTTAACCTTGCGTCATGAGCGATTCACTGTTGCCTACCCCCGCCGATGTACTGGCCGCCGCGGCGCGCATTGCGCCCCATGCCCATGTGACCCCGGTGCTGCGTTCGCACGCGCTGGATGCGCTGGCCGGTGCGTCGTTGGCCTTCAAGGCCGAGCACCTGCAGCGTGGCGGCGCCTTCAAGTTCCGTGGCGCGTGCAATGCGGTGTGGTCGCTGCCGGACGATCAGGCGGCAGCGGGCGTGGTCACCCATTCGTCGGGCAACCACGGCGCTGCGCTGGCGCTGGCCGCGCGCACCCGCGGCATTCCCTGCCACGTGGTCGTGCCTGAAGGCGCGGTGGCCGCCAAGCTGGCCAACATCGCCCGCCACGGCGCCACGCTGTGGCGCTGCCCGCCGACCACCGCCGACCGCGAAGCCACCTGCGCCCAGGTGCAGGCCGATACCGGCGCGACCCTGGTGCACCCCTATGCCGATGCCGCGGTGATGGCCGGGCAGGGCACCGCGGCGCTGGAACTGCTGCACAGCGATGGCCCGTTCGATGTGCTGGTGGTGCCGGTGGGCGGTGGTGGCCTGGCCAGCGGCACTGCGCTGGCGCTGCAGCAGGCCAGTCCGCACACCCGTCTGGTGCTGGCCGAACCGGCCGGCGCCGATGACACGGCCCGTTCGCTGGCCGCCGGTACCCGCCAGGGACCGTTCACCCCGGACACGATCTGCGATGGCCTGCGGACCCTGGTCGGGGTGCCCAACTTCGCCCTGCTGCAGGCTGCCGGCGCCGAGGTGATCGTGGTGGATGATGCCGCCACGATGGCCGCCATGCGCCTGCTGTGGGAGGTGTTGAAGCAGGTGGTCGAACCTTCTTCGGCCACCGTGCTGGCCGCGGTGCTGGCGCAGCCCGCGCGGTTTGCCGGCCTGCGTGTGGGCCTGGTGTTGTCCGGTGGCAACGTGGATCTGCCGGCACTGCGCTGGGAGGCGGCGTGAGCCGCGGCCGGCACCGTGCCCGCACCGGCCTGCTGGGCTGGTTGTGGCGGCTGTTCGTGCTGGTGGTGGTGTGGTTGCTGGGCGTGACGGCCTGGATTGTCTGGGTAGGCGAGCGCGACCAGGCGGCCAAGGCCGACGCGATCATCGTGCTGGGTGCTGCGGCGTACGACGCCAAGCCGTCACCGGTGTTCGAAGAGCGCATCCGCCATGGGCTGGATCTGTACCAGGCCGGCTACGCGCCATTGCTGATCTTCACCGGCGGCTACGGTGGCAGCGGCGCGCGTTTCTCGGAATCACAGGTGGCGCGCCGCTATGCGCTGAAGCATGGCGTGCCCGATGACGCGATCCTGATTGAAACCGCCTCGCGCAATACCGTGCAGAACCTGGTGGAAGCCAAGCGCCTGATGGAGCAGCGGCACCTGCAGCGGGTCATCATTGTCAGCGACCCGCTGCACATGGCCCGCGCGCTGCGCCTGAGCCAGGCGATGGGGATTGAAGCGCTGGCCTCGTCCACGCCCAGCACGCGCTTCCGCAGCTTCCATACCAGCTGGCGTTTCCTGCTGCAGGAAATCTACTTCTTCCACCGCGATCTGGTGCGCCCGCCGTTGAGTTCGCCGGGTAATACCTGAGCGGTTGCCACCCGTTCCTGGTGGGTGCCGAGCCCCGCCCGCTTCTGGTAGGTGCCGACCTTGGTCGGCACGATGTTGGGTCTGCCGGGTTGCAGGTTGCCCCGGTAGGTGCCGACCTTGGTCGGCACGATGCTGGGTGCCCGGCAATCTGACGGGTTGTGCCAACCAAAGTTGGCACCTACCAGAGCGGGATGCAGGTCGGCACGATGTTGGGTGCCCGGCGATCTGACGGGTTGTGCCGACCAAGGTCGGCACCTACCAGAGCGGGATGCAGGTTGGCACGATGCTGGGTGCACGGCGATCTGACGGGTTGTGCCGACCAAGGTCGGCACCTGCCAGAGCAGGCCGTGGGCGGTCATCAGGTCTGCTTGCGGCGGATTGGGATGGCCGACACGGGGACCGACGCAATGTCGTGGCCGCCTTCGCGGATCGGCGCGCCGGGGTCCGGTGCCCAGGCATGGGCGTAGATCACTTCCCAACTGCTGGGCAGCTTGCCATCGGCGCGGCGCAGGGGTTCGTAGGCCGCGGCGGCGGCGGCGAAACGGCCGCGCCCGGTCAGGGTGTGGCGACGGTCCACGCGGGCGTTGGTCGCCCCCATCGCGCGCAGTTCGCGCATCAGCGCGGGCAGGTCGTCGTAGGTCAGGGTGAACAGATCGCGGTCCAGCACCGGGTCGCGGAAGCCGGCCATCATCAGCGCATCGCCGAACTGGGCGATCTGCGCGAAACGACTCACGTGCGGGCGGTCATCGGCGGCGGCAAACGCTTCGTTCAGTTCGATCAGCGTTTCCGGGCCGAAGGTGGAACACAGCAGCAGGCCGCCGGGCTTGAGCACGCGGCGGAAGCCGGCAAACACGGCCGGCAGGTCGTCCAGCCACTGCAGGCACAGGTTGCTGAAGATCACATCGACGCTGTTGTCGGCCAGCGGCAGCGCGGCGGCATCGCCACACAGGCGCTGGAACGGCTTCCACCAGCCGGCCTGGCGCTTGGCCTGGCCCAGCATGGGCAGGGCGACATCCAGCGCGATCACCTGCGCCTTCGGCCAGCGCTTCTTCATCAGCGCACTGGCATGACCGGTGCCGGCACCAATGTCCAGCACCACCGCCGGCGTGCGTGCTTCCAGGTAGTCCAGCGATTCGATCAGCCGCGACTGCACCTCGCGCTGCAGGGCAGCGGCGGCGTCGTAACTGCTGGCGGCGCGGCCGAAGGCGCGGCGGACGTGGCGGGCATCGAAGTGGGACGGCATTGCGAAAGTCTCTTAGAACGTACCGGGGTAGGCGCCGCCGTCGATCAGCAGGTTCTGCCCGGTGAGGTAACCGGCCTGTGCACTGCACAGGAAAGCGCAGGCCGCGCCGAATTCGTCCGGCGTGCCGAAGCGGCCGGCGGGGATCTGCTGGCGGCGGCGCTCGGCCACGGCCTGCGCGTCGCCGTCCTGGCCCGCTGCATGGGCGAAGTTGGCGCGCAGGCGGTCGGTGTCGAACTGGCCGGGCAGCAGGTTGTTGAGGGTGACGTTGTGGCCGACCGTGCGCCGCGCCAGGCCGGCGACGAAGCCGGTCAGGCCGCTGCGCGCGCCGTTGGACAGCGCCAGGGTGTCGATCGGCGCCTTCACCGACGAGGAGGTGATGTTGACGATGCGGCCGAAACCACGCGCGATCATCGCGTCCACGGTGGCACGGATCAGCGCGATCGGCGCCAGCATGTTGGCGTCCAGCGCGGCGATCCAGTCGTCGCGTTCAAACGTGCGGAAATCGCCCGGCGGCGGGCCGCCGGCATTGGTGACCAGGATGTCCACCTGCGGGCAGGCGGCCAGTGCCTGGGCGCGACCGGCATCGGTGGTGACATCGGCGGCCACCGCGCGCACCTCGCCCGCACCGGGCACGGCGCGCAGTGCGTTGGCGGCGGCCAGCAGGGCGGCTTCGCCACGGGCCACGATCACCACGTTCACGCCCTCGGCCACCAGTGCCCGCGCGCAGCCCAGGCCCAGCCCCTTGCTTGCGCCGCACACCAGTGCCCAGCGGCCGGAAATACCCAGATCCATGCGTCAGTCCTGCGTCGTTCGGAAGGCGGTCATTGTCCGCCATCGGCCGGTGACAGGCCGGCAACGAAGTGTTGCAGGGCGGCGGCCACCTGGTCGGCATGGCCGAGGAACGGTGCATGACCGCCGTGGGCGATGGTCAGTGCCTGCGCGTTCGGCGCCAGCGCTGCGGCGGCCTGCATGGCCGCCGGTGACACCAGACGGTCGCGCTGGCCGGCGATCCACAGGCTGGGTGTGGCCAGCGCCGGCAGGGCGCCGCGCAGGTCGGTGCCTTCCAGCAGCCGCAGGCCTTCCAGCAGGGCGCGCTCGGTCGGCGCGCCCCGTTCCACCAGGCGCTGGCGCAGGGTGCGCAGTTCCTCGCGGGCATGCGCCGACCCCATCACGTCCAGGGCCAGGAAGCGTTCCAGGGTGCCGGCGAAATCGCTGGCCAGGTCGCGGCCGAACTGCTCGAACACCGCCGGTTCCACCGCGTGCGGCCAGTCATCGCCGCGCACGAAGCGCGGGGTGGCGGCGATCATCGCCAGGCCGCGCACCTTGGGTACGGTGGCCGCCGCATGCAGGGCGAACAGCCCGCCCAGCGACCAGCCGCACCACACCGCTGGCGGGGTGGCCGTGGCGATCGCGTTCACCACGTAGGGCAGGCGCAGTGGCGTGCTGTCGTCACGGCTGTGGCCGTGGCCGGGCAGGTCCACCACGTGCAGGGTGAAGTGCTCGGCCAGGCGTTCCACCAGCGGCGCGAACACGCCGCCCTGCAGGGCCCAGCCATGGATCAGCACCAGGTCCGGCCCGCGGCCGGTGACATCGATATGCATGCGCGGCCCTGCGTGTATCAGGCGATGGCGCGGTCGAACGGCAGCGACGGCGGCAGCGGATCGGGGGCGAGGGCGGCGCGGCCGACCTGGTCGCGCGCGGTGGCAATGGCGTCCACCAGACCGCGCACCTGTTCGGGCGTATGCAGCGCCGACAGGGTGACGCGCAGCCGCGCCTTGCCTTCCGGCACGGTGGGCGGGCGGATGGCACCGACCAGCCAGCCGGCCTGCTCCAGCGCCTGCGACATCGCCACGGCGGTGTGGTCGTCGCCGCACAGCAGCGGCTGGATCGGCGTTTCCGAGGCCATCACGTCCAGGCCCTGGCGGCGCGCTTCGCTGCGGAACAGGGCAATCAGATCGGTCAGGCGCTCGCGCCGCCAGTGGTCGCGGCGGGCCAGGCGCACCGCTTCCAGCGCGGCGGCGGCCAGGGCCGGCGGCAGCGCGGTGGTGTAGATGTAGGGGCGTGCGGTTTCGGCCAGGTGTTCAATCAGATCGTCGCGGCCCAGCACCAGGGCGCCAGCGCCACCGAGGGCCTTGCCCAGGGTGACCAGCTGCAGCGGCACATCGTCCACGCCCAGCCCGGCGCTGGCCACGGCACCGCGGCCGTCACCCAGCACGCCCACGCCGTGCGCATCGTCCACATAGAACAGCGCCTGCTGCAGGCGCGCCACCAGTGACAGCGCACGCAGCGGCGCGATATCGCCATCCATGCTGAAGACACCGTCGGTGGCCAGCATGGCCGCGCCGTCGGGCGCGTGCTTGAGCTGGCGCATGGCGCCTTCCGGGTCCAGGTGCGGGTAGCGGCGCAAGCGTGCACCGGCCAGCCGGGTGGCATCGAGCAGGCTGGCGTGGTTGAGCTTGTCCTGCACGCAGACGTCGTTCTCTTCGCTCAGCAGCGCCTGCTGCACCGCCAGGTTGGCGGCGAAGCCGCTGCCGAACAGCAGGGCGCGCGGGTACCCCAGCCAATCGGCGACTTCACGTTCCAGTGCGTCGTGCAGCGCGTGGTGGCCGCAGACCAGATGCGAGGCACCGGCGCCGGCGCCTTCGCGCGCGGCGGCGTCCTGCAGTGCATTGACCACACTGAACTGCTGGGCCAGGCCCAGATAATCGTTGCTGCAGAAGCCGGTCAGCCAGCGCCCGTCAACTTCCAGGCGCACGCCATCGCGGCGCGACACCGTGCGCCGGGGGCGGCGACGGCCTTGGGCATCGCGCAACGCGCGCTGGGCTTGAAGGCGGGCGGTCAGGTCGGGGCGGGCCATGGTGGCTACGGGCGACGACGGGGCGGCTAGGGTAGCGCGTTGCCGTCGCGCCCGCTTGTGCCCCGCATCAAGCGGCGCTGGCACGTGCGCAGCCGCCGATATCGGCATGCACGGTGCCGCCGTGGTCATGGCCGGCCGCGTCCACCTGCACCGGCATGGGCTGCAGGCCCAGGCGCGCGAACAGGGCCTGGTCGCGTTCGCTTTCCGGATTGCCGGTGGTCAGTAGTTTTTCGCCGTAGAAAATCGAGTTGGCGCCGGCAAGGAAACACAGCGCCTGCAGCTCATCGCTCATGGACTCGCGGCCGGCCGACAGCCGCACCATCGAACGCGGCATGACGATGCGGGCCACGGCAATCATGCGCACGAACTCGAACGGGTCCAGGGCCGCGCTGCCGTGCAGCGGCGTACCGGCCACCTGCACCAGCTGGTTGATCGGCACCGAATCGGGATGGGCCGGCAGCGTGGCCAGCGCCAGCAGCAGGCCGATGCGCTGCGCACGCGTTTCACCCATGCCGACAATGCCGCCGCAGCAGGTTTTCAGCCCTGCATCGCGCACGTGGCCCAGCGTATCCAGACGGTCCTGGTACTGCCGGGTATGGATGATCGAATCGTAGTAATCCGGCGCGGTGTCCAGATTGTGGTTGTAGTAGTCCAGGCCGGCCTCTTTCAGGGCACGTGCCTGTTCGCCGCTGAGCATGCCCAGGGTGGCGCAGGTTTCCAGGCCGAGCGCCTTCACTCCGGCAATCATCGCGGCCACCTTCGGAATGTCGCGGTCCTTGGGCGAACGCCAGGCGGCGCCCATGCAGAAACGCGATGCACCGGCCGCCTTGGCCTGGCGCGCCTTGGCCAGCACCGCGTCGGTGTCCATCAACTTCTGCGCGTTCACGCCGGTGTTGTAGCGCTGCGCCTGCGGGCAGTACGCGCAGTCTTCCGGGCAGCCGCCGGTCTTCACCGACAGCAGGGTGGACACCTGCACCTGGTCCGGATCGAACTGCGCGCGGTGCACGCTGGCGGCACGGAACAGCAGTTCCGGCAGGGGCA
Source organism: Stenotrophomonas sp. Steno-C17 (assembly GCF_056393165.1). Classification (NCBI taxonomy): domain Bacteria; kingdom Pseudomonadati; phylum Pseudomonadota; class Gammaproteobacteria; order Lysobacterales; family Lysobacteraceae; genus Stenotrophomonas; species Stenotrophomonas sp. Steno-C17. The sequence continues at coordinate 196,790 of NZ_JBWJPD010000005.1, forward strand.
GGTCGAACAGCGCCTGTAGTTCATCGTGCTGCCAGTCGTGGCGGATGGCATAGGCCATGGCGGGACCTGGAAGGGGTTGGAGCGAGGGCGGCAGTGTGGGTGGGTCGGTGAAGACTGTCAACTTCAGATATTACATGTAGGTTTACAGATGTAGGTGCAGCAAGCCGCCGCTGCGGTGTAAGTTGATGGCTGCATAGGGAGTCGCGAGCACCTGCCATGGACAGTTCCCAGACCTACCCGATCGGCCGCGATGCGGTGCTGTGCAGCCTGGCCGAACTGCCGGGCGGCGGCCTGCGCGTGGTGCTGGATGATCTGCGCCAGACCGATCCGCTTGGGCACTGGAAGCACCACGTGCTGGTAACCTTCAAGGACTACCCGGCGGGGCAGCTCGATCCGTCGGCGCTGTCGAACGAGGAACTGCAGGCATTCGGCCATTACGTGCTGGTACGCCTGCTGGCCATCAACGGTTGCCTGCCTGCCGAGGAAAGTGCTGCCGAACCCGATGCGCCGCGTGCCGGCCCGTAGCGGCCGCAGGCACGACCGCGCCGCTACACTGGCCCGCCCAGCAACGGACCTGCCATGGAACTGCCGCACTTCGCCTACCACCCCGACCCGCTCGCCACCGGCAGTGTGATCGCCGCCGATACGCCGTGCGCGTGCTGTGGGCAGTCGCGCGGCTACGTCTATGCCGGGCCGGTCTACGCCGAAGACGAGTACGAGCAGGCGATCTGCCCCTGGTGCATTGCCGATGGGTCGGCGCATGCGCAGCTCGGCGCCACCTTCACCGATGAAGAAGGCGTGGGCGGTGGCGGTGAATGGGACGCGGTAGACGAAGCGATCATCGATGAGGTGGCCCAGCGCACGCCGGGCTTCAACGGCTGGCAGCAGGAACAGTGGTGGACGCACTGCGGCGATGCCGCGCAGTTCATCGGCCGCGCCGGCCGCGTTGAACTGGAAGCACAGGGCGCGGCTGCAGTTGCGGCGATCCAGGACAGTACTGGTTTGGACGACGGCCCACAGTGGCAGCACTTCCTGGCGGCGCTGGACAAAGACGGATCACCCACGGCCTATCTGTTCCGCTGCCGGCACTGTGGCGAACTGGGCGGTTACCAGGATTGCCACTGACAGGAGTCACAAGCATGCAGGCAAGCGAATCTGCCCGTGTTTCAAGGTGCGCCGCTGCGATGGCAATCGTGCTGGCCTGCCTGCTTCCGCTGCAGGGCGGGGCGCAGCAGGCGACGGCCACCGACATTCCCTACGCCACGCCAGACCTTGCCTTGCCTGCCCTGCGTGCGCTGCCGCAGGTACGCGAGCGCCAGGACAACGACTGGGTGGTGCTGCACGACATGCAGGGCCAGGTGTTCTGGTCGGTCACCCTGCCGGGTAATGGCTGGCATCCGTCCATCGTCCGCCGGCAGCTACGCGAGCAGCAGGGTGAAGTCAGCGTCGACATGAAGGTGCGCTGCGGCGCTGCCAAGGAAGACTGCGACAGGTTGCTGCAGGTGTTCCAGGCCAGCAACGACCAATTGCGCGCGGCGGCCAAGGCGATGGCCGGATCGCCGGACAAGGATGGAGGCTGACATGTACCAATGGCAGCCCATCACGTTGCCTGAGCTGGAGGCGCTGGTGGCCGAACAGCTGGGCCGCTGCACGCCCGCCCAGCAGGTGGCCTTCGCCACCCTGCGCGTGCCCTTCCATCGCGTGCCCCTGCATCGCCTCGGTGCCGTAGAGCAGGTGTGGGTGGTGGCCCATGCAGCGGCGGGCTGGCTGTACTACGAAGACGTGGAAGAAGGCTTCGAGACAGGCAAGCCCGATGCGCGCGGCGTACTGCCGGAACGCGGCTGCGATCAGCTAGAGCTGACCCACGCGCTGTACCGCCTGGGGCTGTAAGCCACTACAGCCCCGGCGTGCAGCGCAGCAGCGTCAGGCCGCCTTTGCCTGCTGGCGCGCGCGTGCGCGGCGTTCGATGCTGGCGGCGAACAGCGGGGTTTCGCGGCCATTGTGATCGCCGCCATCGCGCTGGCGTGCTTCGGCCGCTTCTTCGAACGGCGTGCCATGTTCGGCGATGAACTCCAGGAATTCCTGGGTGGGGTGGGCGACCACGCTGTTGGTGTACTCGCAGGTTTTTTCGTCGATCTTCTTCACGCTCAGCGTCCAGATCACCTGCACGCGGGTGCGCCCATTCGGGGTGAAGGCATCGGAGGTGGACACCATGCGGCACAGGCTGGGCGTGGCCACTTCGGCCACGTAGTGCTGCACCATCAGGGTCTTGCCGATCATTTCCACGTTGATGGACATGCGCGTGCCATCGTCGGTGGTGGTGCTGCCAGCGGAAATATGGTCCGGCGGGCAGCAGCGCTGGTACTCGGCTTCGGGCAGGTTGAACAGCCACTCGGCGATGTCCACCTGTTCGATCGGCAGGTTGATGATGGCGCTGTAGGCCGAGGAAGACAGCTGCTTGTCGCTGATGATGATGTCGGACATGTGCGGGCTCCGCAGGGGTGGGGGTGTGTGACCACTATCGGTTGCCGCTGCGCGCAGGGCAGCCAGCCATCGGTATGGGGGCCGCCATCCATCGGGGCGACCTGCCCATACGAAGGTAGGCACGGTGCTGCCGGCAGGTCGTCAGCGGCTGCCGGGTGCGCGAGGTGGCTGCAGCGCGTGCATGCCGGTGCGCAGCGCGGCCGAATCCTCCAGGTCACCCAGGCCGGCCTGCACAAGCAGGGTGATCGCCTGGCCCTGGCGACGGGCCATGTCCTGCACCGATTCGCCACTGGAATCGTTGCGCCACACCGTCCACAGCGCGCCCAGGCGGTCGTCGATCCGCACCACCGCGGTATGGAACTCGTCAACGTCACCGCCAAAGACTCTTGCCGGGCACAGCAGGATCGCGCCCTCCTTCTCTGAGGGAAGCCGCTGCCGCGGTTCGCCTTCCAGGCAGTTTGGAACCACGCGGCCGCCATGGGCCTGCAGCGCCTGCAGATCGACCAGAGTGAACCGCGCAGGTACCGCGCGGGCCGTGGCATCGCTGCCTTCCAGGCACGCCGCCCGCGCCCAAGGTCGTGCAAGCCGCTGGCACCGCACTGCGCGATCGAGGCTTTCAGTTGACAGCGCGGGACTGCTTACCGCTACCTCGGCGGAGTCGAAGCGGATCGGCGCCTTGCGCTGCAGGCTGCGACGCAGCAGCGCGGCCCGAAGCCTGTTGTCTTTCAGGCTGTCGTCACGCGGGCCCAGCGAGAACACGCTGCCGTGCTCGCCGTAACCCTGCAGGGCCGCGATGGGCAGCTCAAGAGTGTGTTGGCCAATCTCGATACGCACCTGCGTGGCCAGCGTCTCCACGTCGGTTTCCTTGCCGCCGGTCTGGCAACTGGCCGTCAGTGCGATGGCGGCCAGCCACAGGACGTGTCGAAGCGTGCGGAGGTGTCGCGGCCGCTGCACGGCAACCGCTGCGGAAGACCGGATGAACGTGTGAGGGGGCATGCGCGCGGCGACCGGTTCGGAGTGGAGCGCAGCATGCCGGGGTTGGATGGTGCCACGATGGGGCGAATGTGAAGTGGCGATGGAGTGCTTCCGCCTCTACCGACAAGCAACGCCGATCTGCACGCATCCCTGGCGCAGCGGCGCCCTGCAATGGCAGGGCGCCCGCAGAACGTTGCCCGCTTACACCTGGGCCATGCCACCGTCGACGAACAACTCGACGCCGTTGATGAAACTGGCCGCATCCGAGGACAGGAAGGCCACGGCATTGGCCACCTCCTGCGGTTCGCCCAGGCGTGCCAGCGGCACCTGCGCTGCCAGATGATCGAACAGGCCCTGGCGGGCGTCATCGGGCACCAGGTCGCCCAGGCCGGGGGTGCGGATCGGGCCCGGGCTGACCACGTTCACGCGGATCTTGCGGTCCTTCAGGTCCAGCGACCACGAGCGGGCAAAGTTGCGCACCGCCGCCTTGCTGGCGCTGTACACGCTGAAGTTGGCGGTGCCCTGGATCGACACGGTCGAACCGGTCAGCACGATCGAGGCGCCGTCGACCAGCAGCGGCAGGGCCTTCTGCACGGTGAACAGCACGCCGCGCACGTTGGTGGCGAAGATGCGGTCGAAGTGTTCTTCGGTGATCGCCCCCAGCGGCAGCATGTCGCCGCCGCCGGCATTGGCGAACAGAATATCCAGGCGGCCGGCCTGGCGGGCGATCTGCGCGTAGACCGCATCGAGGTCGCTCGGCTGCGAGGCGTCGGCACGGATGCCGGTGGCCTGCGCGCCGATGCTGGCCACGGCGGCATCCAGTTCCGGCTGGCGGCGGCCGGTGATGAAGACCGTTGCGCCCAGGCGGGCCAGGTGCTGGGCGGTGGCCAGGCCGATGCCGGTGGTGCCACCGGTGACCAGGGCGATCTTGCCGTTGAAATCAGTGCTCATGGTGTTCTCCTGTAGGGGCTGCCGGGGAGGGAGGTGGCAGCGGGTGGGAGAATGATGGGCGGCCGCGCTTGGGTGATAAATCATGCGCAATGACAATCACTATGCACCTGCATGCATAATGCGCGGCATGAACCAGCTCAACGCCATCCATGCCTTCGCCCGCGTGGTCGAGACCGGCAGCTTCACCCGCGCCGCCGATTCACTGGACATGCCCACCACCTCGCTGAGCAAGCTGGTGCGCGAGCTGGAGGCGCACCTGGGCGTGCGGCTGCTGCAGCGGACGACCCGCCGGGTGGCGGTGACCGCCGAAGGCCAGACGTACTACGAGAAGGCTGGCCGCCTGCTGCGCGACCTGCAGGATGTCGATGCCTCGTTCAGTGCGGCACGCGGAACGCCGCGGGGCCTGCTGCGCGTGGACATCGGCGGTTCCACGGCGCGTGACGTGCTGATTCCGCTGCTGCCGGCGTTCATGGCGCGCTACCCGGAGATCCGCATCGAGCTCGGCGTGTCCGACCGCACGGTGAACCTGATCGGTGAGAACGTGGATTGTGTGATCCGCGGCGGCGCGCTGGATGACTCGTCGCTGGTCGCACGGCACCTGGGCGATGCGCGGCTTATCACCTGCGCCAGCCCGGCCTATCTGAAGGCGCATGGCGTGCCGGCGTATCCGGAAGAACTGCGCAATGGCCACCGCTTGATCAGCTATCTGCTGCCGTCGAACGGGCGCGCCGTGCCGTTCCGGTTCCGTGGCCCCGATGGTGCTTTCGAGATCAAGGCCGAGCACCGCCTGGGCATCAATGAAAGCAATGGCCATCTGGCCGCTGCGGTCGCAGGGCTGGGCCTGGTGCAGACCTTCGGCTATGCAGCCGGCGCGGCGCTGCGCAGCAAGGCGCTGGTGGAGGTGCTGCAGCCCTGGCGGCCGGCGTCGTATCCGTTCCATGTGGTGTACCCGGATAACCGCCATGTCAGCCCGCGGCTGCGGGTGTTCATCGACTGGCTGGTGGAGGTGATGCCGCCGTTGTTGGGGGCGGCACCCTGAGCCGTCAGCGCAGCATTACCGGCGTCGCGGCCGCACGGATACGTGTGGGTGGTCCGGAACATGCCAGCGCCACGGGAAATCCACGGCGAGGCTGATGCCGATGCGCGGTCCCACCACGGGCGCGGTCGGCGGTGGCGTGTCGTCGGAGGCGATGACGATGCCACGGTTGGCGCCGACCAGGTCCGCACCGTCCAGATCGCGAGTAATGCCGAAGGCCTGGGAGAGCTTGCCGGGGCCGTTGGCCAGATCGCGCTCGCGCCTGGCAGCAGGCCGCGCCGCCTGCATGGCCCCTACGCCGGCCACGGGTTCGGCCGCCCTCAGCAGTACGCCGACACCTTCGCCGACCTCACCACACACCGCGTTGCTGCCCCAGTGCATGCCATAGGTGAAGTACACATAGAGATGACCCGCCTCGCCGAACATCGTGGCATTGCGTGCGGTCTGCCCTCGATACGAGTGCGCGGCGGGGTCTTCGCTTCCCGCATAGGCCTCGACTTCCACGATGCGCGCGGCGCGGCCGTCGTCACGCACGATCAGTTTGTTCAACAACTCCGGTGCAACCAACGTGGGATGGCGTCGGTAGAAATCGCGCGGCAGTACGCTCCATTCGGCGGGAAGCCAATGGAGGGTTGTGCCCGGCTTCTGCGTTGATGCCGACATGTCATTGCATGCGTTGCGCGATGGCGATCAGGCTAGACCACCCTATGTGCAGTGCACGTGTCGGTTCGCGGGCGATGCAGCGGGCAATCCTTACCGCATGGCGCCGCAGCGACTGATAGCGCCCTGGCGGCGCTGCGTGCATGTTCAAGCGCATGCACGTACGGCGATTCCAGGACGTCCTGACCCACGCTGCGAGGCAGACGCTGCAGCTGCTGCTGCCCCTGCGCTGCCTGGTCTGCGGCGAGCCCGGCCACGATGGCCTGGATCTGTGCGCTGCCTGTCTGGCCGATATCCCCTGGTCGGGCCGGGCGTGCCACCGCTGCGCGCTGCCGCTGCCCGACAGCGCGCTGCCGGTGTGCGGTACCTGCCGCGACGAGCCGCCACCGCAGATGGCTACGCACGCCAGCCTGTTGTACCTGCCGCCGGTGGACCAGTTGCTGCTGCGCTTCAAGTTCCACCATGATCTGGCGGCGGGACGATTGCTGGCGCAGCTGATGCTGCGCCATCCCCCGGCGTGGACCTGCCCGCCGCTGGCGCCGGTGCCGCTGCATCGCCGACGCCTGCGCCAGCGTGGCTACAACCAGGCCGGGGAGCTGTGCCGGTTCCTGCAGCAACCGGTGTGGCGCGGGCTGTACCGCCGCCGCCATACCGCGCCGCAGTCAGAGCGCAGTGCCGAACAGCGAAGGGACAACCTGTTCGATGCGTTCGACGTGCGCGGCCCGGTGCCGGCACGGGTGACCCTGGTGGATGACGTGATGACCACCGGCAGCACGGTGCTGGAAATCGCCGAGACGCTGAGGCTGGTGGGCGTGGGTGAGGTACGCGCCTGGGTCTGCGCGCGGGTGCCGTGAGCGTGCCCGGATGGTCTGTGGCTTACGGCGCTGTGATGCAAGCCGGTAGAGTCGACTGTCAGTCGACCAGCGCGCGCAGCGCGGGGTTTTTCGCCATCTGAAGCAAGAGCAGTCGACCAACGGTCGACTCTACCCAGCAGATCTGCACGCGGGTGCCATGACGGTGTCGTCATCGACGCTGGCGCTAGGATGCAGGTTGGATCCTGATCGAAGGAGTGGTCATGTTGTCTCCGGACTCGTCCCGCCCGTCGCTGGTGACGGCCATTGGCCGCAGCTGGCCGATCCTGCTGCTGTACGGCGTGGTGGCGTTGGGGTTTGGCATCACCGCCATTGGCTGGCCGCTGTCGGCGGCTACCGCACTGGCCTGGGTGCTGGGCGTGATGGCCATTGCCGAAGGGGTGATCAGTCTGCTGGCGCTGATCACTGGCGGCAGCGGCGCGCCGCGCGGTTGGCTGCTGCTGTATGCGCTGGCGTCGCTGGGTTTTGGCGTGCTGGCGATCATCAACCCGCTGGCTACGGCCAGTGTGCTGGTGCTGCTGCTGGCCGTGTGGCTGCTGATGGCCGGGCTGTATCGCATCGTGTTTGCCATTCGCGTGCGCAAGCAGATCCAGGGCGAGTGGCTGCTGATTGTCAGCGGTGTGCTGGCCGTGGTGCTGGGCGTATTGCTGGCGGCCAACCCGGTGACAGGCCTGGCGGTGACCACGCTGTGGATCGGCGTTGGCAGCCTGGTGTATGGGGTGCTGCAGATCGTGGTGGCATTGAAGCTGCGCAAGCTGACGTAGCGTCGAGCTTGCTCGACGGCTGTTGGAGGGTCGACCAAGGTCGACCGCTACCAGTCAAAGCGGGGCCAGGTAGAGTAGAGCTTGCTCGACTGCGGTTCGCGACAAGCCCGCGCTGCGCGCGATGGTCGACCAAGGTCGACCGCTACCAGGCAAAGCGGGGCCGGTAGAGTCGAGCTTGCTCGACTGCAGTTCGCGTCAAGCCCGCGCTTCGCGCGACGGTCGACCAAGGTCGACCGCTACCAGGCAAAGGGGGGCCCGGTAGAGTCGAGCTTGCTCGGCTGCAGTTCGCGACAAGCGCGCGCTGCGCGCGATGGTCGACCAAGGTCGACCGCTACCGGGCAATGCGGGGCCCGGTAGAGTCGAGCTTGCTCGACTGCAGTTCGCGACAAGCACGCGCTTCGCGCGACGGTCGACCAAGGTCGACCGCTACCAGGCAATGCGGGGCCCGGTAGAGTCGAGCTTGCTCGACTGCAGTTCGCGACAAGCCCGCGCTGCGCGCGATGGTCGACCAAGGTTGACCGCTACCAGGCAAAGCGGGGCCGGTAGAGTCGAGCTTGCTCGACTGCTGTTCGCGACAAGCCCGCGCGGCGCGCGATGGTCGACCAAGGTCGACCGCTACCCAGCAAAGCGTCCAACCGCTTACCGGAAATGCGCTTCGATCTCCTCCAGCGATTTGCCCTTGGTTTCAGGCAGCCACAGCGCGGCCACCAGGAAGAACACGAACGTGCAGCCGGCCCAGAGCAGGAACATGCTGGCGTAGCCGTAGTGGCCCACCGTGGGCAGGAACAGCGCCGCAATCGTGGTCGAAACGAACTGGTTGATCAGCAGCGCGATGCTCATGCCGTTGGAGCGGATGCGGTTGGGCATCAGCTCGGACAGCGCCAGCCATACGCACACACCGGGGCCGACGGCGAAGAAGGCGACGAATACCAGGATGCACGCGGCTACCGCCCAGCCATGGGCCGGCGGCGGTACCGGGCCGATGCGCGCCTGTTCGATGCGCAGCGGCGCCTGCGCGGCGCTGGCCGGGTCGGCGAAGGGATTCAGGTGCAGACGGCGGAAGAACGTACCGATCACGCTGTCCGGCTGCACGGTGCCGGCACGCTCGATGCGCAGCTCGCGGTCACCCGGGTTGTCGCTGCGCAACGCGCGCACATTGGTGAAATCGCCGTAGGCATAGGACACGGTCAGTTGCAGCGGCCGCCCTTCGCGGTCGATGCCCGCGCCCAACTGTTGCCACTGCGCGTCATCCAGCACCAGGCGAAGGCCATCGCCCTGTACCGCTGCGTGCAACTGCGGCTGCACATCGGCACGGCCGCGCTCGGCCTGGAAGAACAGGGTGGCGGCTGCCAGCAGCGCTACGCAGATGCCACCACTGCCCAGCATCAGCAGGAACTTGCGGCCCTTGCGATCGACCAGCAGCAGCGCGGCCACGGTCATCAGCGCATTGAGCAGCTTGATGGCTACGTCGGCACCATTGGCCACCGAACCCGACAGACCCGCCTGGTTGAGGATGTTCACCGCATAGGCCAGCACCGAGTTGATGCCGGTGGCCTGGGTGCAGGCCAGCACCACGCAGGCCAGCAGGAAGGGCTTCACGTAGCGGCGGCTGAGCAGCGGCTCACGCTTGCCGTCGGCACTGCGGGTATCCGGTGCCTGGATCTGCGCCAGCGTGGGCTCCACCTGGTCGGGCGCCAGTACGCGCTGCAGGCTGCGCCGCGCGTCGTCCAGGCGCCCACGCTGGACCAGCCAGCGCGGGGATTCAGACAGCCAGAACAGGCCCACGCAGAACACGATGCCCGGGGTCAGGCAGCTCCAGAAGATGGTGCGCCAGGCATGGTCCTTGGCCGCGAACAGTGCCTGCGCCTGCTGTGCGTCCGGCAGGCGTCGCGCTGCTTCGCTGGCTGCATCCACGGCGTGGGCCTGGTACAGACCGATCAACGCGGCCAGCACCAGGCCAATGGTCAGCAGCAGCTGGAACATGGCCGCACCCCGGCCACGCCTTTCGGGGCTGAGTACTTCGGCCAGGTACAGCGGCACCACCACGCCGATCAGGCCGCCGCTGATGCCCTGCAGCAGGCGGCCCAGCAGCAGCGGCGTATAGCCGGAGGCGAGCGCCATGATCGGAATGGATGCGGTGAACAGCACGCCGGCCAGCAGCATGGCGCCACGGCGGCCGATCAGGTCGGCCACCAGCCCGGCGAACAGCGAAGAGAGCACACTGCCCAGCAGCACCGCCGCCACCACGAAGCCCAGCTGCTGGCTGCTCAGGTGCCAGGCCTGGCTGGCGGTGGCTTCCAGGTAGGGCAGGGCGCCGGCAATGATGCCGATGTCGATGCCGTACAGCAGACCGCCCAGGCCGCCGATGAACAGCAGATAGCGAACGGGCCAGCGCGGAGCGGTACATGCAGTCATCGACAGGTTTCCTGTGCGGCGTTTCGGTGCGGATTGCTTCTGTAGAGTCGAGCTTGCTCGACTGAGCGCGCACGGCGGGGCAGAGCAGTCGAGCAAGCTCGACTCTACGAGAGGCGGTACGTCAGGCGTTTTCGGGTGTTACGAACGTGGTACGTCAGGCTGGTGCAGCGTTGAGATCAATCACGTGCCCACCCACCACCACCTGCTGCAGGCGCAGGCTGGCGTCGAGCACCACCAGGTCGGCCAGGGTGTCGGGCGCAATGCGGCCGCGATCCTGCAGGCCCAGGTAATCGGCCGGGAAGGTGGATACGCGCTGCGCGGCGTCAGCCAGGTCCAGGCCCACCTGCACCAGGTTGCGCAGTGCCTGGTCCATGGTCAGCGCGCTGCCGGCCAGCGAACCGCTGGCCAGGCGCACGCAGCCGCCGCACTTGTGCACGCGCTGTTCGCCCAGTGCGTATTCGCCATCGGGCATGCCGGTAGCGGCGGTCGCATCGGTGACCGCGTACAGCCGCGGAATCGCGCGCGCGGCCAGGCGGATCACGCCGGGATGGATGTGCTGCAGATCGGGAATGATTTCCGCGTACTGCGCATGCGCCAGCGCGGCGGCGGCAATGCCGGGGCGGTAGTGATCCACGCCAGTCATGCCGTTGAACAAATGGGTGAATCCCGAGGCGCCGGCCTGCAATGCGGCCACGCCTTCTTCGTAGCTGCCAGCACTGTGCCCCAGCTGCACGCGGATGCCCATGGCGGCCAGCGCGGGTATCAGCGCGGTGTGCTCGCCGATCTCCGGGGCCAGCGTCATCACCCGGATCGGGGCGAGCGCATGCAGCTGCTGCACCAGTGCCAGCGTGGCCTCGATGGTGCGGTTGGGCTGTGCGCCCAAGCGCTGTGGACTGATGAAGGGCCCTTCCAGATGCACGCCGGCGATGCGGGCGGCATCGGCCTGCGGCGCGGCCTGGGCCGCCGCGACGCCACGCAGGGCGTGCTCGATCTCGTCCAGCCCGGCGGTCATGGTGGTGGCCAGCAGGGTGGTGGTGCCGAACCGGGTATGGGTGCGGGCGATGGTGCGCGCCACGTCGCCACCCTGCATCAGGTCCACGCCCGCCGCACCGTGCACGTGCAGGTCGATGAAGCCGGGCAGGATCACCGGCAACTGCAGGTCATCCGCACCGCTGTGGTCATCGACCTGCAGCTGGCGCACGTGTGAATCAAAGTGGACATGGCCGCGTCGCCAGCCCAGTGGGGTCAGGATGCGGCCGTACAGCGTGTGTGTCGGGTTCATGGCGGTGTCTCGGCGATGATCACTTCGATGCCCAGCCGCTGCAGCCCCTCGCGGGTGGCGTCGTCGATGCCCGGATCGGTGATGACCGCGTGGATCTGGTCGAGGCGGGCGATGCGGTGCAGGCTGACGCGGCCAAACTTGGATGCGTCGGTGAGCACCACGATGCGTCTCGCCCGTTCGACCATGCGGTGGTTGAGGCGGGCTTCGGCTTCGTCGTGGGTGGTCAGGCCGAACTGCAGGTCCAGGCCATCCACGCCCAGGAACAGGGTGTCGAAGCTGTAGGAGTTGAGGCTGGCCTCGGCCTGGCTGCCCTGCAGCGACAGCGATTGCTGGCGCAGCAGGCCGCCGGTCAGCAGCACGTTGATGCCCGGCGCATTGGCCAGTTCCCAGGCGATGTTCAGGCCGTTGGTCATCACGGTCACATCGCGATGGCCGCGCAGGTGGCGGGCCAGGGTCATGGTGGTGGAGCCGGAGTCGATGATGATGTTGTCACCGCCCTGCACCAGCCGCGCGGCGCGGGCGCCGATCGATTCCTTCAGCGGCAGGTTCAGCGCATCCTTTTCATGGATGTCCTGTTCCTGCGGCGGGGTGCGCACCAGCGTGGCGCCGCCGTGGGTGCGGTTGGCCAGGCCTTGCGCCTCGAAATGGGTCAGGTCGGCGCGGATGGTCACCGCAGACACGCCATAGCGCTCCACCAGATCAGCCACCTGCACGGTGCCGTGTTCGATCAGGCGCTGCAGGATCTGTTGGCGACGGGAGCGGGTGTTGCGCATGGCCATCTCTCGGTTTCGTGTGAAAGGTAGAGATTAGCCGTTCGCAAGAACGCTGGCAGCAGAACTTGCGTTGTGCTTGCGGGTGCCGGCCTGGTTGGCGCTGCACGCACGTGCGTATTCGCCCAGGCACTGGCCCACCCGGTGCTGCACCAGCGCGGCGGGCGTGTTGGCCAGCGCGCCGTCGCGCACCGCACGGTACTGCTCGGGCAGGTACTGGCTGAGCAGCACCAGCGGCGGCGCGTGCTGTTCCAGGTTGGCGAACAGGGTCTGCACCGCCTGCACCAGCGCCGGTTCGCCCCAGTAGTAGCGGCAGCGGTCGCTGAAGGAGAACGCGCGCAGCAGGCGCAGCGCGGCCTCGTCACCCAGGTAGTAGGACTGCCAGTACTTCGGCTGCGCTACCATCACCGCGTCCAGCACCTGCGGCAGGCGCGAACACTCTGCCGCCGGCAGCAGCTCGGCTTCGATCGCGGCCAGTGCGAACAGCGCTTCGCGATAGGCGAAGGTGGCCGCCGGGCCGACCTTGAGGATGGCGAAGTGATCGCGCACCAGCGCGTGCAAACCACTTTCGCGCTGGTAATCGGTGGAATGTGCTTCGAAGACGATGCGCGGCTGCTGTTCCAGGAAGTCGGCCAGTGCGCTGGCTGCCGCCGGATCGTACTCGTGCACGCTGCTGTGGTCGAAGTCCACGCCCGGCTGCACCACCATGGCGATCACCCGCTGCCAGGCAGCGCGCAGCTGCGGCGTATCGAAGGCATGCTGGTGGATGGCCAGGGTTTGCGCGGCAGCGGCCGGCGTGGTCACCTGCAGGCCTTCGGCCAGCGACGCTTCGCCACCGGGAATCGGCACTTCGGTACCGATCACGTAGACCGGTGGCGGCAGGCCGTGCTCGGCGGCGGTGCGTTCGGCGATCTCGGCCAGCTCGGCCGAACGCGCGGCCACGATGGCGTCGGGCAGCGGCACCGGGTCGTCGGCGCAGGACATGCTGCAGTCCAGGTGGATCTTGTGGAACCCGGCGGCCACGTAGGCTTCGATCAGCACGCGCGCATGGGTCATCGCTTCGGCGGCGGGGCGCTTCTGCCAGGCATTGGGACCCAGATGGTCACCGCCCAGTATCAAGCGTTCGCGCGGGAAACCTTCTTCATCGGCCAGCGTGCCCACGTAGTCGCGGTACTGCGGCGGCGTCATACCGGTGTAGCCACCGAACTGGTCCACCTGGTTGGAGGTGGCTTCGATCAGCAGCACCGTGCCATGGGCCAGCGCCACGTGCATGGCCGCGCGCAGCACCTGTTCGTTGCTGCAGCAGACGCTGTACAGGCCAACGTTGGCACCGGCACGGTGGGAAGCAAGCAGGGTCTGCAGCGGGGACATGGTCAGGCTCCGGTCGATCAGGAAAGCGAGGGGTGGCAGGCCAGCAGGGCGGCGCCGCGTGCGCCACCGGCATCGCCGAAGCGTGGCGGCACGATGGGCGGCACCTGCACGCCGTTGAACAGGTGCGCGGCGACGGCGGCGGGCAGCTGCTGGTACAGCGGCGCGTACTGCGACAGGCCACCGCCGAGCACGATCACGTGCGGGTCGAGCGCCAGCACCAGCGCAGCCAGGCTGTGGCCCAGCAGGTCGCGGTGGATATCCAGTGCCTGCCGTGCACGCGCATCGCCGGCCTCGGCCAGGGCGATCACCGCGCTGGCATCGGCGGCCCTGCCACCAAGATGGCGCTCGATCATCGCCAGCCCGCTGCCGGACACATAGCGCTCCACGCAGCCCCGCAGGCCGCAGGCGCAATCGAGCAGCGGCAGGCCGTGGCGCTGCAGCAGGTGGCCGGGCACGCTCCAGTGGCCCCATTCGCCGGCCAGGCCGTTGAAGCCGGACAGCAGATGGCCGTGCAGGCAGAAACCGCCGCCAGCACCAGTCCCGAGAATGGCGCCGAACATGCTGGGGTAGCCTTCGGCGGCGCCGCCGTGTGCTTCGGACAGAGCGAAACATTGCAGGTCGTTGCCGAAGTGCAGCGGGCGCTGCAGGCGCGCCTGCAGATCGGCGGCCACGGTCTGCCCGGTCAGTGCCGGCACGTTCGCACTCAGTTGGCGGCCACTGCGGCGGTCGCGCACGCCGGGCAGGGCAATGCCGATGGCCGCGGCCGGGCTGCCGAGCGCGGTATCGGCCTCGGCCACCAGTGCGGCCACCGCCTGCAGGAAACCGGCGTAGTCGCCCTGCGGGGTGGCCACGCGGCGGCGCCAGCTGACCTGCATCGTCGTATCGCAGGCCACCAGTTCAATCTTGGTGCCGCCGATATCGATGCCGTAGCAGGCGTGGGCGATCAGCTCAGCCATGGTGGATGGTGACGCCCTGCACGACGCGGTTGACGGTGCCGTCGGGGAACGGGTTGTCCGGGGTCAGGCCGAGCGCGGCCGAGCGCTGCAGCGCGTAGAGCTGGGCGAAGCCCAGCCACACCGGCGCCAGCCACGGATCATCAAGCGCTGGCACCGCCAGGGTGTAGTCATCATCGGCGCCGATATCCGCATGCGGACCGATGGCCAGCACCTGCCCGGCCACGCCGTCGCGGCGCAGTTCGTCCAGCAGGTCCTGTTCGTAGCGGCGGGCCAGCGCCTGGCCGCTGCGCAGCACCACCACCAGGGTCTGTGCATCCAGCGTCGATTTCGGGCCATGGCGGAAGCCCAGCGGCGTGTTGGCCAACGCCAGCACGCGGCCGGCGGTCAGTTCCAGCACCTTCAGCGCGCTTTCGCGGGCCAGCGCTTCCAGCGGGCCGCTGGCCAGGTTGATCACCCGGTTGAAGGGGCGCTGCGCCAGTGCCGCCACCGGTGCATCCCAGGCGGCCAGGCCTTCGCGGCCCAGCGCGGCAATCTGCTTCAGGCGCGCGACGCGGGCCTCCCACGGCGTGCGATCGAACACGGTCAGCGCGGCCAGCAGCATGCAGGTCAGGCTGCTGGTCATCGCGAACGCGCGGTCGCAACTGGCCGAGGGCATCAGCAGGGTGCAGGTATCGGCGCGGCCGGTGCCACGCCGGGCCAGTTCGCCATCGGCATTGCAGGTGATGTCCAGGAAGCGCGCCTGCGCCACGTCGCTGCGCACGCGGTCCACCGCGGCCACGCTTTCCGGGCTGGAACCGCTGCGCCCGAACGACACCAGCAGGGTGGGGCGGTCGCGCTGCAGGTACAGCGCCGGGTGGGTCAGCAGGCTGGTGGTGTGAACCACGCGCACCTCGGCCGGCCACTGCGCGTTGATCGCATCGGCCACCATTTCGGCGATGAAGCCGGAGCTGCCGGCACCGGTGAACAGCACGCGCTGGTTCGAATCGTTGAGGCTGTCGCCAAGGAAGGCCTGCAGGCGGTCGCGGGCACGCGACAGGTCCTGCGCCAGGGTTTCCCACAGCGCCGGCTGCTGGGCGATCTCGGCAGCGGTGTCGGCTCCGCCAAGGCGCTGCCAGGCGGGCACATCGGAAAGCAGGGTGACGTCCATTCAGAGGTTCCAGTTGGGCCAGCGCACCATCTGCGTTTTCTTTCGAAATGTCAAATATCGAAAGCAAAAGAAAAGAAAATGGCGTGGCGGGTTTGCCCTGCCAGTACGTGGCATGCAGACGAAAGAAAGGGCGGAATGCCGTATCGCACAACGCTTAATAGGGGCCTGCAAGCGCTTACACAAAGTATTGCGGCGCATCATCTTTCGTTTTGTGGAAATAAATCTTCCTTTTTGCTTTCAATTTGTTGACATCTTTCGAATCGCTGCCCTAGAGTCGGCCCAACCGCTTTCGAAACGCCCGGTGAACGGGTTGGGAGTCTGTGTGGAGAACTGCGTTCGTCGCTCGCCGCTGCTGCTGGCCCTGCTGCCGGCATTGATGCTGGCAGCGACATCGGCCCGCGCCGAACCCGTGGGCAACCTGCGTTCGATCACCGCCAGCGATGGCCGCGAGGGGCTGCGCGGCTGGGACCTGCAGACCGACAACGGCACCCGCTTGCGCATTGAACTGCCGGCCGCCGACATCATCCGCGTGCAGGCCGG
Organism: Stenotrophomonas sp. Steno-C17; assembly: GCF_056393165.1. NCBI lineage: Bacteria > Pseudomonadati > Pseudomonadota > Gammaproteobacteria > Lysobacterales > Lysobacteraceae > Stenotrophomonas > Stenotrophomonas sp. Steno-C17. The sequence continues at coordinate 213,013 of NZ_JBWJPD010000005.1, forward strand.
CCGCAACGGCACGCTCACCGGCGCCGGTGACAAGGCCGCGCCGATCATGCTGCCGCAGCCCAAGGCGAACGTGCAGGCACGGCTGGAAGAAGACGCGCAGGAAATCCGCGTGCGTACCGACGCACTGGTACTGCATGTGCAGAGGCAGCCGCTGCGGCTGCGCCTGGAACGGCTGGACAATGGCCAGCCCACCGCGCTGTGGCAGGAACTGCAGCCGCTGGACCTGGATGCCTCGCAGAGCGTGCAGGTGCTGTCTTCGCAGGCCGATGAAGGCTATTACGGCGGCGGCCAGCAGAACGGTCGCTACCAGTTCAAGGGCCGCGAACTGGACGTGTCCTATTCCGGTGGCTGGGAAGAGGGCGACCGCCCCAGCCCGGCGCCGATGCTGCTGAGCAGCCGCGGCTGGGGCATGCTGCGCAACACCTGGAGCGATGGCAGCTACGACCTGCGCCAGGCCGACCAGGCCACCCTGCTGCATCGCGAAGACCGTTTCGATGCCTACTACTTCGTCGGCGCCGACCTGCCCAGGCTGATCGAGCGCTATACCCAGCTGACCGGCCGCCCGAACCTGGTGGCGCGCTGGGCGCTGTCCTACGGCGATGCCGACTGCTACAACGACGCCGACAACAGCAAAAAGCCCGGCACCGTGCCCGAAGGCTGGAGCGACGGCCCCACCGGCACCACGCCCGATGTGATCGACAGCGTGGCCAGGCAGTACCGCGAACATGACATGCCCGGCGGTTGGATCCTGCCCAACGATGGCTACGGGTGCGGCTACAAGCAGTTGCCGGAAACGGTGAAGGGGCTGGCCGGTTACGGTTTCCGCACCGGTCTGTGGACCGAGAACGGCGTGGACAAGATTGCCTGGGAAGTGGGCAAGGCCGGCAGCCGCGTGCAGAAGCTGGACGTGGCCTGGACCGGCAAGGGCTACCAGTTTGCGATGGATGCCAACCGCCAGGCGTTCAACGGCATTCTCGATAATTCCGATTCGCGCCCGTTCCTGTGGACGGTGATGGGCTGGGCCGGCATCCAGCGCTACGCGGTGGCCTGGACCGGCGACCAGAGCAGCAGTTGGGACTACATCCGCTGGCACGTGCCGACCCTGGTGGGGTCGGGCCTGTCTGGCATGGCCTACGCCAGCGGCGACGTGGATGCGATCTTCGGCGGCAGCGCCGAAACCTTCACCCGCGACCTGCAGTGGAAGGCGTTCACCCCGGTGCTGATGGGCATGAGCGGCTGGTCGTCGAACGCGCGCAAGCACCCGTGGTGGTATGACGAGCCCTACCGCAGCATCAACCGCGACTATCTGAAGCTGAAAATGCGCTTGACCCCGTACATGTACGGGCTGGTGCACGAAGCCGCGCAGACCGGCGCGCCGCCGGTACGCGGCCTTATGTGGGACAACCCGCGCGATCCGCACGCGCAGGATGAAACCTACAAATACCAGTTCCTGCTCGGCCGCGATCTGCTGGTGGCACCGGTGTACCGCAGCCAGGCCGCCAGCCGTGGCTGGCGCCGCGATATCCATTTGCCGGCCGGCGGCTGGATCGACTACTGGGATGGCCGCCGCGTGCAGGCCGGTGCCCAAGGTCGCCAGCTCGACCGCCAGGTGGACCTCGCCACGCTGCCAGTGTTCGTGCGTGCCGGCGCGATCCTGCCGATGTACCCGTCGATGCTGTTCGACGGCGAGAAGCCGCTCGATGAAGTGACCTTCGACCTGTATCCGCAGGGCGATGCGCAGTACACGCTGTATGAAGACGATGGCACCACCCGCCGCTACCAGCAGGGTGAATCGAGCACGCAGGTGGTGCGCGTGCAGGCACCGGCGCAGGGCAGTGGCCCGGTGCAGGTGCAGATCGATGCGGTGCAGGGCCAGTACAACGGCCAGCTGGCACAGCGCCGCTACGGCCTGCGCGTGCTCAGCCGGCAGGCGCCGCGCGCGGTGCAGGCCGCTGGCCGCACACTGCCCGCACTGGCCGATGCCGCCGCGTTCAAGGCTGCTGCCGAAGGCTGGTACTTCGACGCCAGCGAGCGCCGTGGCACCCTGCACGTGCGCACCGCCGCGCAGGACATCCGCCAGCCGCTGCAGCTGCAGCTGGACTTCGCCGTCGCGGCGGCGGCCGCCGACGATGCCTTCCCGGCCGCACCGGTACTGGGCCGCGAACTGCCGGCCGACAGCCTGCTGGTGGTCAATCGCCCGGCCGAAGAACCCGGCCATGCACTGGAAAATGCCTTCGATGATGATCCGGGCACCTGGTTCCGCAGCGTGCGCAACCAGGCCGTGCGCACCGGCGCGCACGAGTGGGTGATCGGCTTCGGCGAGCGCAAGATGATCGATGGCATCGACATCGCGCCGCGCAACGACAAGAACTGGAAGCACGGCCAGGTACGCGATTATGAGGTGTACCTGGGCGACAGCAACGGCGAGTGGGGTGAGCCGATCGCACGTGGCCGCCTGCAGTTGAAGGAAGGTGTGCAGCGCATCGACTTCCCTGCCCACGCCGGCCGCCTGCTGCGCTTCCGCGTGCTGAGCGTGCAGAACCCGGAGGGCGACGGCGCCAGCAGCACCGATCCGATGGTCAGCGCGGCACAGGGCAGCGCCCGCGCCTTCGATGCATTGCAGCCACGCGACGTGGGCCCGATTGCCCTTTCCACCTTCCACATTCTTGAACACCCGACACCAGAACGGCCGGCCCAGCAGCGCTTTCTCTCGGAACTGCCGGTGCCGGCCGCGCTGGCCGGTCAGCTGCGCGCCGACCAGTCCTTCCGTGGCAACGGCGGCATGCGCATGAACGGCCTGCAGTTCCGCCGTGGCCTGGGCGTGGCCGCCAGCAGCCGCATCGACCTGCGCCTGCAGGGCGGCTGGCAGCTGCTGCGCGCCGACCTGGGTATCGACGATGCCTGCCGCAGCGCCGGTGGCCTGCAGTTCCAGGTCTGGGGTGACAACCGCCTGCTGTATGACAGCGGCCTGGTGAAGGCGCCCGGCGTGGTCAAGCCGGAACTGGACATCCGCGGTCTTTCCACCCTGAGCCTGCGCACGCTGGGTGCGCAGGGCAGCCAACCCACCCAGGTCTGCGCGAACTGGGCCAACGCCGTGCTGATCGGCCAGGAGGGCGACTCGGCCAGCATCGTCGCCCCATGACCCCCACGTAACACCGCTCCTCCCCCGCCCATTCCGACTACGGCTTCCGAGCCGTGGCCCGAGAGCGTTTTGCCCGCCAATCGCTTTCGCGCCGCCCACCCGCCGCGCACCCCTGCCAGGAGAGAACCCCGATGTTGCCCGCCCGCCACGCTCGTCCGCCCTGTCGTTCGCTCGCCCCGTTGTCGCTGGCCATTGCCGGCGTGCTGCTGTCCATCGCCCTGCCTGCTGCCGCCCAGGACAGCAAGGACGCCGCCACGGACCTGGCCCGCATCGAAGTCACCGGCTCCAACATCCGCCGCACCGACGTGGAAACCGCCTCGCCGGTGCAGGTGATCAGCAAGCAGGACATCCAGAACATGGGGGCGCGCACCCTGCTGCAGGTGCTGGACAACCTGCCCGCCGCACGCCCGGCGCAGCAGGATTCGCGCTCGCTGTTCACTGGCTCCGATGGCGCCTCGCAGGCCAACCTGCGCGGCTTGGGTGCGCAGGGCACGCTGGTGCTGCTGAACGGCCGCCGCCTGTCGTACTACGGTGCGCCGGCGGGCTTCCAGACCCAGTTCGTCAACATCGATGCCATTCCGGCCGCTGCCATTGAACGCATGGAAGTGCTGACCGACGGCGCCTCGGCGGTGTACGGCACCGACGCGGTGGCCGGTGTCATCAACGTGATCACCAAGCGCAACTTCCAGGGCGCTGAAATCAACTTCAGCAATGACACCTCCTCGCGCATCGATTCCTACGGCGAACGCCAGGCCAGCATCACCGCCGGCTTCGGTGACCTGACCGAGAACCGCTTCAACGTGTACGGCGCGGTGAACATGTACCGCCGCGACGCCATTCCGCTGGCCGATTTCTACGACAAGCGGCCGGACCAGTTCTACGTCAACAACCCCAACTACCTGACCAACCTGCGCCTGGGCGTGGGCAGCAAGCCGGGCCAGTTCAATCCGGGGACCTATTTCGCCTTCGATCCGGTGACCGGCCGCCGCGTGCAGGAAGCCGCACCGGGCTGCCAGAACGTGCTGCAGGGCCAGGCGGCCGGCCCCAGCTGCGTCTGGGAAACCTGGATGAACAACGAGATCGACGCCGGCGCCAAGTCCGAGCGCAACACCGCCTACCTCAACGGCACCTTCCTGGTCGGTGACAACACCGAGATCTTCGCCGAAGCCACGTACACCGACATCGACCTGCGCGCCAACGGTGGCACCCCGCGCACCTACGGCACCACCACCGGCAACCCGAGCAGCTGGTTCTCGCGCGATACCGGCACCTCAGTGAACCAGTTCCTGTACCCCTACCTGGGCCCGAACAACGAATACAACCACGCCAGCCCGGAACTGAAGGCGCTGATGGGCGGCGTGGTGGGCCTGAACTACCTGCTGCAGGATGCGGGCCCGAACTACTTCGGCCAGCGCAACACCGACCAGAGCTATCGCGTGCTGACCGGCGCGCGTGGCAACGTGGGTGACTGGAACTGGGAAACCGCGTTCGCCACCGCTGGTACTCACTCGGTGACCTACCAGACCATCAACGTGAACCTGAAGGGCTTCGAAAAAGCCTTCGGTCCGTACTCGGTGGATCCGGGTACCGGTCGGGTGATCATTTCCGACCATCCGGCCTATAAGTTCGGTGAGATCAGCGAGGCCAACGCCGCGCTCATCCGCGAAGCGTTCCCGACCTTCGACATCCAATCGTGGACGCGCCTGCACACCCTGGACGGCAAGATCGAGGGCCCGCTGGCGCAGCTGCCGGCCGGTGAAATGCGCGCGGCGTTCGGCTTCAACGCCAGCCGCGAAACCTTCTACACCCCCGGCAACCCGGATGCCGCTGCGGGCCTGATCACCCAGCAGGGCGGTTCGTGGTTCGATGGCGCGCGCAACACCTATGCGCTGTTCGCTGAAACGGTGGCGCCGATCACCGACAAGCTGGAACTGGACGCCGCGCTGCGCGTGGACAAGTACCCCAACTTCAAGGCCAACGTGGCGCCGAAGATCGGCTTCAAGTACCAGGCGTTCGATCAACTGATGCTGCGCGGCACGTATTCCACCGGCTTCCGTGCACCCAGCCTGGCCGAATCGGGCAGCGGCGGCGTGTTCGCCCAGCTGGGCGGCTACCGCGACGACGTGCGCTGCGACGAAACCAACGCGATCGCCAACCTGCTGTTGAAGTCGCAGCGCCCCGGCGATGTCGACCTGGGCAAGGGCCTGCTGAACGTGGATTGCAGTCGCACCGTGGCCCGCATGACCCAGCCCAACCAGGACCTGAAGCCGGAAAAGGCGAAGATTGCCACGCTGGGCTTCGTCTACGAGCCGGCCAGCTGGCTGTCGGTGTCGGCCGACTACTGGTTCATCTACCGCGATAACGAAATCGTCGCGCCGGATTTCACCCGGGACACCGACATCATCGCCTCCACCCGCTCGCCGATCACCGACGCCGACCGCGCCAACCTGGCCCAGCTGGCCGCCATGTGTGCCGACCCGGCCAGCGGCGTGGCCTGCCCGGGCGTGCTGCCCGGCTACAGCGTGGGCAACGTGGCCAGCGTGGTGGGCCAGTACAAGAACCGCGGCAAGACCCTGGTCGATGGCTTCGACGTGGACGCGCGCAGCCGCTTCTCGCTGGGCGCATGGGGCGGGCTGAACATCGGCCTGGCCGCGACCATCGCCAACCGCAACCGCTACTACATGGATGAAGAGAGCGGCTGGTACTACGGCGATGTGGTGGGCTACTACAACAACCCGCGCCTGCGTGCCACGCTCAATGCCGACTGGACCTACAAGCAGGTGACCACCAGCATGTTCGTGAACTACGTGGGCGGCACCAAGTGGGCACGCGACCGGGTGGACGAGGTGGACAACAATGCGCAGACCTGCACCGCCGGCTATCTGCCCGTGGAGAAGAGCAAGTGCGATGGTGCGCCTTCGTGGTGGACGGCCAACCTGAGCGTGACCTGGCGTCCGGACGATGCCTGGAACCTCAGCTTCACCGTCAAGAACCTGTTCGACCGCCTGCCGTTCTACGACCCCAACAGCTTCCTGGGCGATTCCAGCGATTACGCCACCATCTTCGGCCGCGGCTACAGTGTCACCGTGGGCTACAAGTTCCAGTAAACCGATCGTGTGACCCGGCGCGCCGGCTGCGGCTGGCGCGCCTTCAAGAGGAGAGTGAGAGCCATGCAACGTAGGGAATTCATTGCGGCCGGTGCCGCCATCGCCGCCAGCAGCCTGCTGCCGCAGACCCCCGCCTGGGCACGCGGGCGCAAGGTGCGCCTGGCCCTGATCGGCACCGGCATGCGTGGCCTGGTGCTGCTGAAGGAGCTGGTGCGCCGCGATGATGTGGAGGTTGTCGCCCTGTGCGACATCGAACCGATCATGCTGGGCCGCGCCATGGACATGGTGGCCAAGGCCGGCAAGCCCGCGCCGAAGACCTACGGCCAGGACCGCGACAGCAACGCGTGGAAACGCCTGCTGGAACAGAAGGGCATCGACGGCGTGATCATCGCCACGCCGTGGGAGTACCACGCGCCGATGGCGATTGCGGCCATGCAGGCCGGCGTGGCCGTGGGCTGTGAAGTGGTGGCAGGCATCACCCTGCAGGACCACTGGGACGTGCTGAAGACCCAGCTGAGCACCGGCACCCCGTACATGCTGCTGGAAAACGTCTGCTACCGCCGCGACGTGATGGCCGCGCTGCAGATGGTGCGGCAGGGCCTGTTCGGCGAACTGGTGCACCTGCAGGCCGGCTACCAGCACGACCTGCGCGGGGTGAAGTTCAATTCCGGTGATCCCAACCAGCCCTACGACAGCGGCGTGGAGTTCGGCCCCAAGGGCTGGAGCGAAGCGCGCTGGCGCACCGAACATTCGGTGCAGCGCAATGGCGAGTTGTACCCCAGCCACGGCATCGGCCCGTGCGCGATGTACACCGGCATCAACCGCGGCAACCGCTTCACCCACATCAACGCCTTCGCGACCAAGGCCCGCGGCCTGCACGACTACACCGTGGCCAAGAGTGGTGGCACCACCCACCCCAGCACGAAGGTGAAATTCAAGCTGGGTGACATCGTCACCACCACGCTGGCCTGCGAGAACGGCGAAACCATCCTGCTGCAGCACGACACCTCGCTGCCGCGCCCGTATTCGATGGGCTTCCGCGTGCAGGGCACCAAGGGCCTGTGGATGGACGTGAACCATTCGATCCACATCGAAGGCCGCAGCCCGCCGCACCAGTGGGAAGAGTTCAAGAAGTACCAGGACCAGTACGAACACCCGCTGTGGAAGCAGAACGCCGACACCGCTGCCAGCGCCGGCCACGGTGGCATGGACTGGTTCGTCATCCACGCCTTCGTGGAAGCGCTGAAGGCCAAGGCACCGATGCCGATCGACATCTACGACGCGGTGACCTGGAGCGCGATCACCCCGCTGAGCGAACAGTCCATCGCCAACGGCTTCCAGACCCTGGAATTCCCCGACTTCACCGCCGGCACCTGGAAGCAGCGCAAGCCGATCTTCGCCTTCGACGGCACCTACTGACCGGCTCTTGTAGAGTCGAGCCATGCTCGACTGCTTTCAACGCAACGCCGGGCCATGCCCGGCGTCCGCGCGGTCTTTTGTAGAGTCGAGCCATGCTCGACTGCTCTGCAGGTGGCGCCGGGCCATGCCCGGCGTTGCTGTATACCGGCCCGGGACGGCGTGCTGTCGCCTGCGATACTCTGCACGCCGAAGTTCAGGCAGCCGAGCCAGCAATTGTAGAGTCGAGCTTGCTCGACTGCTTTGAACCCAACGCCGGGCCATGCCCGGCGTTGCTGCCGGCGCCTGCGCTACTCTGCACGCGGAAGTTCAGGCAGCCGAGCCAGCAATCCGCAGGAAACGGAGGCACGTCATGGAAGACACAGTGGTGGAACTGCAGGCCGATAGCGTGGTGTTCTTCTCGCCACGCGACGAGGCGCATTTCTTTGCGTGGTTGGATCAGATGGCATGCGTCGTTGAAGTGGTGGGACGGGGCCGCATCATCTACATCAGGGTCGACCGGCGCCGGGTGGACGCTGAAGCCCTGCGCGACATCCTTGCCTTCTTCCAACGGTATGGCATTGCGATGGCACAGCTCAGGGCGTTCGATTCGGAATCGTTCTCGTCCTGGTTCCGGTGCACTGCCACCTATTGGTACCACCGTGTATTTGGTTCCCGCACAAGCCAGGGCGTTGGTACGTGAGGCGCGAAGGTAGGCTGGCCAGCACTGTTGTACGGGCGGCGGGACTGTCTGCATTACTCGCTGCAACGCTTTGTGGGTGCACGTACCGCTCTGAGCATTACGATAGCGTTGAAGAAGCCAGAGCCAATAATTTGTTTGAGAAAGGCTGGTTGCCTGATGTGCTGCCAGCGTCCGCGCATGACCTGAATGTGTTCACTGCAGTAGAGACATCATCGGGGTACGGACGATTTCGTTTTGATCCTAAGGACTATCGTGCCTTCTCAGCGAGGTTGTCGGCGGCAGACGGTCCGATGCCAGACAGTGATCGAGACAGAAAAGCGGCCAGAAGACTGTTGGACGAAGGCTACGAAGCCCGGCGCTACGCGTCCGTTTCGACCCGCTGGCTGTTCCTCTGCAACGCGAACGGGGCAGTGTGCGAGTTCTTTGTCTGGCAATAATTGCGGCAGAGCCCGTACCCAGCCCCCTGACACTACACTTGACCACTTCCTGGCGCAGGACCCCTCACCCCCATGACATGGCAGAAGATCAGCGACCTTCCTGACCAACGATTCGTAGGCCCCTACGGCATCGAATTCTGGCGAATCCACGAAGGCCAGGTCTTCCACCAGGGTCGCTTGCTGCGCAAGGCCGATGCGGCCACCTTCGAGTTCATTCCCGCCCACTACTTCATCGCGCGCGACGCGCATGCCGTCTACCACGCCTGGACTCGGCTGCCCGCCATCGACCGCGACAGTTTCCGCCAGTGCGGCGATTACTGGCTGGACAACCGCCATGTGTACTTCGAGTACGAAACATCGCTGAAAGCGCTGGCAGAAGCCGATTGCATCACCTTCCGCAGTCTGGGCGGTGCCTACGGCGCCGATGACAACGGCGCCTGGTACGGCGGCCGGCGCATGAAACAGTGCCTGCGGGGTAACCAGCTGCAGCTTTCAGCGCTTGACCCGCTGTTCGCGCTGGACGACACCCATGTCTACTGCGATGGCAAGCCGCTGCCCGGGGTGGATCGCGCGCGCTGGCGCCTGCTGAACGATGGGTTCTCCCGCGACGACAGTCGCATCTACTACCTGGAACGGAAACTGCCGCGCGTGGATGCGGCGTCGTGGCGTCCGTTGCAGGGAAGTTGGTCGCGGGACCATAAGCACCTGTTCCATATGTTCATGATCGAGACCGACCCGGCGCTGCGTGCGCAGCATGGTTTCAGCGATGACGAGGGGTGACGCTGCAGGCGGTCAGCGCGACATCTTGATCTGGGTCAGGCGCCCCCCGGATGCCCTGGCGTGCGGTACGCGGAACATCGCGCCGGGTTGCACGAGTTCGGCCTGCTGCATCATCTTCGGCCACCACTCCAGAAGCCGCGCTGCGCGCTCGTAGTGGTTGAACGTGCTCCATCCCTTGGCCAGCACGAACACGGTCAGACCGAGGCGTGCGATGGCCTCGCGTTCTGCAGGCTTGCGATGGTGATGATCCTGGGTGACGTGTACGCGGATGCCGCGCTGGGTGGCCGCGTCGAAGAGCTCCAGGTCGGTGGTGCCGGGTGTCACGAACTCTCTTACATGGAAGACTTCGTGTTCGTCCGCACCTGCAATGGCGTCGATGGCCCGGGCCAGCGCGGACGGAAGATTCTCATCGATCTGCGCCTTCAAGGCGCGGCTCGATTCTCGAACTGCAGTGCTTTCTTCACTGCAGCCAGAGGCAGGTCATACAGGCGTGCCACGCGACGCTCGTCGCCACCTTCGGCTTGCATCGCCTCGACAATGGCGACGGTGGGAACGCCCGATTCGGAAAGGATGGGCTGACCAAAACTGCGCTGGGGATCAAACACCACCGCGCGGGAGCCCTTCAGTGGGAACCATCGTTCGGCACGATCATCGATGCCCAGCTCAATGCCCTCACGCAGTGACGGTGCGATGACTTTGCGCATCACGTCCTGGCGCTTCACCACATCCACCAGTGCGGCATCGCCGCTGTCGCCCACCAGTTCCATGAAAATGCGGCGCCCGTCGGTCTTGAAGCTGGTGCTGGTGAAGGGATACTCCTTACCGAGCCGCTCGTTCAGTTCGACAATGGTTCGCCGCACCAGGTTGAGTGGCACGCCACAGGCGACGAACGTGCGGACGAAGCGCAGTTCGATCAGATCGCGGAAGCCAATGCCGTCGATCTCTGAATCGGCCCATTGCGACTTCCACAGGGGAGGGTGGACCTCAGAATGTCCGTGCTTTCGGCCCTGGTAGCCCTTCAGCCACCGGCGCAGCTCCGACGAGCTGCCGCCAATGAAGCGCGCGGCATCGGCGTAGGAATAGAGGCCGACGCCGAGGCTTTCCTGTGCTGGCAAGGCGATACCCATGGCAGCGAGTCTACTCAATGCGAAGGGAGCAGGAGTGCAGAGCCACATTCTGCGCCCTGCGGGATGCATGAACTGAGACGGGAGACATGCGGGGGGGCAAATCTGCCCGCTGCTTGGAAGGCCGTAGCCGACACGAAGATGGCGCGCCCGGAGGGATTCGAACCCCCGACCAATGGCTTCGGAAGCCACTACTCTATCCGGCTGAGCTACGGGCGCGTTGTACAACCGCCACACCGTCGGCCAGTGCCGGGGCGGGCATCGCAGCGCCATGAAGACGGTGCGGGAGGGGCATTCTATCCAGTTTCGCCGCACAAATCTCCCCCCGCCTGCAAAGTCGGGCCGAGGGCACAGGAGTATCCTAGTGCGATGGCTGATACCCCCCTTTCCGCGCCGCATCCGGCGCCGACGCCGCGCTGGCGTCATTACTGGTCCCTGATGCGCGCCGATCGCCCGATCGGCACGCTGCTGCTGCTGTGGCCCACCTGGTGGGCGCTGTGGCTGGCCGCTGGCGGCCTGCCGCCGCTGTGGACGCTGTTCGTGTTCACCGCCGGCGTGTGGCTGACCCGCTCGGCCGGGTGTGTGATCAACGACTACGCCGACCGCTGGCTCGACCCGCACGTGGAACGCACCAAGGCCCGTCCGCTGGCCACCGGTGCGATCAGCGGCCGCGCGGCGCTGGTGCTGTTCGCGGTGCTGATGCTGGTGGCGTTCGCGCTGGTGCTGACCCTGAACGGCCTGACCATCGGCCTGAGCTTCATCGGCGTGTTCCTGGCCGCCAGCTACCCCTACCTGAAGCGCTACACCCACCTGCCGCAGGTGTATCTGGGCATGTCCTTCGGCTGGGGCATTCCCATGGCGTTTGCCGCCGTGCAGGGCGAAGTGCCCACGCTGGCGTGGCTGCTGTACGCCGGTAACATCCTGTGGTCCACCGCCTACGACACCTGGTACGCCATGGTCGACCGCGAGGACGACCTGAAAATGGGCTCGCATTCCACCGCGATCCTGTTCGGCGAACTGGACCTGGTGATCCAGGGCGTGCTGTATGCACTGTTCCTGGCCACGATGGCGCTGGTGGGCGTGCGCGGCGGGCTGGGCGGCTATTACCTGGCGGGCGTGGCGGTGGCCGCGGTGCTGGTGGCGTATGAATTCTGGATCTGCCGCAACCGTGAGCGCGGCCCCTGTTTCAAGGCCTTCCTGCACAACAACTGGGTGGGCGCGGCCTTGTTTGCGGGTATTGCCGCCGATCTGGCGCTGCGTTGATGGTGCCCGCCGGGCATGGCCCGGCGCTACCGCTGTGGGTTTGCGCGGATGGCGCACGGCGCCGCCTTTCGTAGAGTCGAGCTTGCTCGACTGCTCTTCGCGGCCAACCCAGGGCAGTCGCGCAAGCTCGACTCTACGACCAATAGGTGGCTGACAGCCCGCATCGCGCCGCCCAGAATCGGGCCATCGAACCTGGGAGGGTAGGCGATGGCCTCGACGGCAGCAGTACAGGACGGCTGGATGGCGCGCGCGGCGCTGCGTTCGGCCGCCTGGGCGGAAAAGTGGTTCCCCGATGCGTACGTGTTCGCGGTGCTGGGGGTGGTCATCGTCGCGCTGGCGGCACTGGGCTTCGGCTCGACCCCGCAGGCCACCGCCAGCGCCTTCGGTGATGGCTTCTGGAGCCTGATCCCCTTCACCATGCAGATGGCCTTCGTGGTCATCGGCGGCTATGCCGTAGCCACTGCGCCGGTGGTGGCGCGCTTCATCGATTTCCTCGCCCGTGTGCCGCGCACCGGCCGTGGTGCGGTGGTGTATGTGGGCCTGGTCAGCATGCTGGCCTCGCTGCTCAGCTGGGGCTTCTCGCTGGTGTTCGGCGGCCTGCTGGTGCGCGCGCTGGCCCGCCGCAGCGAACTGCGCATGGATTACCGCGCCGCAGGTGCGTCGGCCTACCTGGGCCTGGGCGCCGTGTGGGCGATGGGGCTCAGTTCGTCGGCGGCGCAGCTGCAGGCCAACCCGGCCAGCATGCCGCCGGGGCTGGTGGAGATCACCGGCGTGCTGCCGTTCACCGAAACCATCTTCCTGTGGCAGTCGATCGCGCTGACCGCGGTGCTCATCCTGGTTTCGCTGCTGATCGCCTGGCTGACCGCACCGGCCGCCGGCAGTGCACGCACCGCCGAAGATTTCCCCGGCGCCGCGCAGGCCGAGCCGGAGCCGCTGCAGCAGCGCACCCGCCCCGGTGAATGGCTGGAATACAGCCCGTTGCTGACCGTGTTGCTCTCGCTGCTGGCCTTCGGCTGGCTGTTCAACGAATTCGCCAGCAAGCCGGTGGTCACCGCCATCGCCAACCTCAACACCTACAACTTCCTGTTCATTTCGCTGGGCCTGCTGCTGCACTGGCGGCCGCGCAGTTTCCTCAACGCGGTGGCCAAGGCGGTGCCCAGCACCACCGGCGTGCTGATCCAGTTCCCGCTGTACGGTGGCATCGCCATGATCCTCATCCATGCCGCCGGCGGCGATGGGCAGACGCTGGCGCATCGGCTGTCCAGCCTGTTCGTGCACGTGGCCAGCACCGATACCTTCGCCCTGGTGATGGGCGTGTACTCGGCGGTGCTGGGCTTCTTCGTGCCGTCCGGTGGCGGCAAGTGGATCATTGAAGCGCCGTATGTCATGCAGGCCGCCAACGAACTGAAGGCGCACCTGGGTTGGGCGGTGCAGGTCTACAACGCCGCCGAAGCGTTGCCGAACCTGATCAACCCGTTCTGGATGCTGCCGCTGCTGGGCGTGCTGGGCCTGAAGGCGCGCGATATCGTGGGCTTCACCTTCATCCAGCTGCTGGTGCACATCCCGCTGGTGCTGGGCCTGTTGTGGGTGCTGGGCATGACCCTGACCTACGTGCCGCCGGTGATGCCGTAGCGCACCCCGTAGAGTCGAGCTTGCTCGACTGCTTTACCGCTCCTGCCGTTGTAGAGTCGAGCTTGCTCGACTGCTTTTCGCGGCCAAGCTAGAGCAGTCGAGCAAGCTCGACTCTACGACCCAGCCGCCTGCTTCTCGATCTCGGCCTTGCGCAGCAGGAAGCGCTGCACCTTGCCGCTGGGCGTCTTCGGTACCTGCAACACGAATTCCACCAGGCGCGGATACGCATGCGCAGACAGGCGCGAACGCACGTGCCGCTGCAATTCAGTGGCCAGGCTGTCATCACCGCTGTAGCCATCGCGCAGGATCACGAAGGCCTTCACGATTTCGGTGCGCTCCGGGTCGGGCACGCCGATCACCGCGGCCTCGGCCACGGCGGCGTGTTCCATCAGCACGCTCTCCACATCGAATGGTCCGATGCGGTAGCCCGACGAGGTGATCAGATCATCAGAGCGGCCGATGAAACTGATCGAGCCACCGTCTTCGCACTCCACCGAATCGCCCGTACGGTACCAGCCATCGCGCAGCGCGGGTGTCTCGGAGCCGTAGTAGCCGGTGAACCAGAGAATGGGCGACTGCTGCACATCCACCGCCAGGATGCCCGGCGTGCGCGGCGGCAGTACGTTGTCGTGCTCATCCAGCACCGCCACCCGGTAGCCAGGCATGGCGAAGCCGGAAGATCCGGGCCGCACTGCGTGCGCCAGCGCGTGGTGGTTGTTCACCACCATGCCGGTTTCGGTCTGGCCGTAGTGGTCCAGCACCGTAGTACCCAGGTGTTCGCGGAACCAGCGGGCGATTTCCGGATTCAGCGGCTCGCCCGCACTGCTGACCACCCGCAGCTGTCCCTTGATGCCGGCGCTGGCCGCAGGGCCGGCACCGATGATCTGCCGGTAGGCGGTGGGCGATCCGGCCAGGTTGGTGACCCCCAGCTGCTGGATGATCTGGTTCAGGCCGGCCACGCTGAAGCCGGCTTCGCTGAAGGTGGTGGCATGGCCCAGCAGCAGCGGGCCGGTGACCCCGTAGTACAGCCCGTAGGCCCAGCCGGGATCGGCAATGTTCCAGAACACGTCGTCGCCGCGCAGATCCACCGCCAGGTCAATGTAACTGGCAAAGGCCAGCAGGGCGCGCAGCGGCACCGGCACGCCCTTGGGGCTGCCGGCGGTGCCCGAAGTGGACAGCAGGGCCATCAGTTCGTCGCCGCGCAGCATGACGGGCGCCCGCTCGGCCGGTGCCTGCCGCGTGCGCGCCCGCCAGTCGATATCGCCGTCGGCCACGGTCTGCCCGGCGCTGGCGATGGTTGCCACGGTGGGGCACCCGCTTACCCCGTCCAGCTTGCCGCGGTTGGCCAGGTCGGTCACCACCAGCGCGGTGCGCCCGGTCGCCAGCCGCGTTTCGATGGCCTTGGGCCCGAACGCGGTGAACAGCGGCTGGTAGACCGCACCCAGCCGCCAGGTGCCCAGGATCACCGCCAGCAGATCGGGCGTGCGCGGCAGCAGGCCGGCCACCACATCGCCGCGGCCAATGCCAGCCTCGGCCAGTACATGCGCGGCGCGCGCAGCGGCCTCGCGTAGCTGTTCAAAGGTGTAGGTATGCAGATGCCCCTGCGCATCCACCCAGCGCAGGGCGGTGGCATTGCGCCCGCAGTGGCGGTCGCAGCATTCCACGCAGGCATTCACACCGGTCTGCAGATCGCCCTGCAGTCGTGCCTCCCAGTGCGCCAGATCGAAACTGGCCAGAGCCTGGTCGTAGGAAGGCAGTGCTGTGCTGTCGTGGGCCATGCGTGTCTCCGCCAAGGGTCTGCCCGACGATAGGCGCGGCCGGGGGCGGCTGCAAATCGGACCAAAGGCGTAGGTGGTCAGCGGGCTTCGTCTTCGCCGAAGCGCACGCCGTTGAAGGTGTGCGTGCAGCAGCTGCACGACGGCACCATGTCCTTCGCCGTCAGCGCGGGCGCCACCCGCTGCAGCAGACCGGCCTCATCCACGTACAGCCCGCTGAAGTACGAGGCCTCGCCCACGCGTACCCGGTCGCGGCGCGGGGCATTGCCGGTGGCCACGATCCAGGCGATGGGTTCCTGCGTATCCAGCCGCGCGCAGGCTTCCGAATGCACCGGCACCCAGGGCTGGCCCACCTTGGACAACAGGAAGCGGAACAGCGGTGTGTAATCGCGGCCGTGGCGGTGCCCGGCGTGCATCGAACCGCGGGTGGCCTCGCTGGCCAGCGTGCCCTTGCGATGGCGCTCGTGGCGGTAGTCGCCGCCGTGGCAACCGTGGTCACTGTTGCGTGCGCGTGCATTCCGGCGGAACAGCGGGGCGGAACGGTCCATCGTTCACTCGGCACGGTGAAGGGCCGTCGATTGTCGGCCGGCCCCGCGCAGCCAGCAAGCGCATGCCCACCTTAATGGGCGCGGCACGCGGCCGGCATAAGCACATGCGCAACCCGCATGAATCCTTCATGCGCTTGCGGCACAAGGGCCCGCGCGCGTTCATTCACCGCCGTGCACGCGCCCGTAGCCGCGCTGCAACGCGTGGTTAACCTTCGGCTGCAGACCATGCGCACGTCCACCGCATTCCGCGCGTGGCATTTGGAGATCGGACATGGCACAGCAGAACCAGAACCCGAACCAGAAGCAGCAGGGCCAGCAGAACCAGCAGGATCAGCAGCAGGGCCGTGGCCGCGACCAGCAGCAGCAACAGCAGCAGGAACAGCAGCAGCGCAACCAGCGCAACCAGCAGCAGGGCGGCCATGACGAAGAAGAATGACCCGCGTGCAGCCCGCGCGTGAACGGTGAAGCCCCGCCTTGTGCGGGGCTTCGCTTCTTGCAACGGGCGTGTTTACAGCACGCCTATTTTACAGCACGCCTATCCGCTGCAGCGCCGGCGTGGCGGCCATGTCGTTGGGGTTGGTGCCCGGAAGATCCTGCGGCACCGCCATGCCCATGCCCGCATACAGATCCACCCAGTGCTGGGAAATCTTCCCGGTCTGCGGATTGCGGAAATTCATCGGCTGCAGCGCGAACACATGGTGCGTGCGGAAGGCACGTTCAATGAAATCCGAACAGTAGTAGCTGTCCTCGTTCAACACGTAGGCCGTGTTGTACGGCTTGCCCAGCATCGTGCGCGACGTGGCGATGGCATCGGCCAGCACCTGCGGCTGCGCCGCACGCAGGCGATACACCACGATCTGCCGCTGCTTGTCCCGTGCCTCCTGCCGGAAGGCGGCCAGCGTCTGCTGCCGCGAGCCCTTTTCATCGGCATGCAGCACCTGCAGCCCATCCGCACCGTCGGCCACCAGGGCCACGTGGTCGAAGCGGGTGCCGCCTTCGCGTGCGGTGGCATCGTCGATGGCCGCGCTCAGGCCGGTCTGGCCGGCGCTGACGAACAGCAGATCGCCGGGCCGCGCCTCCACGGCCAGCGCAACGGCCGGCCACAGCGCAGGCAGCAACAGGCCAATCAACAGGAACAGGGCGCGCATGGCAGGGCAGGGCTTGGGAAAAACGCGATTGTACGGCGCAGGGTAGGATGGTGCGACCGAACCGGAATCAGGATGATCCCATGCGCTCCCGCCGTCCCCTTGTGCTGTTGGCCCCCTTCGTCAGCCTTGCCCTGGCCGCCTGTACCCAGGCCCCCCAGGCCCCCCAGGCCCCGCAGGCGCAACCTACAGGCGCCGCACCCGCTGCGGCACAGGCCGCCGAACCTGCACCCGCATCGACCGCCGCCACGGCCTCTGCCTCCCCGGCCTGCCCGCACGAGCAGTTCGATACCTTCCTGAAGCATTTCGGCAACGAGATCGCGCTGCAGGAAGCGGCCACCGCCGATCCGCTGCGCGACAGCTACGTCGATGCCGGTGCCGAGCCCGAGCCGAAGACCGTGGAAAAGCAGGTGCCGCTGGCCGAGGTCGAATGGCCGGTGATGCCTGATCCGGCCAGCCTGGGTGCCCGCGGCCGCGAAATCACCGTCACCGCGCAGGCCGATGGCCAGATGCAGGTGCTGATGCGTACCCCCGATACCAGCGACCAGCAGGTCTACACCTTCGCCCGCACGCCGTGCTGGACGCTGGTCAGCCGGGCCGACGAATCGATCTGAGCCCCGCCGGCCGCGCGGCGCCGGTAGAGTCGAGCTTGCTCGACTGCTGTTGGCGTATTGCGAAAGGCAGTCGAGCAAGCTCGACTCTACAAGGACATGCCATGAACACCCGCAGGATGCGACCCCTCGTTCACGCCGCCGCGCTGTTGCTCGCCACCGGCACCGCCAGCGCGCAGGCCCTGCACGCCGATGATCGCGCGTACTTTGCCAGCGCCAGCGCCGAGCAGACGGCGCGCACCGTCCTGGTCGAGCAGACGGCGGCGCTGCAGGCCGCGACCGGAGGCGACCCCGCGACCCGCTTCCGCCAGGCCGAACAGCTGCAGGCGCAGTGCCTGCGCCATTACGCCTACCTGCACCTGCAGGCCGGTCGGGATGCCCGCGATCATCGCCCGGCACAGGCGCTGGACCAGGTCATGGGCCTGTGCAGCCGCATCGCCCGCGCGGGCAGGGCGGCGCTGCATGCCGCGCCGGCCGATGCCGCATGGGCCAGGGCGTACCCGTTCCTGCGCGAGCGCGCACAGCAGGAAGCCGCCCTGCCCAGCAATGCCGCGCTGGATGACGCCGTGGATGCGCTGGCCGGCCCGGCCATGGACAGCTTCGCGCGGCTGCGCCGACAGATCATGCGCACGGCCGTCTATCCGCAACTGCAGCACGATGGGCGCCAATGGGACACCGGCGCCGACCGGCTGGCACTTGCCCAGCAGCCCGACCGCGCGCTGCGCGAGGCCGGTTGGAAGGGCTATTGGCAGGGCCTGCAGTCGCGGCGCGATCCGATGGCGTCGGTACTGCTGGGGCTGGTGCAGGTGAACGACAGCGCCTCGCAGGTGCAGGACCACGCCTCGGCCACCGAGCGCGGCTATCGCCACATGGGCCTGGACACCGCCACCGTGCAGACCACGCTGGCCGCGGTGGAACGCCACGCCGCGCAACGCGATGCCTACCAGCAGCAGCTGCTGCGGCATGCAGCGAACCGCGGCGTGCTGGACCCGCAGCCTTGGGATACCACGGTGCCCGATGCCGGCTACATTCCGCCCGTGCTGACCCTGGAACAGCTGCGCGACACTGCCGCCGACGCCATGCAGCATCTGGGCCCGGTCTACGTGGAAGAACTGCGTGCGTTGCTGGACCCTGCCAGCCACCGGATGGATCTGGACACCGCGCGCGGCCAGCGCAGCCAGGATGCATTCCCGGTGTTTGCGCCCGATGCACCCGCGTTGTTGTTCGTGGGCCAGCGCAGCGGTGATCTGGAAAGTGACGTGGAGATCGTCCACGAAGCCGGGCACAGCCTGCACGGGCAGTGGATGCAGCGGAACCACGCATCGCCGCTGCAGCTCAATGGCAGCGCGTGGCTGACCGAAGCGTTTGCGATCTACAACGAACTGCGCTTCCGCGACCGCCTGTACCAGCAGGCACAGGACCCGCGCGCCAAGGCGTACTACCTCAAGTCACTGCTGGACGACATGGTGCTGCAGGTGTTCACCTCGGCCGAAGAGGCGCAGCTGGAGCGATCCATCTACCAGGGCGTGGCCAACAACACCCTGGGCACCGCCGATGACCTGGACCAGCTCACCGGGCAGGTGCTGGCCCGCTATGGCCAGCATCCGCAGCGCCACCCGGAACTGCGCAACGCCTGGATCGGCAAGCGCTTGATGTATGAAGACCCGAACTACCTGGTCAATTACCTCTACGCCGGGCTGCTGGCCGTGCAGCTGTATGCGCTGGATCAGCAGGACCCGGAAGGCTTCCGCGTGCGTTACCTGCAGGTGCTGGGCGAGGGCTTCGATCGCGCTCCGCAGCAGCAGGTGGCACAGCTGCTGGGCCATGCGCCCGACTGGCCCGCGCTGGTCGATGCGGACATGCAGGTGTTCGAAGGCAACGTCGCCCAGCTGCGCGCGTTGCACGCACAGATCGACAGCGAGCGGCATCGGTGAAGCCGACGCTGCGCCGCCTTGGTTCGTGGCCAGCGCTGCTGTTGCTGCTGCTGTGGTCGTCGCTGGCCTGCGCGCAGATACAGGTGCCGCCGCTGGATGGCCCGGTGGTCGATCCTGCCGGTGCGTTGCGCCCGGCCACCCGTGCCGCGCTGGAACAGCAGGCGCGCGCGCTGCAGGCCCGCAAGGGCGGCGCACAGCTGCAGGTGCTGCTGGTGGGCAGTACCGGCCAGGAAAGCATTGAAGCCTATGCACAGCGCGTGTTCGATGAGTGGCAGCTGGGTCGCAAGGGCGTGGATGACGGCGTGCTGCTGCTGGTGGCGGTGCAGGACCGGCATGTGCGCATCCAGCCCGGCTATGGGCTGGAAGGCTCCATCCCCGATGCCTACGCCAAGCGCATCATCGAAGAGGCCATCCTGCCGCGCTTCCGCGAAGGTGATCTGGACCAGGGCGTGCTGGACGGCAGCGCGCTGCTGGCAGGGCTGGTCGACGGTGAGCCGTTGCCACCGCCGCGCAGCAACCACCTGCTGGATCTGGCCTGGCAGAGCATGGATACGATCCTGCTGCTGGCATGGGGGGCGGCGTTCGCGCTGGGCCGCTGGCAGGGGCGTACTGCAGCTGTGCCGGCGCGACGGTGGTGGTACCGCCCGCTGCACTGGCTGGCGCTGATCGCGCTGGCCGGGTTGGCAACCGCGGTATGGGCACCGCGGCAGATCGTGCCGCTGCTGTTCGTGTTGGCGATGGCCGTGCCAGTGGCGTGGCTGTGCGGGCACCGGTGGCGGCGCAGTCCGTCGCTGCGGCGCACGCTGTGGGGTCTGCTGGTCGCCAGCATCGGTATCAGCGTAGCGGTGCTGGCCACACGCGGGGTGTTCCCCGGGCTGTTCGTGCATGTGGCCCTGTACTTCCTCGCAGGCATCGCCGCCGTGGTGGTGTGGTTCCCGCTGACCCTGGCACGTGACCGTTGGCAGGAAAGCCGGCGGGGTTTCGCCCTGCGTGTGCTGCTGCTCGGCACGGTGATGGGCGCGGGCCTGGTCTGGACACTGCTGCAGCCAGACGGGCTGGATGCCGAAGCGCTGCTGCTGGTGTTCGGCGCGGTCGGCTACATGGGCTGGGCCGTGGCCATGCTGCTCGGCACCGGCACACGCAGCGATGACGATGATGATGACCGGCGCGGTGGCTGGGGGAGTTCGTCGTCCAGCTCGTCCTCCTCAAGCGACTGGAGCGGAGGTGGTGGACGCAGCGGCGGCGGTGGTGCCTCGGGTAGCTGGTAGCGGGCAGCTTAGACGGTCCGCACCCGCCAGCCGCGCGCGGCATCGTGCAGTTCACCGCTGCCATCCACCCCGCCGATCTGCAGCACCAGACCCTGCGCATTGGGCAGGTCTTTCTGTTCGGGGAACCAGCGGCGGTCGGCGGCCACCACGATCAGCAGGCCCTCGTCGTCGCCCATCGGCGCGAACTGCGCCGACGGCGGACTGAGTGGCTGCAGGCCGAAACGCGCGGTGGCGGCGGCACGTACTGCGTCCACATCATCGCTGGGCAGTCCCACCTCGCTCAGGCATTGCAGCTCACTGCCGTGGAAGGCGCCGGTATGCGTGCTGGCCGGCAGGCGCTTGCGCCCGATCAGCTCCAGGATCAGGCCGTCCGGGCCGGTGAAATACACCGACTGCGACTGCCAGTTGCTTTCCAGCGCGAAGTAATCGATGCCTTCGGGATTACGTTGCAATGGTGTGCGTTCGCGCAGCCACGCCATCGCTTCGGCGAAGCGGTTATCGGGCACGTTGAAGGCCAGATGCACGCCGCCAGTGGCGTGGGTACCCGCTGGTTGCAGGTCGATCGTGCTCCAGCCGACATGCACATGGTGGCCGACCACGCGCTGCTGCAGCACATCGCGGAAATAGTCCGCCACGGTTTCGACGTTCGACACCGGCAGGGTGAGATGCAGCAGGCGCATGTGTGATCCTCCATGAAGCACTGGGGCGAGTGTAGCGCCGGGCGCCTTTCGCCAGCGTCATCGCCCGCGCAACGAATCGTTACGGCATGCGCTGGTAGGTGCCAACCTTGGTTGGCACACTCGGTCCACAACCGCGCCCCGCCGCACGCTCTGGTAGGTGCCAACCTTGGTTGGCACAAGCCGTCCGCAGCCACGCGTTGCGACAGGGGCTTGCACTGGCGGCCACAACGGCAACAATGCACCGCTCAAGGACGACTACAGGGGGAAGGGCATGCACGGTCTGATGGCAGAACACCGCGCCGCGGGTGAAACCCCATGGCCATGATCCTGGCGCTGGTGCTGCTGGCGCCCCTGCTGCCACTGGCCCTGCTGGTGTTGATGTGGCGGCGTGCCCCGCGCTGGCAGGGCAACCCGTGGCTGTATCGGGCGGGCTTCGCCTTCCTGGCTGCGCTGCTGGCGCCCACGCTGCTGATGGCCGGCCATGGTGGCCTGCCGTGCCCCACCTTCGGCGGCCTGATACTGGTGTTCATGCGGCTGGAATGGATTGGCGACCTGCACCTGAACCTGATCGCGTTTGGCAGCAACGACGCCGCGATCCTGTCCGCACCGTTCCTGGTGGTGTTTGCCGCCGCCCTGTTCATCCCGCTACGCACCGCCCGCCGCGCGCGCCTGACGTTCGATTGATCGCGCGCCCATCGGGCGCCCACTAGCCTGGTAGGTGCCAACCTTGGTTGGCACGAACCGTCCGCTACTCGTACACCCTGCGTCGGGTCCATGTACCCTGATCACGCGCGACCGTAGAGTCGAGCTTGCTCGACTGCCGTAGCAAAGAGCAGTCGAGCAAGCTCGACTCTACCAATGCAAAGCAGTCCCGAATCGCCCGGCATTCCAAGGGCAAGCAGCCACGCACCGCCTGGCTCGGCCCATCCACGCATGGCGTGGATCTACCGATGTCCGCACGGCTTGTCCCGGCACATCCATCCAAGCGCGGCGGCACCCCGGCCGCCATCATCGCGCTGCCTCCCGGCCGCTTGTGCTACTACGGCCCGTGCAGTCCTTCCCCTTCGGAGCACGACCATGGTCAACCCCGTCGCCCAGGCCCATCGCGGCCCGGGCACCACGCTTTTCAGTCTGCTGAACCCCATACCGTTCGGCTTCTTCGTCGCCGCGCTGATCTTCGACATCCTCTACCTCAACACCGCCGAGGTGATGTGGGGCAAGTCCGCCGCGTGGCTGATCACCTTCGGCCTGCTGATCGCCATCATTCCGCGCCTGCTCAACCTGTTCGCGGTGTGGCGCCGCAACGGCACCGCCACCGGCGTGGACCGTGTGGATTTCGTGCTGAACCTGGTGGCCATCGTGCTCGCCATCTGGAACGCGTTCGTGCACAGCCGCGACGCCTATGCGGTGGCGGTGCCGGGCACCATGCTGTCTGCGCTGACCGTGGCTCTGATCGCGATCGGCTACATCCTGTTGTCACTGCAGGCCCCGGTGCTGCAGGGAGGTCGTCATGGCTGAGCGCATCCTGCCCACGCTGGGCATTCTTTCCCTGGCGGTCATGCTCGCCGCCTGCGCCGGCAAGGCCGAATACCACCCGGCCGACCAGTCCGGTCCGCAGCCGCCGCTGCCCAAGCCGGCCAACTTCCTCATGCCGCCCATGCAGGTGCCCAAGGGCGTGGGCTGGGCCGAAGGCCAGGCGCCGGCCGTGGCCGAAGGCCTGAAGATCCAGCGCATTGCCGCCAACCTGCAGCACCCGCGTCGCCTGCTGACCCTGCCCAACGGCGATGTGCTGGTGGTGGAAGGCAATGGCCCCGGCGAAGAACCGGTCACCACGCCCAAGCAGTGGATTGCCGGCAAGGTGAAGGCACGCTCGGGCAAGGCCGGCAAGGGCGGCAACCGGGTCACCCTGCTGCGGCGCACGCCGGGCACCGATACCTGGACCCAGCACGTCTACATCGAAGGCCTGCATTCGCCGTTCGGCATCCAGCTGATCGGCAACACGCTGTACGTGGCCAACACCGGCAACATCATGCAATACCAGTACGTGCCCGGCGCCACCCGCATGGCCGACAAGGGCCGCGAATTCACCGATCTGCCCAGCACCATCAACCACCACTGGACCAAGGAACTGCTGGCCAGCCGTGATGGCAGCAAGCTGTACGTGGGCGTGGGCTCCAACAGCAACATCACCGAAAATGGTCTGGCGGTCGAATACCGCCGCGCCGTGGTGCTGGAAGTGGACGTGGCCACGCGCGGCAGCCGCATCTTCGCATCGGGCATCCGCAACCCCACCGGCCTGGACTGGGAACCGAGCACCGGCGCGCTGTGGGCGGTGGCCAACGAGCGCGACGAAATCGGTGCCGACCTGGTGCCCGATTACCTCACCTCGGTGAAGGAAGATGGCTTCTACGGCTGGCCCTACAGCTATTACGGCCAGCACGTGGACGAGCGCGTGCAGCCGCAGCGGCCCGATCTGGTGGCCAAGGCGATCAAGCCCGACTACGCCATCGGTTCGCACGTGGCACCGCTGGGGCTGCTGTTCTACACCGGCCAGTCGCTGCCCGCGAAGTACCACGGCGGCGCTTTCATCGGCGAACACGGCAGCTGGGACCGTTCACCGCTGAGCGGCTACGAAGTGGTGTACGTACCATTCAAGGACGGCAAGCCGACCGGCCGCCCGCAACCGGTGGTGACCGGGTTTGCATCGAAGGATGAAAAGACCCTGATGGGTGCGCCGGTGGGCATGGCGATGGATGCCGACGGCGCCCTGCTGGTGGCTGACGACGTAGGCGATGTCGTCTGGCGGGTCTCGGCAAAGTAACGGAATTGTAGAGTCGAGCTTGCTCGACTGCTTTGGCTTTGGCCTTTGTAGAGTCGAGCTTGCTCGACTGCTTCTGCCAACAACAGTCGAGCAAGCTCGACTCTACGAAATCAAAATCAAAATCAAAAGCAGCCAAGCATGGCTTGGCTCTACAGTTCTGCGGTGCTCCCGCGCAGTCCGCTGAACACCGATTCGGCGGCGAACCCCACGCCGCCCAGCAGCACGCCGAAGTACACCATCGTGGCCAGCACGAAGGCATACCCGGCCGCCACGGCCGCGCCATCGCGCTGGATGAAGCCGATGGCAAAGGACATCAGCGCCAGCGCCGGCAGCGTATTGCTGAACGGAATCGGCCCGGCCGGGGCCATCAGCAGCAGGGTGGCCACCACCAGCGCCAGGTTGTTCACGCGCATCATCTTCTTCGAACGCACCATCACCGCCAGCCGCATCGGCTGCGACAGGCGTTCCATGCGGTGCACCCACTTCAGGGCCCGGCCCAGGTTGGCGCGCAGTTTTTCAGTGGCCACTTCCTTCTGCGCCAGGCGCTGTGGCACCCACAGCGGCCGGTCGCGCACGCGGCTCAGGCCAATCAGCAGGATGGAGGCACCGAACACGGTGCTCAGGCCTGGAATGGACACTGGAATCAGGAAAATGGCCGACAGCAGGATCACGATCAGCATCAGCCCCTCATCGCCCAGGGCCTGCAGCAGCGTGCCCACGCGGATGTGCTGGCCGGGCAGGCCGTCGATCAGGTCTTCAATCTGCTGTGCCAGCGGGGCGGTGTCGGTGGCCTCGGGGGCGCGGTAGGTCATGCGTCTGGATCTCCAGGGTAGGGCGGTCATGGGGGGCCGTCCTGCGGTGGGGCGCACAGGCTTGCCGAGTATGGCGGCGATTGGCGGCGCACGCCTGAACCGCGCATGAGAACGGCAGCCACCGCCGGCCTGGCCTAAAATGGAGGGCCCCGCGCTGGAAATGAAACTGATGGACATGGGCCGCAGGCAATCGACCATCCAACTGGTCGCCATCGATATGGATGGCACCCTGCTGGACCCGGCGCACAAGCTCACCGCACGCGCCAAACAGGCCATTGCGCAGGCGCGCGCGCTGGGCGTGCATATCGTGCTGACCAGCGGCCGCCCGGTGTCCGGGCTGGCACCGTTCCTGCAGGAACTGGGCATCACCGGCAACGATGATTACTGCATCGCGTGCAACGGCGGTCTGGTGCAGCGCATCGGCACGCGCGAAACGGTGGTGGAGTTTCCGCTCAGCTTCGATGATTTCGTCTACTGCGAACAGGTATCACGGCAGTTGGGTGTGCATTTCCAGGCCCTAGATGGCCAGCGCCTGTACACCACCAACCAGGACATCAGCCGCTACACCGTCATCGACTCGCACCTTTCCCACGTGCCGCTGTCGTACCGCCGTGTGCAGGACATGGACCCGTCGATGTCCTTCATCAAACTGATGATGATTGACGAACCCGACGTGCTGGATGCGGCCATCACCCGTCTGCCGGCCGAACTGACCGAACGCTTCGCCGTGCTGAAGAGTGCGCCGTTCTTCCTGGAAGTGTTCGACCACCGCGCCGGCAAGGGCCCCAGCCTGCAGCGCCTGGCCGAGCACCTGGGCATCGACCGCGCCCACGTGATGGCCATTGGCGATCAGGAAAACGACCTGACCATGTTGCAGTTCGCGGGCACCAGCGTGGCCATGGGCAACGCCATCGACGCGGTGAAGGCCGTGGCGCGTTTTGAAACCGCACCGAACACCGACGAAGGCGTGGCCCGCGCAATCGAGCGCTTCGTGCTGGCTTGAACCGATCGGACCGGCTCTGGTAGGTGCCAACCTTGGTTGGCACATGGCCCGGGGTCAGATCCTTTCCGCAGGAAGGGCTCTGACCCCAGCACCCCTTCATGGAGGATGTATGCGCAACACCATTCTGGCTGTCACCGCCCTTCTCGCAGGCGCAATGTCGTCGAACGCAGGCGCAGACTCCAGCCATTCCGTCGAGTGCGAGACGTGCAAGACCGACGAGCAGTTCCGCGACGAAGCGGCAAAGCTTGAATCACTGAACGGTGGCCACGGTGGCTATTTCTATGTGTTCAACCTCGGCGACGACGTAGTGCAGAAGTGGTACATCGCACCGAGTCGCGGCGATGCAGAAGAAACGCCCGCCGAAGGCGCTACCAACACGGCCGACAAGCCGTAGATCCACGCCATGCGTGGATGCTCCTGGCAAC
>NZ_JBWJPD010000006.1:0-197485 GCF_056393165.1 Stenotrophomonas sp. Steno-C17
TACCCAAAAACCCCGCTGCTCATGCAGCGGGGTTTTTTCTTATTAAGTGAAGGCACTGCTTTTTCCGGGTACCTTCCGCCCCAAGGGCAAGATCGCGAGCTGGCGCTGCAAGCGCTGCTGCAACCGTCTCCCTGGTGAAAACAGCGCTGTGGAACCACCCGATCCCATCCCGAACTCGGAAGTGAAACGCAGCTGCGCCGATGGTAGTGTGGCTCAAGCCATGCGAGAGTAGGTCATCGCCAGGGTTTACACCCAAAACCCCGCTGCTCACGCAGCGGGGTTTTTCTTTGGGCGAAACCAAGCGCCCGGTAGATCCACGCCATCCGTGGATGGGTAGCGCCGGGCCATGCCCGGCGGAAAGCAGTGCCAACCAAGGTTGGCACCTACCCCTGGCGGCGGCACAAAAAAACGGCGCCCCGTGGGGCGCCGCTTCCTCGTCCAAGCGCTTCCGTCGAGCAAGCTCGACGTTACGGGGCCGAGGCCTTGTTCTTCATCATGGTGTCGCGGGCGGCCTTGAAGGGATTGCCTTCGTACCAGTTCGGCCAGCGATCGCCGCCTGCCAGTTCCTTGCCCACGCCGTACATCAACTGCAGGTCTTCCACGGTGCCATCCAGCTTCCAGGTGGCGGCGTCGAATTCATCCTTCGGGCCGTGGTAGCGGTTGTTGCCGTAGTCAGTGGCTGCCTTGCGGCCGGCGTCCACGCCGCCGTCGCGCAGGTCCTCACCGCCATCGGCATACAGGGCCGGCACGCCGGCCTTGGCGAAGTTGAAGTGGTCGGAACGGAAGTAGAAGCCGCTCTGCACCGCGGTCTCACCGTGCAGGGTACGGTCCTGTGCGGCCGCCAGCGGCTTCAGGATGTCCTCCAGCTCGGAACTGCCGAAACCGGTGACGGTCACGTCCTTGGCACGGCCGGCCACCGACATCGCGTCGATGTTGATCACGCCAGCAATCTTGTCCAGCGGGAAGGTCGGGTGGGCCACGTAGTACTTCGAACCCAGCAGGCCCGACTCTTCCAGGGTGACGGCCAGGAACACCACCGAGCGCTCCGGCTTCGGGTCCTGGTGGGCCATTGCTTCGGCCACTTCCAGAATGCCGGCCACGCCGGTGGCGTTGTCCACGGCACCGTTGTAGATGTTGTCGCCTTCCTCGCCCTCATGCTTGCCCAGATGGTCCCAGTGGGCCATGTACAGCACGGCTTCGTCGGCACGCTTGCTGCCGGGCAGCACGCCCACCACGTTGCGCGACTGCTTCTGCGCGACCTGGCTCTTCAGATCGACCGAGGCGGTGGCCTGCAGCGGTACCGGCTTGAAGCCCCGCTTGCTGGCGTCCTTGTAGGCCTGGGCCAGGTCCAGACCGGCACCGGCGAACAGCGCCTTGGCGGCCTCGGCACTCAGCCAACCCTGCACCGGCAGACGGCGCTCCGGATCATCCTTGGCCGGCAGGTCGTACTGCGGGCCGGCCCAGGAATTCTTCACCACGTCCCAGCCATAGGAGGCACCGGCGGTGTCATGCACGATCAGCGCGCCGGCAGCGCCCTTGCGCGCGGCCTCTTCGAACTTGTACGTCCAGCGGCCGTAGTAGGTCATGCGTTTGCCGTCGAACAGGGTCTGGTCGTCGACGTGGAAGCCCGGGTCATTGACGAACATGACCACCGTCTTGCCCTTCCAGTCCTGGCCCTGGTAGTCGTTCCACTTCTGTTCCGGCGCGTCCACGCCGTAGCCGACGAACACCAGGTTGCTGGCATCCAGCTTCACCTCGGTCTGGCCGGTACGGGTGCCGACCACCATGTCGGTGCCGAACTTCAGTTCGGTGGTCTTGCCGCCCTGGTCGATCTTCAGCACGGTCGACTCGTCGGCCGTGGTTTCGGTCATCGGCACGTCCTGGAACCAGCTGTCGCCGTTGCCCGGCTGCAGGCCGATGCGCTGCATCTGGTCGCGGATGTAGTTGACCGTCAGTTCTTCGCCCTTGCTGCCGGGGGCGCGGCCTTCGAATTCGTCCGAGGCCAGCGTCTTCACCATCTCGCTGAAGTCAGCGGCGTTGATCTCCGGCGAGAACGCGTGGCTGGCCGGCTTGGCGGCAGCGGCGGTGTCGGTGGCCGGCGCGGCGGCTGGCGTGTCTTCGCCCTTGCAGGCGCTGAGCGCGGCCGCAGCGGCCAGGCACAGAAGGAGTTTACGGGGCATCGTCGGTATCCTGGATACAGAAGGGGGCCGCGCCAGGCACGGCCAGGTAGCGGGGAACAGTCCCCGGTGTGGCACGACGTCAATCCGCCGGGGCGGTATCGGTGTCGAACGGGATGGCCTCGGCGCCGGTGACCGGGCCGATGCGGGCGCTGCGGTGCACGTACAGCACCACCTCGCGTTCGAACTCCAGCGGGCCGCTGACGACCGCGTTGGGGCCGATGATGATGCGCGGCTTGCGGCTGGTGGTCAGCGAGACACTGAAATTCGGCTTGCGCACGTGCACGCCACCGGACACCTGGGAACCGATGCCGACGGTGATATCGCCGTTCACGGTCTCCACGTCCTTGCGCACCTGGCTGCTGACCAGGCCGATGCCGCCGTTCACGGTCTCCACGCCGCCCTCGATCTGGCTGCCGTGGTCGCTGAAGATGCTGCCGTTGACCGTGCTGACATCGCCGTGGGCGATCACTTCGCGGCCCAGGCGAACGCCACCGTTCACCGTCTCGATGCTGCCGGTGCGTGCACGATCGGCGACCGTTACCCCGCCGTTGACCGTGTCGATGCTGCCGGTTTCCACGCCTTCACCCACGCGGATGCTGCCATTGACGGTGTCCAGCTTGCCGTAGCGCTGGCCCGGGTCGGCGCCGATGCTGCCGTTGACCTTGCTGATGTTTTCCTGCGCGGCCAGCGGCGCGGTGGCCAGCAGCAGGCCCAACAGCAGCGGAATGGAAGGGTTGTTCATGGGGACCTCGTTGTTGTGCGGCTGGCAGGCCGCGTGCGGAGATGTCACCATTCCCCGGCACCCCCTGCAACTGCCTGAAGTCACTGGAAAGCCCTTGCGCCACAACGTCTTCCCCTCACGCCAGCCTCACACCGCCGCCCGCGGCGCGCGTTGTCTGTTGCTGGGGCTGGCCCTGGCGCTGGCACTGCCGGTCCCCGGCGGCGCGCAGACCGCGTCGACCCGCGAAGCCGAGCGCAAGCTGCAGAAGCTGCGCAGCGAGCTGAAGGACGTCGCGCAGGAGCGCCGGCAGATCGAGGGCCAGCGCGGCCAGGCCTCACGGCAGCTGCGCGAGGCAGACGAGAAAGTGGCCCGCACCGGCCGCACCCTGGCGCAGACCGAATCGGCGTTGCGCGAGCAGGCCCAGGCCCTGGCCCAGGCCGAGCAGCGCCGCAATGCGCTGCAGGCGACCCTGGCCCAGCAGCATCGCGAGCTGGCCGGTCTGTTGCGTGCGGCCTACCAGTTGGGCAGTCACGCACCGCTGAAACTGCTGCTGTCGCAGGACACCGTGGCCGATGCGAATCGCGCCCTGGCCTACCACCGCTACCTGCAACGCGAGCGGGCCCAGCGCATGGCCACACTGACGGCCGACCTGAAGGAACTGGAGACGCTGCAGACCCAGATTGCCGATCGCCACCAGCAGCTGCGGGGCGCCCAGCGCGACCAGAAGCAGCAGGCCGCGACGCTGGCTGCCGACCGCCGCGAACGCGCGCAGACGGTGGCTTCGCTGGAAGAACGCTTCAAGGACCAGCGCGAGAAGGAACAGGCGCTGGGCCAGGATGCCAAGGCGCTGGAAACCCTGCTGGCCAACCTGCGCGCTGCTGCCGCACGCGCCGAGGCCGAGCGCCGCGCCGCCGCACGCAAGGCCGCAGCGGAAAAGGCGGCGGCCGAAAAGGCCGCACGCCAGGCCAGGGCCGAAGGGCGCCCGGCACCGCCCACCAAGGTGCCGCCGGCGGTGGCCTCGGCGCCCGCGCCCAAGGTCGGCGGCCTGGGCTGGCCGCTGTCGGGCAACCTGCTGGCCCGCTACGGCGGCAAGCTGCCTGACGGCCGCACCAGCAGCGGTGTACTGATCGGTGCGCCTGCCGGCAGCACCGTGACCGCCGTGGCCGATGGCACCGTGGTGTTCTCCGACTGGATGACCGGTTACGGCATGATCCTGATCGTCGACCACGGCAATGGTTACATGAGCCTCTACGCGCACAACGACACGCTGCTGAAGGATGCCGGCGCACGCGTCAGCCGCGGCGACGCGGTGGCCAAGGTGGGCAATTCCGGTGGCCAGGGCGTGACCGCGCTGTACTTCGAACTGCGCCGCGGCGGCCAGCCGGTCAATCCGGACAGCTGGCTGCAGCGCCGCTGAATCCTGGCGGCCGTAGTGCCGCAGGATTCAACGGGAATTTACCCACGCTTCGCGCATAATCGGTGCATGTGCCTTGGGCACGATGCCACCGTCGACAGGAGTGATCCATGCGCGCAGCCCGTACCGCCACCCTCTTGCTGGCTTTGTTGCCAGTGTTGTCCTGGGCGCAGCAGACCGCGCCTGCGGCCGCCGCCGAAACCCCGGGGCAGGCCGCCAGCGCTGAGGAGGCGGTGACATCGAAGGTGCCGCTGGAAGACATCCGGCGCTTCGTGGCGGTCTACAACGCGGTGCGTGCGGCCTACGTGGACCCGGTGGACGACAACAAGCTGATGCAGTCGGCCGTGCGCGGCCTGCTGCTGGATCTGGATCCGCACAGCACCTACTTCAACAAGGAAGATGCCGAGGCCTTCGACGAGCAGGCCAACGGCGCCTATGAAGGCATCGGCGTGGAGCTGCAGCAGCAGCCGGACAACGCCTCGATGAAGGTGATTTCGCCGATTGATGATACGCCGGCGGCCAAGGCCGGCATTCTGGCCGGCGACCTGATCATCGCCATCGACGGCAAGCCGATCAGTGCCATCGATGCCAGCGAACCGCTGCGTGGCCCGGCCGGCAGCAAGGTGGTGCTGACCATCGTGCGCGAGGGCAAGCCCAAGCCGTTCGATGTGCCGCTGACCCGGCAGACCATCCGCGTGACCAGCGTGCGCAGCCGCCTGCTGGAGCCCGGCTACGGCTACATCCGCCTGGCCACGTTCCAGGCCGACACCGGTGCCGATTTCCAGAAGCATGTGCAGCAACTGCAGAAGCAGTCTGGTGGCAGCCTGAAGGGTCTGGTGCTGGATCTGCGCAGCAACCCCGGTGGCCTGCTGACGGCCGCGGTGCAGGTGGCCGATGATCTGCTTGAGAAGGGCAACATCGTCAGCACGCGCGGCCGCATCCGCATCAGCGACGCCCGCTTCGACGCCACCCCGGGCGACCTGCTGAAGGGGGCGCCGGTGGTCGTGCTGGTGGATGCAGGCTCGGCCAGTGCGTCCGAAGTGCTGGCCGGTGCGCTGCGTGACAACCAGCGCGCACGCGTGGTGGGCAGCCGCACCTTCGGCAAGGGCTCGGTGCAGACCGTGCTGCCGCTGGACAATGGCGATTCGGTGAAGCTGACCACGGCGCGGTACTACACGCCCAGCGGCAAATCGATCCAGGCCACCGGCATCGTGCCGGAGGTGGAACTGAAGCCGGCCCCGACGCCGGAGGAAGAGGCACTGCCGGCCAGCCTGAGCGACTACAGCGAAGCGACCCTGCCGGGCCACCTGCGCGGCGACGACGAAGGTACCGAGGGCTATCACGCCGGTGCCGTGCTGCCGGGCGATGGCCCGATTGACGATGCCCTGGCCGAACTGAAGCACCCGGGTTCGGTGGCTGCACGCTTGAAGGCCGAAGCAGCGAAGGCGGATGCGGCCAAGGCGGCGAAGGCCGCTGCGGCGAAGCCGGAAGCCAAGGCCGAACCGAAGCCGGAACCGAAGCCTGCCCCGGCCCCGGTAAAACCCTGACGGTAGCGCCGGGCCATGCCCGGCGAGATCCCACACCGCCCATGGATGACGCTGCGCTCACCACCCGTATCGGCGAACTGCTGGCCCGCGCGCCCTGGCCGCCCGGCGTCGCCGGCCCGTGGCTCGACGCGCTGGCGCATCGGCACGGCATCGATCCCGCTCGGATTCTGTGGTGGGACGGTGCCCCCGCTGCACAGGCACATGCACGCTACGACGATGGCACGCAGGGGCTTGCCCGTCTGGCGGAACTCCTGGGGCCTGCGCAGGGTGAGATCCAGTTGATCGTTTCCGACGAACGCGCGACACCGTGGCCGGTATGGTCTCTGCAGGCGGCCGAGCTGGTGCCTCTGCTGGGCGAGCTGCACTTCTTCGAATATGCCGTGGTGCTGGATGGGGGCGCCACGCTGGTGTTCGATACCCACCACAACACGTTGCTGGTCAGCCGCGCGCGGTCGGTAGAGTCGAGCTTGCTCGACTGATTCATGGAAAGGCAGTCGAGCAAGCTCGACTCTACGGAGAAGCCAAGGCAGTCGAGCAAGCTCGACTCTACGATGCGCGGCTAGAAGCCGTGGCGCTTGCGCAGCTTGCGGGCGATCGCGGCGCGCACGTATACGCCGTACAGCAGGCCGAACAGGAAGCCGCCGATGTGGGCCCACCAGGCCACCATGCCGAAGGTCGGGCCGATGTAGGCGAACACCACCTGCAGTGCCGCCCACACCCCGATCAGCAGGTAAGCCGGGGCGCGCACGAACTCCAGGAACAGGCCCAGCGGAATGACCACCCCCAGCCGTGCGCCGGGGAACAGGGCCAGATAGGCGCCGATCAGCGCCGACACCGCGCCGCTGGCGCCGATGATGATCTGGTCCGGGCTGCCCATGGTGTAGATCGCCACCAGGTTGGAGACGGCGCCGCCCAGCAGGAACAGCAACAGCAGCCGCCACGGGCCCAGCACGCGCTCGGCCGGCAGGCCGAAGATCAGCAGGAACACCAGGTTGCCCAGCAGGTGCGACCAGTCGGCGTGCAGGAACAGCGCGGTGAACAGGCGCAGCACGCTGCCGTCCTGCAGGGTGGCCCAGTAGTCCAGCGGGTGGGTCAGGCCGGTGGACAGGGCCCCCCAGTCCAGCCAGAGGCTGCGCCGGGCGTCGTCCGGGCGCGAGATCGACCACAGGAACGCCAGCCACACTGACGCAAACAGCACGGGCGTGGCCCAGCGCAGGGCCGCCTTTTTGCGTGAGGGGAGCGAGACGAACATGGGCGCTAGCCTAGCGTGCGCAGGCATTCTGCGGTGAGGTGCCTGTTCATGTTTTACGAGGGGAAAACCCTTGCTGCTGTTATTGTTTCATTAACGGCTCTGAGTGATACTCGCATACGGCGTCGTATGTCGGGAGGGGAATCCGGCGCGTTCTGGCGGGCCTTCGGGTCCGGTAGGCGCAGGCGCACTCAGAGCACCATCACCGCTTACCGGAGAGAGAACACGATGCAAACTGCTTCCACCATTGCCCGACTGACCCTGCTGGCCGTCGGCGTTGCCGGTGCGCTGGCCGCCGCCGATGCGAATGCCGCTGCCTTCCAGCTGAAGGAAAACAGCGCCAAGGGCCTCGGCCGCGCGTTCGCCGGCTCGACCTCTGCCGAAGGCGATGCCTCGGTGGTCGCCACCAACCCGGCCTCGATGCGTCTGCTCGACGGCACCCAGTTCCAGGGTGACGTGAGCGCCATCAGCTTCGGCGCCAAGTTCCGTGGCGAAGGCCAGTACGGCAACGGCGCCCCGATTTCCGGCGGCAACGGCGGCGACGCCGGCATGATCGCCCCGGTTCCGGCCGCGTACTTCCACGTGCCGTTCGGCGAAAAGGACAACATGCACTTCGGTGTGTCGCTGTCGGTGCCGTTCGGTTTCAAGACCGAATACGACCGTGACTGGGTCGGCCGCTACAACGGCGTGAAGACCGAACTGCAGGCCGTCGACCTGGGTGCCGCGTTCTCCTACGACGTGAACCCGTACCTGTCCTTCGGTGCGTCGGTGTTCGTCGAGCGCCTGGACGTTGACCTGACCAGCGCCGTCGATGCCGGCACCGCCATCAACGCCAGCGCCCAGCAGCGCGCCTCGGCCGCCGTGCTGGCTGCCGGTGGCACCGCCGCCCAGGCCGCTGCGGCTGCCCGCCAGGCTGCTGCCCAGGCCGCCCAGCTGGGCTTCGCCCCGGGTACCGCCGATGGCTACCTGCGCATCAAGGGCGACGAAATGTCCGTGGGTTACACCCTGGGCATGACCGTCAGCCCGGTGGAAGGCACCAACATCGCCTTCAGCTACCGCTCGGAAGTGGAACACAAGATCACCGACGGCAAGGCTGACTTCACCATGACCCCGGCGGCGCAGACCTTCCTGAACAGCGCTGCCCCGGGCACCTTCGTGGACAGCAACGGCCGCGCCACCATCACCCTGCCGGCCAGCGCCACGGTCAGCGTCAGCCACCGCGTGAACGACCAGTGGAAGATCATGGCCGACGTCTCGCGCACGGCGTGGAGCAAGTTCGACCAGGTCACGGTTGACTACGATTCCAACCAGCCCGACAGCGTGCTGCCGTTCCACTACCGCGATACCACCTTCGCGTCGATCGGTACCGAGTACCGTCTGAACGAGCAGCTGACCCTGCGTGGCGGTCTGGCGTACGACCAGACCCCGACCACCGATGCACACCGCGACGTGCGCGTGCCGGACACCACCCGCAAGTGGCTGTCGCTGGGTCTGACCTGGGCCCCGTCGGAGAAGATGGAATACAGCGTGGGTTACACCCACCTGTTCACCAAGGACCCGAACATCACCTCGACCTCGGCCACCGGCAACACCGTGACCGGCAAGTACAAGGTGACCGGCGACGTGCTGGCTGCTTCGATGCAGTACAAGTTCTGATAAAGGCCACGGCCTGACGCAGTACAGGGAGAGCCCCGCGCAAGCGGGGCTTTCTTTTGCCGGGCCATCCACGCATGGCGTGGATCTACGGGTAGGCGCCATCATGATGCGTTTCGGAAGGAGGCAGGGATGACGCTTACCCGCAAGGGCAAGCACTGGTATGGCAGCGAGGATCAGGACATCCGTGCCTCCATCCAGCGCTTCAGTGAAGGCAACGGCTACCCCGCGACCGAATACCGTGCTTCGGTATGCGTGTGCGGCTCGACGCTGTTCCGTCTGTTCGATGACGAGGAGGCCGGGGTTGCGCGCCGCGACTGCGTGCGCTGCGGACAATCGCATCTGATGGGGGATGGCGCCGAGTACGTTGATGAGGCGGAGCTGGAAGCCCATGAATGCCTGTGCGGCGCCGAGGCGCTGGCGATCCACAGTGGGGTGGCGTTGTACCCCGATTCGCGCGATGTGCGGTGGCTGTACATCGGCTGCCGCTGCCCGCAGTGCCAGTTGGTCGGGGTGTATGCCGAGTGGAAGTGTGAAGCGGGGGATGCCGAGGCGTTCCTCGCGAGGTTGTAAGGCCATCCACGCAACGGGCATGGATCGACGACAATAGCGGCATGAACCTGTCCGATCCGAATTTCCAGCTGGAGCTGGCCGCCAACATCGCCGTCGCGGGCTCGATCCTGTTGGCTGGGCGCAACAACGTGCACACCTGGTGGCTGGGCATCGTCGGCTGCGCGCTGTTTGCCGCGGTGTTCGAGCGTTCCCACCTGTACGCCGACATGGTGCTGCAGGGCTTCTTCATCGTCATCAGCGTGCTGGGCTGGTGGCAGTGGCTGCGGGGTGACCACGGCGCGCCGTTGCCGATCACCTCGCTGCGCCCACGTGCCTGGGCGTGGCTGCTGCCGTTGGCGGTGGTGGGCACGCTGGGCTACGGCTGGATGTTGACCCGCCTGACCCAGGCCTACGCGCCCTACATCGATTCAGCCGTGCTGGTGTTGAGCGTGATCGCGCAGATCCTGATGATGCAGCGCAAGCTGGAATCGTGGTGGCTGTGGCTGCTGGTCAACACCATTGCGGTGCCGCTGTACTACAGCCGCGGCCTGCACCTGACCTCGATCCTGTACATCGGTTTCTGGATCAATGCGCTGGTGGCGCTGCGCCACTGGCGCACGCTGATGCGCGCCGACCGCGCGGCGGCGGGCGCGGCCGATGCCACTGCCTGACAAGGTGCCGCGCGGTCTGGTGGTGGGCAAGTTCTGCCCGCTGCACCGTGGCCACGAACGGCTGATCGAATTCGCGGCCGCGCGCTGCCGGCAGCTGCTGGTGATCGGCTGGTCGCAGCCGGGCTTCGCCGGCTACAGCGCCGAGAGGCGCGAGCGCTGGCTGCGGGCGCGGTTCCCGCAGGCGTCCGTCGCGGTGTTGGACGATGCGCGCCTGGCCGCGCTGTGCCGCGCGTATGGCGTGGCGGTGCGCGCGCTGCCGCAGGACAGCGAAAGCGAGCAGGTGCAGCGCGCCTTCACGGCGTGGCTGTGCCTGGCACTGTTTGGTGGGCCGGTGCAGGCGGTGTTCACCGGCGAAGACTACGGCGATGGTTTTGCTGCAGCCCTGGCCCAGCAGTTCGCTGCACCGGTGCAGCATCATCGGCTGGAGCGTTCGACCGACATCGGACAGGCCAGTGGTACTGAGCTGCGTGCCGATCCGCACGCACACCGCAGCAGCCTGTCAGCGGCGGTGTACGCCGACCACGTGCAGCGCGTGGCCTTCATCGGTGGCGAATCCACGGGCAAGAGCACGCTGGCGCGGATGCTGGCCGAACGCCTGGGCAGCCGCTGGGTGCCCGAGTACGGACGCACGTTGTGGGAACAGCAGGGCGGTGCGCTGCATGCGCAGGATCTGCTGCGCATCGCCGCGACCCAGCCGCAGCATGAAGAGCAGGCGGCGCAGCACGCGCACCGCTGGCTGTTCTGCGACACCACGCCGCTGGTCACCCTGGGCTACAGCGGCTGGATGTTCCAGACCGCGCCAGCGGAGCTACAGCGCGCCGCAGCGCGGCCCTACGATCTGCTGTTCCTGTGCGCGCCGGATATTCCGTTCGTGCAGGACGGCACGCGCGTGGGCGTGGAATTCCGCGCGCGGCAGCACGCGTGGTACCTGCAGCAACTGCAGGCGCGTGGGGTGCCGTATGTGCTGTTGGAAGGTGATCTGGACGCGCGGGTTGCGCGGGTGCAGGGCGAGCTGGCGATGCGCGCGGACAACCGCTTCAGCGTGGCGGCCGGGTAAGCGCGGCCGGGCATCGCCTGGCGCCACCGGAAGCACACAAAAAACCCCGCTTTCGCGGGGTTTTCCGTGCATCCATCACACCCGTGGAAGGGAGGGGTGTCTTAGTCGCCCAGGGTCAGCAGCGAGGCATTGCCACCGGCGGCGGTGGTGTTCACCGTCACCGTCTTTTCAGTGGCGAAGCGCAGCAGGTAGTGCGGGCCGCCGGCCTTGGGGCCGGTGCCGGACAGGCCCTGGCCACCGAACGGCTGCACGCCCACCACTGCACCGATCTGGTTGCGGTTGACGTAGACGTTGCCGACATGGACGCCGTTGCTGATGCGGTCCACGGTCTCGTCGATGCGCGAATGCACGCCCAGGGTCAGGCCGTAGCCGGTGGCGTTGATCTGGTCGATCACCGCATCCAGCTGCTCACCCTTCCAGCGGATCACGTGCAGCACCGGGCCGAACACTTCCTTCTGCAGCTGGCCCAGGTCCTTCAGTTCGTACGCACGCGGCGCGAAGAAGGTGCCGTGGGCGGCTTCGGCGGACAGTTCGGCAGCGGCGATCAGGCGCGCTTCGCGGTCCATGCGCTCGGCGTGGTCCTGCAGGATCTTCAGCGCGTCGGCATCGATCACCGGGCCGACGTCGGTGGACAGCAGGCCGGGGTTGCCGACCTTCAGTTCCTTCATCGCGCCGGCCAGCATGGTCATCACCTTGTCGGCGATGTCGTCCTGCACGAACAGTACGCGCGCAGCCGAGCAGCGCTGGCCGGCGGAGGTGAAGGCCGAACCGATGGCGTCCTTGACCAGCTGTTCCGGCAGCGCCGAGGAGTCGGCGATGAAGGCGTTCTGGCCGCCGGTTTCGGCGATCAGTACACCGATGGCGGCATCACGCGCCGCCATGGCGCGGTTGATGGCACGGGCGGTTTCGGTGGAGCCGGTGAAGGCCACGCCCGCCACGCGCGGATCAGCGGTCAGCGCAGCGCCGACGGTGGCACCGTCGCCCGGCAGGAACTGCACCACTTCGGCCGGCACACCGGCGTCGTGCAGCAGCTTCACTGCGTGGTAGCCGATCAGGTTGGTCTGCTCGGCCGGCTTGGCGATCACGCTGTTGCCGGCGGCCAGGGCGGCAGCCACCTGGCCCAGGAAGATCGCCAGCGGGAAGTTCCAGGGGCTGATGCAGACGAACACGCCGCGGCCGTGCAGCTGCAGTTCGTTGGATTCACCGGTCGGGCTGGGCAGCTTCTCGGCGTGGCTGAACTGTTCGCGGGCCTGCTTGGCGTAGTAGCGCAGGAAATCCACCGCTTCGCGCACTTCGGCGATGCCATCGGGCAGGCTCTTGCCGGCTTCCTTCACGCACAGCGCCATGAACTCGGGCATGCGCGCTTCCAGCTGGTCGGCGGCATGTTCCAGGATGGCGGCGCGGCTGGCGGCCGGGGTACGGTTCCAGGCCGGCTGCGCGGCCACGGCATTGGCCAGCGCCTTCTGCACGGTGGCGGCGTCGGCGGCCTGCCACTGGCCTACCACGTCACGGCTGTCGGCCGGGTTGGTGACCGGCAGCGAGGCACCGGTGGTGACCGCACCCGGCACCAGCGGCGCGGCCTGCCACGGCTTTACCGCAGCGTTGATCTGCTCGGCCAGGGCGCGCAGTTCGTTGTCGTTGGCGAGGTTGGCGCCCATGGAGTTCTTCCTGTCGTGGTTCTGGCTGCGCAGCAGGTCAACCGGCAGCGGGATCTTGGGGTGCGGAATCGATTCGAACGAGGCGACCATCTCGACCGGGTCGCGGATCAGGTCGGCAATCGGCACGCGCTCGTCGGTGATGCGGTTGACGAAGCTGGAGTTGGCGCCGTTTTCCAGCAGGCGGCGCACCAGGTACGGCAGCAGGTCTTCGTGCGAACCGACCGGCGCGTACACGCGGCAGGGCAGGCCCAGGCGATCGGCCGGCACCACTTCGGCGTACAGGTCATCGCCCATGCCGTGCAGCTTCTGGTGCTCGTACACGCCACCGTTGGCGATGCTGCGCACCGCGGCGATGGTGTGCGCGTTGTGCGTGGCGAACATCGGGTAGATCGCGTCGGCATGGGTGAACAGACGCTTGGCGCAGGCCAGGTAGGACACGTCGGTGTTCTGCTTGC
This sequence comes from Stenotrophomonas sp. Steno-C17, assembly GCF_056393165.1. Taxonomy (NCBI): domain Bacteria; kingdom Pseudomonadati; phylum Pseudomonadota; class Gammaproteobacteria; order Lysobacterales; family Lysobacteraceae; genus Stenotrophomonas; species Stenotrophomonas sp. Steno-C17. Next base: position 13,158 of record NZ_JBWJPD010000006.1, read on the forward strand.
GGGTGAACACCGGGTAGCCCGGATAGCCTTCGATCTGCGCGCGCTTGATCTCGGCATCCCAATAGGCGCCCTTCACCAGGCGCACCTGCAGGCGGCGACCGGCGCGGCGCGCCATGTCGGCCAGGTGGTCGATCGTGTACGGGGTACGCTTCTGGTACGCCTGCACGACCACGCCGAAGCCATCCCAGCCGGCCAGCGAAGCGTCGCAGAACACCTGCTCGATGATGTCCAGCGACAGTTCCAGGCGATCGGATTCTTCGGCATCGACCGTGCAGCCGATGCCGTAGCTCTTGGCCAGCTGCGCCAGTTCCAGCACGCCCGGCACCAGGTCCTTCAGCACGCGTGCGCGCTTGGCATGTTCGTAGCGCGGGTACAGCGCCGACAGCTTGATCGAGATGCCCGGCGCATTGTTGACGTCGCCATCGGGGCGGCCGCCGCGTGCCTTGTGATCGCCGCCGATGGCGTGGATCGCACGACGGTAGTCTTCCAGGTAGCGCAGCGCGTCCTTCATGGTCAGCGCGCCTTCGCCCAGCATGTCGAACGAATAGCGGTAGCTGGCGTTGTCGCCCTTGTGCGAGCGCGCCAGCGCTTCGCTGATGGTGCGGCCCATCACGAACTGATGGCCCATGATCTTCATCGCCTGGCGCACGGCCAGGCGCACCACCGGTTCACCGACGCGGCCGACCAGGCGCTTGAACGCGCTGGGCGCGTCGGCGCGGGTGGCATCGTTCATCTGCACCAGCTTGCCGGTCAGCATCAGGCCCCAGGTGGAGGCGTTGACCAGCACCGAATCGCTGCCGCCCAGGTGCTTTTCCCAGTCGGCATCGGCCAGCTTGTCGCGGATCAGCTTGTCGGCGGTGTCCTGGTCGGGAATGCGCAGCAGCGCCTCGGCCACGCACATCAGCAGCACGCCTTCCTCGCTGCCCAGGTCGTACTGGCGCATGAAGGCTTCGATCGCGCCCTGGTCCTTGGCGCGCACGCGCACCCGGCCCACCAGGTCGGCGGCCAGCGCCTGCACCCGGGCCTGTTCCTCGGCCGGCAGGCGCGCCTGCGCCAGCAGGTCACGCACGTGGCTGGCCTCGTCCTTCAACCAGGCATCGGTGATGGCCTGGCGGAACGGGGAGGGGGGCGCCGGCAGTTCCGGCGACAGCAGCGCGCCCGGACGCGGGGCGTCGCTGGCGGCAGGGGAGGAGGAAGGTGCGTTCATGCCGGTCCGGCCAGTGGAAAACTTGGCGATTTTAATCATTTTTTGGCCGCCGGGAAGTGCCCGTCTGCGTCCTTGATGAACGCCGATAGCCCCTGGTGGCGGTGGATTCAGCCTGTTCAGCACGTGCGTGCAGATTTATGCCGAATTCGTCATTCGCGCTGCCGGGGTCATGCTGTATTGCAACATCGGAAAAAGTGTGAATGCACCCTTGCTACCGGCGAGAGGGCAGGGCTACCATCGAGACGTTTCCCGCGGCAGGAACGCGGTTGCGACATGATCGAGGTGCTTCCAGCTCCGGATGGGTCAGGTACGCAGCTGCGGCTGCGTCCCCCACGGGCGCTCGATGCCCGGCAGTTCATCCTGTTGTTCACCGTGTTGGGCGGGGCCATGTGGCTGGTTTCGGCCGTGGGTTGGCTGGCTGGCAATGTGTTCGCCCCCCTGTTCGCGCTGCTGTACAGCCTGTTGCTGGCAGCCGCCCTGCGTGCCCTGTGGCGCAGCGGTGAACGGCAGGAGGAGATCCGGGTAGTGCCGGCGTGTGTGGAAGTCATCCCCACGCCCGGTGGTTCGCCGGTGTTCCGGGCACACCCGCATTGGGTACGCCTGGTGACCAGCGATGAGAGGGTCCGGCTGGCATCCAGCGGACGGCAGGTGGAGGTAGGCAGTTTCCTCGCACCGGCCGAACGCCAGACGCTTGCTGAAATGCTTGAAGGCTTGCTCGCCGCCAGCGATGGCGGCAACCGACGACGCTAAGGGTCTAGGCAATGAAGCAAAGCAGCAGGTGGGGCACGAAGTGCGTTGCAGCGGCCGCCGCGGTGGTGGCCGGGGGACTGGTACCGGCACTGGCCTGGGCACAGGCGGCCGATCCCAAGCCGTGGCAGCTGAACATGGGCAAGGGGGTCACCCAGACCTCGCGCCTGGCCTGGGAGTCGAACAATCTGTCGCTGATCATCTGCACGGTGATCGGGGTCATCGTGTTCGGCGCGATGGGCTATGCGATGTTCAAGTTCCGCAAGTCCAAGGGCGCGGTGGCGGCCACCTTCAGCCACAACACCAAGGCCGAGATCATCTGGACCGTCATTCCGGTGATCATCCTGGTGGTGATGGCCTGGCCGGCCACGGCCAACCTGATCAAGATGTACGACACCCGCGATGCCGAGATGACGGTGAAGATCACCGGCTACCAGTGGATGTGGAAGTACGAGTACCTCGGCGAGAACGTGACCTTCACCAGCCGCCTGGACCGCGAATCGGACCGGGTGCGGCAGAGCGGCATCGTGCCCGACCGTGAAAGCCACCCGCACTACCTGCTGGACGTGGACAACCGGCTGGTGCTGCCGGTCGATACCAAGGTGCGCTTCGTCATCACCTCCGACGACGTGATCCACGCCTGGTGGGTGCCGGCGCTGGGCTGGAAGCAGGACGCCATCCCCGGCTTCATCAATGAAGCGTGGACCAGCATCGAGCAGCCCGGCGTCTACCGTGGCCAGTGCGCCGAACTGTGCGGCAAAGACCATGGCTTCATGCCGATCGTGGTCGAGGCGGTGTCCAAGGAAGACTTCAGGCAGTGGCTGGCCCAGCGCAAGCCAGCACCGCCTGCGCAACCCGCGCCGGCAGCACCGGCAGCACCGGCGGGCGAGGAACCTGCCGCACCGGCTGCTGAAGCGGCCAGTGCCCCTGCCACCGCGGCCAGCGGCGCGTGATGTAAAGCCCGTGGCCGCCTGCGGCCGCGGTGACAACCGATTCTGAGAGGTGTTTTGCAATGGCGCACTCGGCAGTTGGGCACGACGATCACCATCACCACCAGAGCTTCTTCGAGCGTTGGTTCTTCTCGACCAACCACAAGGACATCGGCACGCTGTACCTGGGTTTCAGCTTCATCATGTTCATCATCGGTGCGGCGATGAGCGTGGTGATCCGTGCCGAACTGGCGCAGCCGGGCCTGCAGTTCGTCAAACCCGAATTCTTCAACCAGATGACCACCGTGCACGCACTGGTGATGATCTTCGGTGGCGTGATGCCGGCCTTCGTGGGCCTGGCCAACTGGATGATTCCGTTGCAGATCGGCGCGCCGGACATGGCTCTGCCGCGCATGAACAACTGGTCGTTCTGGCTGTTGCCGGTGGCCTTCAGCCTGCTGCTGCTGACCCTGTTCCTGCCCGGCGGCGCACCGGCCGGTGGCTGGACGCTGTACCCGCCGCTGTCGCTGCAGGGCGGCTACAACGTGGCCTTCAGCGTGTTCGCCATCCACGTGGCCGGCATCAGCTCGATCATGGGTGCGATCAACATCATCGCCACCGTGCTGAACATGCGTGCGCCGGGCATCGACCTGCTGAAGATGCCGATCTTCTGCTGGGCCTGGCTGATCACCGCGTTCCTGCTGATTGCGGTGATGCCGGTGCTGGCCGGTGCGGTGACCATGCTGCTGACCGACAAGTTCTTCGGCACCAGCTTCTTCAATGCCGCCGGTGGCGGTGACCCGGTGATGTACCAGCACATCTTCTGGTTCTTCGGGCACCCCGAGGTCTACATCATGATCCTGCCCGCCTTCGGCGTGGTGAGCGAGATCATCCCGACCTTCAGCCGCAAGCCGCTGTTCGGCTACCAGGCCATGGTCTACGCCACCGCGGCGATCGCCTTCCTGTCGTTCATCGTATGGGCCCACCACATGTTCACCGTGGGCATGCCGCTGGGGGGCGAGATCTACTTCATGTTCGCCACCATGCTGATCTCGATCCCGACCGGGGTGAAGGTGTTCAACTGGGTCAGCACCATGTGGCGCGGCTCGCTCACCTTCGAAGCGCCGATGCTGTGGTCGGTGGCCTTCGTCATCCTGTTCACCATCGGCGGGTTCTCCGGCCTGATGCTGGCCATCGTCGCCGCGGACTTCCAGTACCACGACACTTATTTCGTGGTGGCCCACTTCCACTACGTGCTGGTGACCGGTGCGGTGTTCGCGCTGATTGCCGCGGTGTACTACTGGTGGCCGAAGTGGACCGGGCGCATGTACAGCGAGAAGTGGGCCAAGGTGCACTTCTGGTGGTCGATCGTGTTCGTGAACCTGCTGTTCTTCCCGCAGCACTTCCTGGGCCTGGCCGGCATGCCGCGGCGCATTCCCGATTACAGCGTGGCGTTCGCCGACTGGAACCTGATCAGTTCGATCGGTGCGTTCGGCATGTTCGCCACGCCGTTCATGATGGCGGCGATCCTGCTGTCGTCGCTGCGCAATGGCGAAAAGGCCGCCGACCGTTCCTGGGAAGGCGCACGCGGGCTGGAGTGGACCTTGCCCTCGCCGGCACCGGCGCACACCTTCACCACGCCGCCGACCCTGCGCCCGGGCGACCTGGCCCACGATGACATCACGCATTGAGGTGGGCCATGCATAACGAGAACCCGCTGCAGACCGGTAGAGTCGACTGTCAGTCGATTCGCGAAATGCAGCCGACCAACGGTCGGCTCTACCAGCAGCGCCAGCGCGCGCGCCGCACCGCGCTGTGGGTGGGCGCCATCGCCGTGCTGGTCTACGTCGGCTTCATCCTGAGTGGGGTGATCGGCCGATGAGCGAGGCACCGGCCACCGCGACCTCACGCAGCGCCGGCCTGCCGCGCCTGATCGGCGTGGCGGTGGCGGTGTTCCTGCTGACGTTCTCGCTGGTGCCGCTGTACCGCATCGCCTGCGAGAAAGTGTTCGGCGTGCGCCTGGAGCGCGGCCCCGGCAGTGAAGCCAGCACCGGCGCGGCCACCGGCAAGCGCACCGTGCGCGTGGAGTTCGATGGTGGGGTGAATTCGCGCCTGCCGTGGTCGTTCCACCCCGAGCAGCTGACCATGGACGTGGTGCCGGGCGAACTCAACGAGGCCCTGTACTTCGCCCGCAACGACAGTGCTGGCGCCGTGGTCGGCAGCGCCGTGCCTTCGGTGGCGCCGGCGCGCGCGTCGGGGTTCTTCAGCAAGACCGAATGCTTCTGCTTCACCGCCCAGACCCTGCAGGCCGGTGAGAAGCGCGACATGCCGGTGCGCTTCATCGTCGATCCGGACCTGCCCCCGGAAATCAAGACGATCACCCTGTCCTACACCTTCTACCGCAACGATGCGCTGTCCGATCGGCTGGCTGCGGCCGCTACCTCGGAAGGCGCGCACGCCGCTCCCTGACCCGGAAACCGACATGGCCCAGACCCCGCACGACGCCAATGTGTACTTCGTCCCGGCCCAGAGCCGCTGGCCGTTCGTGGGCTCCATCGCGATGATGGTGACCATGGTGGGCGTGGCCAGCTGGTTGAACGACGCCGGCTGGGGCCGCTGGACCTTCTATGCCGGCCTGGCGATGCTGGTGCTGACCCTGTTCTGGTGGTTCAGCGATGTGGTGCGCGAATCGCAGGCCGGGCACTACAACCGCCAGGTCGATGGCTCGTTCCGCATGGGCATGGTCTGGTTCATCTTCTCCGAAGTGATGTTCTTCGGTGCCTTCTTCGGCGCGCTGTTCTACACCCGCAACCTGGGCCTGCCGTGGCTGAGCGGCGAAGGCGATGGGGTGATGACCAACGAGCTGCTGTGGCAGGGCTATTCGGCTGGCTGGCCGACCAATGGGCCGGCCGCGATCGGCGGCGCGTTCCAGACCATTCCCGCCTGGGGCCTGCCGCTGATCAACACGCTGATCCTGCTCACCTCCGGTGTGACCCTGACCATCGCCCACCACGCGCTGAAGGGCGGCCACCGCCGCCAGCTGCTGGTGTGGCTGGGCCTGACCGTGCTGCTGGGCGCGTTCTTCCTGACCCTGCAGGCCGAGGAGTACATCCACGCCTACAAGGAACTGAACCTGACCCTGGGTTCGGGCATCTACGGTTCCACGTTCTTCATGCTGACCGGCTTCCACGGTGCGCACGTGCTGCTGGGCACGATCATGCTGATCGTGATGTGGCTGCGCTCGGCCAAGGGCCACTTCACCCGCGACAACCACTTCGGTTTCGAAGCCGCCGCGTGGTACTGGCACTTCGTGGACGTGGTGTGGCTGATGCTGTTCCTGTTCGTCTACGTCCTTTGAGTGCGCAGCGGCAGGTACCGTCAGCCGCCGACGCCGTGTGGCTTGATCCAGCCCATGTAGATGCTGACGATCACCAGCGCGATCAGGGCCACCGACACGGCGATGCGGCGGGTGAGCGCATTGACCGTGCGCTTGGTCTGGCCGCGATCGACCAGCAGGTAGTACAGGCCGGCGCCCAGATTCCAGACGATGACGATCAGGAACGCGATCACCAGCAGGGTCTTCAGCGAATCACTCATGCGCGGCTCGGGGGCAGGGTGGATGCGCCTATCTGACCGCGTTTGCGTGGACTTGTCATGATGCGCCAGCACACGCGCTGGATCGGCTGGCTGTTGGCACTGCTGGCGATGGCCGGCTTCACCGCCTTGGGCCTGTGGCAGCTGCAGCGCATGCACGCCAAGCAGGCGCTGCTGGATGCACAGGGACCGGCCGTGGCGCAGGCCCTGCCGCTGGCGCAGGCGCTGGCGGCGCCCGGCGCGCTGCATGGGGTGGCCGACCATGGCCGCTTCCTGCCGGGCGTGGTGCTGCTGGACAACCAGATGCGCCACGGCCGCGCCGGGGTGAAGGTGTACCGGCCGTTCCGCAGTGACAGTGGCAGCGTGCTGCTGGTGGACCTGGGCTGGCGCGCGCTGCCGCCTGACCGCACCTTGCCGGTGCTGGACGCGCTGCCGGCGCCGCTGGCCGTGCGCGGGTTGTTGGCGCCGCCGCCGTCAGCGGGCCTTGCGCTGGGCCCTGCGTTCAGTGAAACCGGCCTGCCCGGGCGCTGGCTGGCCAGCCGGCTCCCTGCCGATGGCCTGGCCAGCGCGCTGGGCCTGGCCGCGCTGCCCGACCGCGTGCTGCGGCTGGAACCGGCGCTGCCGATCGGCGACGAGCGCGATCTGGACCTGCTGCCCAACACCCTGCCGCCGCAGCGCCACCTGGGCTACGCCGTGCAGTGGTTCGGCCTGGCGCTGACCGTGCTGGTGGTGGCGCTGGTGCTGGAATGGCGCCGGCGGCGGCATTGATCGGCTCCAGCGGGTGCCGACCTTGGCCGGCACTCTTTCCCCCGACCAAGGTCGGGGGCTACCAGAGCGCCGACCGCTTCCTTTCCCCCGACCACCAGAGCGCCGGCCGCTTCCTTCCACCCAACCATGAGAAAATGCCCGCATGAACACCGCCACTACCCCGCAGGCACGTGGTTCCGGCCGCCGCACCCTGCTGCTGCTGTTCGCCGTGTTCTTCGGGGCGATGGCGCTGGCCGCCGTGCTGCGCTTCACCGGCTGGCAGCCCACCGGGCACCGCAATGCCGGGCAACTGCTGCAGCCGCCGGTGGACCTGCGCCAGCAGCCGCCGACCCTGGCCAACGGCCAGCCCTACCCGTGGAACCCCGAGGCGCGCACCTGGCGGCTGCTGGTAGCGCCGGCCGGTGCCTGCGACGCGCAGTGCGTCACTTTGTCGCAGGGACTGGGCAAGGTGTGGCAGCTGTTCGGCCATAACGCCGATAATGTGGAGATTCTGTGGCTGGGCACGCCACCGGCGCCGATCGCCGCGCTGCCCGCGCTGCGGCCACTGGCGCCGTCGCCCGCCCTGCGCGCGGCGTTGCCCGGTGCCGACGATCCGGCCGGATTGCCGGTCTATGTGATCGATCCGAACGGCTTCGTGATCATGCGCCATGCCCCCGGCAGTGACCTGGGCGGCCTGCGCAAGGACATGGCCACGTTGCTGAAACTGAAGTGAGTCCCGTTTGATGAGCCTTTCCGCGCGTCCGGCGCTGCACCGTAATTTCCACCGCCTGGCGTGGTTCGCCATGATCATGACCGCCAGCACGATCATGTTCGGCGCCTTCGTGCGCCTGTCCGATGCTGGCCTGAGCTGCCCGGACTGGCCGACCTGCTATGGGCAGGCCACCTGGCCGCAGCACGTGGAAGAAACCATCGGCCATCCGGCTGCCGAGATCCGTCCGCTGGAAACCCACAAGGCCTGGCGCGAGCAGGTGCACCGTTTCCTGGCCGGCGCGCTGGGCATCGAGATCCTGACCCTGGCCCTGCTGGCCACCCGCAAGCGGCGCTTCGGCAGCACGGCGGTGGTGACCGCCTGCGTGCTGGTGGCCGCCGGCATACCGCTGTACATGATGGGCTGGCATGGCACGGCCAGCGGCCTGGCCCTGGTGGGTGAGGCGATCCTGCTGATCGCCGCGCTGCGCTGGGGCAACATCGACCTGGCGCGGGCGGCCCTGCTGACCCTGGCGGTGGTGATCTTCCAGGCCCTGCTGGGCATGTGGACGGTCACCCTGCTGCTGAAGCCGATCGTGGTGATGGGCCACCTGCTGGGCGGCATGCTGATGTTCGGCCTGCTGGTGTGGATGGCATGGCGGGCAACGCACCTGCCGATCACCCTGGCCGAAGCGCCGAAGCTGAAGTGGCTGCTGCGCATCGGCGTGGCGGTGCTGGTCACCCAGATCGCCCTGGGCGGCTGGGTCAGCGCCAATTACGCCGCGCTGGCCTGCGGTGGCGGCAGCGCGTCGCTGGACAACTTCCCGCGCTGTGCCAACCAGTGGTGGCCGCAGCACAACTTCGTCGAAGGCTTCACCCTGTGGCGCGGCATCGGCGTGGATTACGAAGGGGGCGTGCTGGATGGCGCCTCGCGCATCGCCATCCAGATGGCGCACCGCCTGTTCGCCCTGGTGGTGGCCGGCTACCTGCTGTGGCTGGGCCTGCGCCTGTTCCGCCTGCCCAGCATGCGCGGCTGGGCCAGTGCACTGGTCGCGCTGCTGGTGCTGCAGGTCACCCTGGGCATCCTGAACGTGAAGCTGGCCCTGCCGCTGGCGGTGGCCGTGGCCCACAACGGCGTGGCCGTTGCCCTGTTGTTCGTGCTGGTGAGCCTGCTGGCCCGCCTGCGCGCGCCGGACTGATCGCATGTTTTCCAACTATCGCCAGTACTGGGACCTGACCAAGCCCAAGGTCGTGGCCCTGATCGTCTTCACCGCCCTGGTCGGCATGGTCCTGGCCATTCCGGGCGTGCCCAGCTGGGAACAGGTACGCGCCGGTGCGCTGGGCTTCCTGGGCATCTGGCTGGCCGCTTCGGCCGCCGCCGCCATCAACCAGCTGCTGGATGCGCATATCGACGCGCAGATGGCGCGCACGTCGTGGCGCCCGCTGGTGGTAGGCAAGGTCAAGCCGTGGCAGGTGCTGGTATTCGCCGGCGTGCTGATCGTGCTGTCGATGGCGATCCTGCTGCTGTGGGTGAACTGGATCACCGCCGTGCTGACCTTCGCCTCGCTGATCGGCTATGCGGTGATCTACACCGTGTACCTGAAGCGGGCGACCTCGCAGAACATCGTCATTGGCGGCCTGGCCGGCGCGATGCCGCCGATGCTGGGCTGGGCGGCGATCACCGGCATGCAGGGCTCGTCGGACTGGGCCTATTCGTCGCTGCTGGTGCTGATCATCTTCATCTGGACCCCGCCGCACTTCTGGGCGCTGGCGATCTTCCGCCGCGAGGACTACGCCAAAGCGAAGATCCCCATGCTGCCGGTCACCCATGGCGTGGTGCACACGCGCAAGCAGATCCTGGCCTATTCGGTGGTGCTGGCGCTGGTGTGCGTGGTGCCGTACCTGGTGGGCATGAGCGGGCCGTTCTACCTGGGCGGGGCGATCGTGCTCAATGCCGTGTTCCTCTGGTACGCCTGGCGCATGCAGAGCCCGCCGGATGAGTTCTTCTCGATGAAGATGTTCCAGTACTCCATCGTGTACCTGATGGCGCTGTTCGCCTTCCTGCTGGTGGACCACTGGATCCTGCCCTGGATGTAACCCTCGGGGTCGGATCCCCGAAGGGGCTCTGACCCCGTCCTGACGGTGGTGCATGCCGTGGATCGACCTTGAACCGCGGTCGTGGCGTCGCCATTGCTGTTCCTGACCCCAAGGAAAGGAAGGAGCAGGGATGCGTTGGATCTTCCGCTGGACCGCGGCGCTGACGCTGGCGCTGGGCATGGCCGTGAGTGCGCAGGCCGACGATACCGCCGCGCAGATCCGCCAGCATGCCGCCGGGCACCGCGTGCTGGTGTTGGGCGAATACCACGGCACCCGGCAGACGCCGCTGCTGGTGCGCCAGCTGGTGGATGACTACAGCCGCGATGGCACGCCGGTGCTGTTGGCGTTGGAGCTGCCCCGCGCCGAGAATGCGGCGCTGCGCGACTACCTGGATTCCGATGGCGGCCCGGCCGCAGGCAAGCGCCTGCACGAGCGCACCTTCTGGCGCGTGCACGATGACCAGCACGATGGCCGCCGCAGCCGCGACATGCTGGCGATGATCGAGCGCCTGCGCGCGCTGAAGGCACAGGGGCGGGATATCGGGATCGTCGGCTACGACGTGGACCGCAGTGACGACGGCAACCAGGCGCGCGACGAAGGCATGGCGGTGGAGGTGCGACGGCTCTACCAGGGGCTGCCGGACAGGGCGCGGCTGGTGGTGCTTGCTGGCAACGTCCACGCGATGCTGCAGCGGCCCGAAGGCGCACCGGCGGAAATGCAGATGCAGCCGATGGCCTCGCTGCTGCGGGATCTGGATCTGTACAGCGTGCGCCTGGAGGCGCTGCGCGGGCAGTTCTGGGCCTGCCTGGACCGCTGCAAGGCGCTGCCGCTGCGCGATCAGGCTGCACGCGCGCCGCAGGCCGATACCGAAGCCGGCCGGCAGTATGACCTGTGGGTGTGGATGCCGGAGTTGAGTGTCGGCACCCTGGTTGACCCGTGAACCCGGGGTCAGATCCCCGAAGGGGCTCTGACCCCGTTCTGCAGCGCATCCATCCACGCATGGCGTGGATGGGCGTCGCGTCCGTCAGGGCGCGCGCCGCGCATACCGCTGGGCGATCACACCGCAGACGATCAGCTGGATCTGGTGGTAGATCATCACCGGCAGCACGATGGCGCCCAGGCTGCCGCCGGCGAACAACACCTTGGCGATCGGCACGCCGGTGGCCAGGCTCTTCTTCGAACCGCAGAACACGATGGCGATCTCGTCTTCGCGGTTGAAGTGCAGGCGGCGCGCCAGGAAGGTGATGAGCGGCATGGCGATGCCCAGCAGCACGGCGGCCACCACGGCCACCGCGAACAGCGACAGCAGCGGCGTCTTGCTCCACAGCCCTTCGGTCACCGCTTCGCCGAACGCCGAATACACCACCAGCAGGATGGTGGCCTGGTCGGTGTAGCGCAGCAGGGCGCGCTGCTTTTCCACCCAGCCGGCAATCCACGGCCGCAGCAGGTGGCCGGCCACGAACGGCACCAGCAGCTGCAGCATGATGCCGCCGATCGCATGCAGCGGGTCATGCACACCGCCGGAGGTGCCGGCCAGCGCGGTCAGCAGCAGCGGGGTGAGGAACACGCCGAGGATGCTGGACAGCGAGGCACTGCAGACTGCCGCCGGCACATTGCCGCGCGCCATCGAGGTAAAGGCAATGGACGACTGCACGGTGGACGGCAGCGTGCACAGGAACAGCACCCCCATGTACAGCTCGGGGGTCAGCAGCCAGCCCGACAGCGGCTTGAACATCAGCCCCAGCAGCGGGAACAGGATGAAGGTGCAGGCCAGGATGGTCAGGTGCAGCCGCCAGTGCAGCATGCCGCCGATGATCGATTCGCGTGGCAGGCGTGCGCCGTGCAGGAAGAACAGGGCGGCGATGGCCACGGTGGTGACATCGTCCAGCACCATGGCGGCAGCGCCCTTCATCGGCAGCAGCGAGGCCAGGGCGACGGTGCACAGCAGGGCGAGGGTGAAGTTGTCCGGTCGCAGGCGCGACCACCAGCGGGTCATGGTGGGCAGGCTCCTTGGTACGTGGGGTTCAGGGGGAAGTGGCCGGTTCCGCCAGGCGCTGGCGGGTGGCGGCTTCGAGGGATTTCAGGCCCGCCCGTTGGCCCAGCGGCAGGGCCTGGTCCGGGCTGGCATGTTCGTAGCGGGCAGTGACCAGGGCCAGTACCGCACCGGCGCGGTTGCCCGAGGCGCAGTGCAGCAGCACCGGCCCCTGGCTCTGCTGCAGCGCCTGGTGCACGGCGCGCACGTTGGCTGCATCCAGACCGTCGGCGCCGGCCACCGGAATGCGCACATAACGCAGGCCCAGCGCTTCGGCCTGTGCGGTTTCGTCGAAGCCGCGGTCCTCATCGGGCTGGCGCAGGTCAATGACCGTGCGCACGCCCTGCGCGGCCAGCGCCCGCAGTTGTGCGGCACTGGGCTGGCCGCCGGCATGCAGGCCGGGGCGCACCTCGCTGATCGGATTTTCCCCGGCCAGCGCGGCCATGGGCGTGCAGAGCGACAGCAACAGCAGGCAGGTCAGGCGCAGCAGCATGGTCTCTCCGTGCAGGGGCTGCCGCTACAGGCGCAGGGTGGCGCGGGCCTTCAGCAGCTCGCGCAGTTCGTACTTGTCAGTATCGTCCAGGCCCTGCTGGCGCTGCTTTGCCAGCAGTTCGTCCAGACGTTGCACCAGCAGTTGTTTTTCCAGCTGGGCCACCGCGTCGTGCAGTTCCTGGGTCCACACCGCGTCATCGCCGGGCAGGGTCTGCGCGGCCAGTGTGTGCAGCGAGGCCTGCTCTTCGCGGCCGTCGAAATGTTCCAGCAGGGCGCCGGTGCTGATGTCCGGGCGCTGTTCGACCAGGCCCAGCAGTTCCAGCAGCAGTTCCACCCCGGGCAGGCGCAGGCCCTGGAAGTGGTGCTTGCCGCCCAGCGTCAGTGCCAGCGACGGCTGCTGCAGGAGTACGGCAATCGCACCGCGCACCAGGCTGCGCTTGGCGATGGGCTGGATCTGCCGGGGCGGCGCGCGCTGTGGCATCGGTGCGCGCGCTGCCGCCGCGTTGCCACCGCCCAACCCGGTCAGCTGCGCCAGCTGCTGCTTCATCAGGTCGCCGAAGGCACCATCGGGAATCTGCGCCAGCATTGGCTTGGCGCGTTCGGCCAAGCGGGCCTTGCCGTCCAGCGTGCCCAGGTTGATCTCGCGGCTCAGCTCATCGAAGAAGAACTGCGACAGCGGCGTGGCCTGCTTCAGGCGCTCGTTGAAGACCTCGGCCCCTTCCTTGCGCACGATGGTGTCCGGGTCCTCGCCGTCGGGCAGGAACAGGAAGAAGGCCTGGCGGCCATCCTTCATGCGCGGCAGCACCGATTCCAGCGCCTTCCAGCCGGCACGACGACCAGCGGCGTCGCCATCGAAGCAGAAGAACACGTCCGGCGCGTTGCGGAACAGCAGCTCGGCGTGGTCGGGCGTGGTGGCGGTGCCCAGCGTGGCCACCGCCTGGGTGACCCCGAACTGGAACAGCGAGACCACGTCCATGTAGCCCTCGACCACGATCAGCCGCTCGATCTTCTGGTTCGCCTGGCGCACCTGCCACAGGCCGTACAGTTCGCGGCCCTTGTGGAACAGCGCGGTTTCCGGCGAATTGAGGTACTTGGGGCCGTCGTCCTTCTCGAACACGCGGCCACCGAAGGCGATCACCCGGCCACGGCGATCGAAGATCGGGAACATGACCCGGTCGCGGAACTTGTCGTAGACGTGGCCGCGGTCGTTCTTGGAAAACAGGCCGGCGCGGTCGAGCAGCTTCATCTTGCGCTCGTCCTTGCCCAGCGCATCGCGCAGCCCGCTGTAGCCGTCCGGTGCGTAGCCGATCTGGAAGCGGGTACGGTTCTCTTCATCCACGCCGCGGCCGTCCAGGTAGGCGCGCGCCTTGTCGCTGCCCTCCAGGTTCTTCTGGAAGAACTTCATGGCCGCATCCAGCGCGGCATACAACTCGCGGCCTTCGTCCTGCTGTTGCGCGCTGCGCGGGTTCTCGCTGCGTGGCACTTCCATGCCGGCGCGCTTGGCCAGTTCGTCCACCGCATCGAGGAATTCGAGGCGGTCGTAGTTCATCAGGAAGCTGATGGCGGTACCGTGCGCGCCGCAGCCGAAGCAGTGATAGAACTGCTTGGTGGGCGAAACGGTGAACGAGGCCGAACGTTCATCGTGGAACGGGCAGCGGGCGGCGTATTCCTTGCCCTGGCGCTTCAGCGGCACGCGGCTGCCGACCACCTCGACGATGTCGGAGCGGGCCAGCAGGTCGTCGATGAATGCGTCGGGGATACGGGCCATGGGCAACAGGGCAGGGGCGCGGCCGGCAGGGCCACGCGCAGGGGAACAGACAGTGCCCCTAGTTTACCCCGTGCTGGGCATCTGCCTGTGCCGTGGCCGGATCGATGCCGGCCAGCGCCAGATGGTTGCGCGCGCGCAGGCGTTCGTCGATCACTGCGGTCATCAAGGCACCGACGAAGAACACCACGGTGGCGTAGTAGATCCAGACCAGCGAAATGACCAGCGCACCCATCGACCCGTAGGCGCTGCCCGGCGCCACGGTGGCGATGTACACGCCGATGCCGTAGCGGCCCAGCGCAAACAGCGCCGAGGTGATGACGCCGCCGATGAACGCCTGGCGCCAGGCCACGCGGCGGTCCGGCAGGTAGTGGTACATGAAGGCGAAGCCGGCCGCGTACAGCAGCAGGCTGGTCAGGTACCCGATGGCCGGCAGCACCGACGGCAGCTGTGCGAAGGCCACCTGCAGCATGGTGGTGGCGGTCATCGACAGGATCAGCAGGAAGCCCAGCGCCAGCACCACGCCGAAGGAAAACACGCGCTTGCGCAGCCAGGCCTTGATGCCGTCCAGGCGTTCGCCGCTGGTACGGAAGATCAGGTTCAGTGCGTTCTGCAGCTGGGCGAACACTGCCGTGGCGCCGATGAACAGCAGCAGGGTGCTCCACAGCCCGGCCAGCGAGCCCACGTCGGGCTGGTTGTCGGCGTTCTTCAGCACGGTCTCGGCCACCGTGGCGGCACTGCTGCCGGCCACCGAACTGATCTGTTCGACCAGGGCCTGCTGCGCGGGTGGGTACAGCGAGGCGGTCAGCCACAGCAGCAGCACCAGCAGTGGTGCCATCGACAGCAGGGCGTAGAAGGAGACCGAGGCGGCCTGGGTGAGCACGTCGATGTCGACGAAGCGCTTGCCAACCGCCATCGGGAAACTGTCCTGCAGGCGCTGGACGTACTTTTGCAGATTCACGGGGACGCGGGGTGCCGGTTCGACCATGGGGCTGTTGTAGCAGCCGGGGGTCGAAGGCGTGGTGAAGCGCCGGGGGCCGCGATGGGGTCAGAGCCCTTTCGCGTGGCGAAAGGGATCCGACCCCGGGAATGCTGCGATGGGGTCAGAGCCCTTTCGCGTGGCGAAAGGGATCCGACCCCGGGAATGCTGCGATGGGGTCAGATCCCTTTCGCGCGCGAAAGGGCTCTGACCCCAGGGCCGTGTCAGGACAGCTGCTGCTTGACCAGCTTGGACACCAGGCCCATGTCGGCCTGGCCAGCGAGCTTCGGCTTCAGCGCGCCCATCAGCTTGCCGATGTCGGCCGGGCTGCTGGCGCCGGTCTCGGCCATGGCGGCCTGGATGGCGGCCACGATCTCGGCCTCGCCCATCTTGGCCGGCAGGTAGGCTTCGATCACCACGATCTCGGCGCGCTCGATCTCGGCCAGGTCTTCGCGGTTGGCGGCTTCGTACTGGCTGACCGAGTCCTTGCGCTGCTTGACCATCTTGTCCAGCACGGCGATCACGGCGGTGTCATCCAGCTCGACGCGCTCGTCCACTTCCTTCTGCTTGATGGCGGCGTTGATCAGGCGGATCACGCCCAGCTTGTGCTTCTCGCCGCCCTTCATGGCGGCCTTCATGTCGTCGGTGAGCTGCTGCTTCATGCTCATGAGGAACCTCGTGGTGGTGGTGGGGCGGGGCGGATGCCCGGGCCCGGAAACGCAAAAAGCCGGCAACGCTCGCGCGTGCCGGCTTCGACTCCACTGCGGAAGGGCGAGCCCGCCGCAATGAAGATGCGTCCGATCAGTACAGGCGCTGACGCTTGGTGACGTCGCGCGACGAGCGGCGCAGCTGACGCTTCACAGCAGCGGCGGCCTTGCGCTTGCGCTCCTGGGTCGGCTTTTCGTAGAACTCGCGCTTGCGGGTTTCGGCCAGCACACCGGCCTTTTCGCAAGTGCGCTTGAAGCGGCGAAGAGCAAACTCGAAGGGCTCGTTCTCGCGGACTTTGACGCTGGGCATGGAATCTCCGGGACACAGTAGAACCGGGTCACGCCCGGCGAGCCGCACATTATAGCGGCGAAAAGACAAACTGCAAGCGGCCAACCCTGAATACGGGCCGGTAGTTCGATTGCAGAGGGTTCTGCACAGCCCCCGAGGGACCGGCAGGGGCGTCATAATAGCAGGCATGCGAGTCCTTGGCATCGAATCTTCCTGTGATGAGACCGGCGTGGCGGTGTATGACACCGACCTGGCCGGCAGCGCGGCCCTGCGCGCCCATGCGGTCTACAGCCAGATCGCCCTGCACGCCGAATACGGTGGTGTAGTGCCTGAGCTGGCCAGCCGTGACCACGTCCGCAAGCTGCTGCCGTTGATCCGCCAGACCCTGGGCGAGGCCGGGCTGGGCGTGGACGACATTGACGGGGTGGCCTACACGGCCGGCCCTGGCCTGGTCGGTGCCCTGCTGGTGGGGGCGGGCGTGGCCCGTTCGCTGGCCTGGGCGCTGGAGGTGCCGGCGGTGGGCGTACACCATATGGAAGGCCACCTGCTGGCGCCGCTGATGGAAGACGACCCGCCGCAGGCCCCGTTCGTGGCCCTGCTGGTGTCCGGCGGCCATACCCAGCTGGTGGCGGTGGATGCCATCGGCCAGTACCGCCTGCTGGGCGAAACCCTGGACGACGCGGCCGGCGAGGCCTTCGACAAGACCGCCAAGATGATGGGCCTGCCGTACCCCGGTGGCCCGCAGCTGGCCCGGCTGGCCGAGCAGGGCACGCCCGGCGTGTACCGCTTCGCGCGGCCGATGACCGACCGGCCGGGGCTGGATTTCAGCTTCTCCGGCCTGAAGACCCAGGTCCTGATGGCCTGGCGCGACAGTGACCAGAGCGAGCAGACCCGCGCCGACATTGCCCGCGGCTTCGAAGATGCGGTGGTGGAAACGCTGAGCATCAAGTGCGAACGCGCGCTGGAAGCGGCTGGCACCAACGTGATCGTGGTGGCCGGCGGCGTGGGTGCCAACAAGCGCCTGCGCGCGCGCCTGCAGCAGATGGCCGAACGCCTGGGCGGCCGCGCCTGCTTCCCGCGCCCGGCGCTGTGCACCGACAACGGCGCGATGATCGCCTTCGCCGGCGCACTGCGCCTGCAGGCCGGGCAGCACAACCCGCCGAAGGTCGAGGTCACCCCGCGCTGGGACATGGCGACCCTGCCGGCGGTGTGAACCTCTGTCTGTAGCGTCGAGCCATGCTCGACTGCTGTTGATGCAGTCGAGCATGGCTCGACTCTACAAAGGCGGTGATGCAGTCGAGCATGGCTCGGCGCTACCGCTAGGCAGCCAACGGCGATGCCGCCAGCACCGTCGTCGCCCGCTCATGCCGCTGCAACCAGCCCAGGGTATGCGGGCAGCGCGCATGGATCAGCCGCCCGATCGCGGCCAGGTCAGCACCGATATCGCGCTCCAGGATGGGTTCATGGTGGGCGATGCGGTTGCGCAGGTGGCGGATGCGGCCAATGTCTGCGTGGAAGGCCTTTCTGATGACACTGGGGTGAGCAGAAGGCGCATGGCGTAGAACCGCACCGAGTGCTGGTATCCACAGTGTGGAATCAAAGCGACAAGTGAACAGCTGCTGCCAGAACACCATCGGCAGGTTGGCAATGATCTCGGATGTATCGGTTGCGCGGCTGGCAAGCTGTTCCAGTGCTGAAAGGGCAGACGCGCAGGATGAGGTAGGTAATCTGCGTCGAAAGGCGCTGCTCCACGGCCACCTTGGCCCATGCTGTCGGGCAAGTGCGGATGCTGCAGCGTTGCGGGTGACCACTTCGCATAGGTGGACCGGCATCATCAGTGCACTGCACATCCGCATGTTCCAGAGGTACAGGGATTCGACCGTGACTCCAGGGCTGCAGGTAGATGCGATTCTCTCGTAGGTAGACAGACGCTCCGCTGACAACGCGCGCCTTAGTGCATCGTAGGGAGCCATCGTGAAGGGCGGTGGTGAAGGAGAGATCGATGTTGGGCGCAGGCGGCGGCCACCGCCATCAGGGAACGTCGTTCCCTGTGTGGCCGATTCTCTGCTTTTCGACTTGGATAACCCGCCGAGCTGTGTTGTCGGAATCAGCCTTGACCGACAATCTGGTCCCCGCCTAACCTGTTGGCCTGCGCCACCGGGATCCGCGGCTGTTCAACAGCTCCCCCCGGGGACAAACGGTAGTACCAAAGGGCCCTGCTAGCGGGGCCCTTTGTTTTTTCCGACGCATCCCCCCGTTCCGGGCAGGCTCACCGCCGTGCCGGTACCATGGCTGTCTGTATTCGGCTGGTAACCGCAATGGACAAGGTTTTCATCGAAGGGCTGACCATCGACGCCCTGATCGGTATCTACGACTGGGAACGGCGTATCCGCCAGGACCTGGTGTTCGATCTGGAAATGGGCTTTGACAACCGTCGCCCGGCCGCCAGCGATGACATCGCCCATACCCTGAACTACAAGGCGGTCAGCAAGCGCCTGGAGCAGTTCGTGCGCGAATCGGAGTTCGGCCTGGTCGAAACCCTGGCCGAGCGCTGCGCGCAGATCGTGCTGGACGAGTTCGAGGTGAAGTGGCTGCGGCTGAAGCTGAGCAAGCCCGGCGCGGTGCGCGGCGCGCGCGCGGTGGGTGTGATCATCGAACGTTCGCGCGACTGACGAGCGCGGGTTTTTCCGCCGGCCGCGGGCCGGCCTGCATGACACAGCAACAAGGAGACAACTGATGGTGGACGCGGTGGTGGCGGTACAGTGGCTGGACCAGCTGCAGAACACACTGGAACCCTATCCCGGCGCCTACCTGGCGTTGATGATTTCGGCGCTGCTGATCGCCGCCGGCCTGGCCAACTGGGTGACCAAGCGCATCCTGCTGCGCGGCCTGCGACGGCTGATCAGCCGCCTGCCGGGTGCCGATACCGGCCGAGGCAGCCACCTGATGCGGGTGATTGCGCGCCTGTCCAACGTGGTGCCCAGCCAGGTGATCGCCTCGGGCGTGGCGCTGATTCCCGATCTGCCGCCGCGCCTGGTGAGCGGCGTGGTGGCACTGTGTACCGCCTGGGCGGTGCTGACCCTGGCGCTGGCGGTGTCGCATGCGCTGGACGCGGCCAACGACCTGTACGAGCGCAAGCCCGATGCCCGCAACAAGCCGATCAAGGGCTACCTGCAGGTGGTCAAGATCGTGGTGTTCGTGGCCGCCGGTCTGTCGATCCTGGCCACCCTGCTGGGGGTGAAGCTGGGGCCGCTGGTGACCGGCCTGGGTGCGGCCACCGCGGTGCTGATGCTGATCTTCCAGGACACCATCCTGTCGCTGGTGGCCAGCGTGCAGATCAGTGGCGATGGCCGCGTGCGCATTGGCGACTGGATCGAAATGCCCAGCCAGAACGCTGATGGCGACGTGATCGACATCGCCCTGCATACCATCACCGTGCAGAACTTCGACAAGACCATCACCACCATTCCGACCAAGAAGCTGGTGACCGAGTCGTTCAAGAACTGGCGTGGCATGCAGGAAGCCGGTGGCCGCCGGATCAAGCGCGCGCTGTACCTGGACCAGCACAGCGTGGGCTTCCTGGATGACGGCGACCTGCAGTTCCTGGGTCAGTTCGCCCTGCTGGGCGACTACCTGCAGCAGAAGGAACAGGAGCTGGGGCAGTGGAACGGGCGCCTGCGCGAGCAGGGCATGGCTGACGTGAACAGCCGCCGGGTGACCAACCTGGGCACCTTCCGCGTGTACGTGGAGCGCTATCTGCGCAACCACCCCGGCATCCACCAGGACATGACCCTGCTGGTGCGCCAGCTGCAGCCGACCACCGAAGGCCTGCCGCTGGAGCTGTACTGCTTCACCCGCAGCACGGCCTGGGCCGAGTACGAGGCGGTGCAGTCGGACATTTTCGACCACCTGCTGGCCATCCTGCCGGCCTTCGGGCTGCGGGTGTTCCAGGCCTCCAGCGACGCCATGTTGATGGCCGGGCAGCGCCAGCTGGCCGGCTCGGAGTAAGCTGCACCCTCGCGTCCGCACCCGTATGGAGCGCCCAGACTGTGGGCGGGCGCACGAAACTGAACGTAGAAACCTCTCGCCAAACCGCTCGGGAACGCTAGAATGCCGGGCTTGTAAACGTTTTCATAAGGACAGCTGGTGGCCTCCGATCGCATCGAATCCCTCATTGCCCAGATGACCGTCGAGGAAAAGGTCGGCCAGCTGGGTGTCTTCGCCGACATGGTGCGTCCGTTCGCGCCGGACGTGAACCCGGAAGCCAACGTGCGCAACGCCGACCAGGTGCTGCAGCAGGTGCGCGAGGGCAAGGTCGGCTCGCTGTTCAATGGCGTGGGCGCCGAACTGGGCCGTCGCATCCAGCAGGTGGCGACCGAGGAAAGCCGCCTGGGCATTCCGGTGATCCTGGCTGCCGACGTGATCCACGGCATGCGCACCGTGTTCCCGATCCCGCTGGGCGAAGCGGCCAGCTTCGAACCGGACCTGGCCGAGCGCACCGCCCGTGCCACCGCCATCGAAGCGACCGCAGCCGGCCTGCACTGGACCTACGCACCGGCGGTGGATATCGCCCGCGACCAGCGCTGGGGCCGTGGCGCCGAAGGTGCCGGTGAAGACGTGGTGCTGGGCTGTGCCTTCGCCGCCGCCCGCGTGCGCGGCTTCCAGGGCAGCGACCTGCGCGCCGCCGATTCGCTGCTGGCCACGCCCAAGCATTTTGCCGCCTACGGCGCGGTGATGGCCGGCATGGAATACAACATGGTGGACATCTCGCCGCAGACCCTGCGCGACGTGCACCTGCCGCCGTTCAAGGCCGCCTTCGATGCCGGCGCGATCACCGTGATGTCCTCGTTCAACGACATCAACGGCGTGCCGGCCAGCGCCAACGCCGAACTGCTGACCGACATCCTGCGCGGTGAGTGGAAGTTCCCGGGCGTGGTCATTTCCGATTACACCGCCGACATGGAACTGGTCGCCCACGGCTACGCCGCCGACGACCGCGACGCGACCGCCAAGGCATTCACCGCTGGCCTGGACCTGAGCATGCAGAGCGGCTTCTATGCCGAACACCTGCCGGGCCTGGTGGAGAGCGGTGAAGTGCCGATGGCGGTGCTGGATGAAGGCGTGCGCCGCATCCTGTGGCTGAAGGAAACCATCGGCCTCTTCGATGACCCGTACCGTTCGCTGGACCCGGCGCGCGAAGCCGATACCGCGCACATCGACGCGCATGACGCACTGTCGCGCGATGCCGCGCGTCGTTCCATCGTGCTGCTGAACAACCGCGACAACGTGCTGCCGCTGCAGAAGACCGGGCAGAAGATCGCGCTGATCGGCCCGTTCGTGCAGGACCGCGAGAACATCGAAGGCTGCTGGACCCTGTTCGGCGACAAGCAGCGCTACGTGGATCTGGAAACCGGCGTGCGCGCGGCCATCGGCGATCAAGCGCTGCTGGAAATCGTGCCGGGCTGCGAACTGGAAGCGGCCATCCCGGGCGGCACCGAAGCGGCCGTGGCCGCTGCGCTGCGCGCCGACGTGGTGGTGCTGGCGCTGGGCGAACCGCAGCGTTACAGCGGTGAAGCGCAGTCGCGCGTGGAGATCACCCTGCCGCCGGCACAGCAGGCGCTGGCCGAGGCCGTGGCAATGACCGGCAAGCCGCTGGTGGTGCTGCTGCGCAATGGTCGCGCGCTGGCCCTGCAGGGCGCGGTGCGCAACGCACACGCCGTGGCGGTCACCTGGTACCTGGGCACGCAGACCGGCCATGCCGTGGCCGATGTGCTGTTCGGCGACTACAGCCCGTCCGGCCGCCTGCCGGTCAGCTTCCCGCAGGTGTCCGGCCAGCAGCCGTACTTCTACAACCACCCGCGCACCGGCCGCCCGGAACTGCCGACCATGTCGGAGTTCAAGGCCCGCTGGCGCGAGATTCCGAACGAGCCGCTGTACCCGTTCGGCCACGGCATCGGTTACACCACCTTCGCCTACGGCGTGCCGCAGCTCAGCGCCGCGCAGCTGGGCTGGGATGACACCCTGACCGTGACCACCACGCTGACCAACAGCGGCCGCGTGGCCGGTGAAGAAGTGGTGCAGCTGTACATCCACGATCGCGTGGCCAGCCGCGTGCGCCCGGTGCGTGAACTGAAGGACTTCCGCAAGGTGGCCCTGCAGCCGGGTGAATCGGTCGAGGTGACCTTCACCCTGACCCGTGAGCAGCTGGCGTTCACCGGCCGCGACGGTGTGCTGCGTGCCGAGCCGGGCCAGTTCGACCTGTGGGTGTGTGCTTCGTCGGCTGCCGGTGAAGCGGTGCAGTTCGAGTTGTTGAAGGCCTGATCGCGATGGGTAGCGCCGGGCCCAGGCCCGGCGTTGCCATGCTCACGGTGCGCGAACACGCCGGGCATGGCCCGGCGCTACCATCGGGGTTTCGGTCCGATGGAGTTCGCGCATGCGCACGATCGCTTTCCTGATGCCGGCCCTGTTGCTGGCGGCCTGTTCGCAGCCGCCCGCGCCGGCCGAACCCGCAGCGGATGCGCCGCCGCCGATGACCGGCGCCACGCCTGCAGAAGCAGCGGCAAGTACCACGCCCGATGCGGCCGCCGCGCCACAGGCTGCCGCAGAGCAGGCGGGCGCCGACGCGAGCGATGCGCGCGCGCGCATCGACAGCGTGCTGGGCGATGCGGCGCAGTACGAGAAGGTCTTCAACGCGTTCAAGACCGCCGTGGTCGGCGGTGATCGTGCGGCGGTGGTGGAAGAAGTGCATTTCCCGCTGAACATTGCCGGCGGCAGGAAGATCGCCGGTCCCGGTGAATTCCAGCGCAACTACGAAACCATCATCACCCCGGCGGTGGTCAAGGCGGTGTCCGAACAGGACTTCGGCAAGGTCTTCGTGAACCAGCAGGGCGTGATGATCGGCGATGGCCAGGTCTGGTTGAACGGCCAATGCGTGGACGCGGCCTGCACGCGCACCGACGTGAAGGTCATCACCATCCAGTAAACGGCAACGGCCCCGCATGCGGGGCCGTTCCAGCTGCGCCTGGCCGGGTGATCAGGCCTTCGGCGTGAGCTTCAGCAGGCGCGCCTTGCTGCCATCTTCCAGCAGCCACAGTGCGCCATCGGGGCCCTGTTCCACTTCGCGGATGCGCTCACCCATGTTGAAGCGTTCGGCCTCGCGGGCGCTGTCGCCGTCGAAGGCCACGCGCACCAGCGAGGTGGACGACAGACCGCCGATGAAGGCGCTGCCCTTCCACTGCGGGAACAGCGCGCCGTTGTAGAAGATCAGCCCCGCCGGCGAGATCACCGGGTTCCAGGTGACCTTCGGTGCGGCGAATTCCGGGCGCGTATCGTGGTCGGGAATCGGGCGGCCATCGTAGTGGTCGCCATTGGACACGATGGGATAGCCGTAGTTGGAGCCACGCTGGATCAGGTTCAGTTCGTCGCCGCCGGCCGGGCCCATTTCCTGCGCCCACAGCTTGCCGTTGCCATCGAAGGCGATGCCCAGGATGTTGCGGTGGCCCAGCGACCATACCTGCGCCGCCACGCCGCCCTGCGATGCGAACGGGTTGTCGGCGGGTAGCGAGCCATCGTCATTCAGGCGCACGATCTTGCCCAGGTTGCTGCCCATGTCCTGCGCCGGATCGAACTTCTGCCGCTCGCTGGACCCGATCCACAGCTTGCCATCGGGGCCGAATGCCAGGCGGTGGCCGTAATGGCCCTGGCCGCTGACCTTCGGCGTCTGCCGCCAGATCACCTGCAGGTCCTTCAGCTCGCCGCCGCCCTGTGCGTCCAGCGCCAGGGTGGCACGGGCCACTGCTGCACCGCGGGTGTCGAGCGTGCCTTCTTCGGCATAACTGACGTAAATGACATTGTTGCGGGCAAAGTCAGGATGCAGGATCACGTCGCCGAACCCGCCCTGGCCGCCGTAGGCCACCTTCGGCACGCCGCGGATCTCGTGCTTGGCGCCGCTGGCGATATCGAAGTGCTGCAGCTTGCCGCGCTTTTCGGTCACCAGCAGGCTGCCGTCGGGCAGGAAGGTCATGGCCCAGGGCTGGTCGAAGCGGCTGACTTCGGTGGCGGTGAACGGGCGCTCGCCAGCGCTGGCCGGTGCTGCGGCCGTTGCCGCGGTGGCCGCCGTATCCGGGCCGGCGGCGCTGCAGGCGGTGGTGGCGAGGATCGGCAACAGGCCGAGGGCGAGCAGCAGGGGCGTGCGGGTCATGGGTATCTCCAAGGGGGATGCGGATGGCCAGGCCCTGTCTTGTATACCACCGCGGGGGTGATGGTCGTGGCCCGAAGGTCCTGCTGCCCCCTGTGCGGCTGGCGGCCGATCGTCTAGGGTGGGCGTGCCCGGGCAATGCATGCCCGCTTGTCTGCAAGGATCTGCAATGCACACCACCGTGAACACCCGACCGTCCCCCGCCTTCATCGCCGCCTCGTGGGTGGCCCTGCTGCTGGGGGCGGTGGCCTATCTGATCGGCCTGTTCAACGCGCCGATGGCGCTGAACGAGAAGGGCTACTACCTGACCCTGCTGCTGTTTGGCCTGTTTGCGGCGGTTTCGCTGCAGAAGAGTGTGCGCGACCGGGTGGAAGGGATCCCGGTGAGCGGCCTGTATTACGCGCTGTGCTGGTTTGCGTTGCTGTCGGCACTGCTGCTGTTGCTGGTGGGCTTGTGGAACGCCACCCTGGCGCTGAGCGAGAAGGGCTTCTACGGCATGGCCTTCGCGCTGTCGCTGTTTGGCGCGGTGGCGGTGCAGAAGAACACCCGCGATCTGATCGCTGGCGGTGCCGCCGAGGCAACGCGCGGTACGGTCATTCCGCCGCTGCCGGAACAGGAGTGAGGCAACCATGGCCGAGCCGGGCATTGCTCGGCTCGGTTCGTGGGATGCAGCCACGCATGACGTGGCGCTACTTGATGCTGGGCGATTCTTCCCAGCCACGGCGCACCGCGTCGCGCGCCTGTGCCCATTCCAGCCGGCTCTTGCCGCGTTCCTGCGCCCAGCGGCCTTCCAGTTCGCGCTCCACCTGTTCGTAGGCGCGGATGATGTCCTGCGCACGGGCCGAATGGCCGAGCTGATACGCCGGTTCATAGTCGTCGAAGTACAGGCTTTCGTCGTAATACGGTTCGGCCGTGTAACGGTCGCGCCAGTAGTCGGAAACGGCCTGGCGCGGGGTGCTGTCATCCGGCACGCGGCCGGGAATCTGGTAGTCGGGCATCGGTCAGGCTCCGTGTGGGGTTGAGCCTGATCGTGCCCGGGCAGCGGTTAACAGCCCGGGCCGGTTGCGTGAAGGTCAGGTCGCGTCGGGTTTGCGCGGCAGCTTGTAGATCACCGCGCCGATGGCGAAGGCGATCAGCGCCGCGGCGATGTTCTGCCAGCTGGCGCTGATGAACAGCGCCACGCACAGCAGCAGCGCCAGCACCGGAATCAGCGGGCCACCGGGCAGCTTCAAGGCGCCGGGCCGGTCGGCAAAGCGCTTGGCCAGCACCAGCACCGCCGCCGCGGTGCCGATGTAGGCGAACAGGCGCGTGGTCATCGACAGCAGGGCCAGCTGCACGAACGAACCCGACAGTGCCAGGCCCAGCGCGATCACGCCCTGGCACAGGATGGCGGCCGCCGGGGTGCGGAAGCGCGGATGCACCTGCGCCAGCACCTTCGGCCCGTAGCCATCGCGGGCCAGGGCGAACAGGAAGCGCGGGCCCATCATCATGGTGTTGCTGTTGGTGCCGAGGATGGAAATGGTGGCGCCCACGGTGAGGATCAGGGCCAGCGCCTCGCCACCGAATCCGGCGGCCGCATCAGCCAGCGGCGTGGCCGAGCTGGCCAGGCCAGCCAGGGTGCCCTGCGCGACCAGCT
The DNA here is from genome assembly GCF_056393165.1 of Stenotrophomonas sp. Steno-C17. Taxonomy (NCBI): domain Bacteria; kingdom Pseudomonadati; phylum Pseudomonadota; class Gammaproteobacteria; order Lysobacterales; family Lysobacteraceae; genus Stenotrophomonas; species Stenotrophomonas sp. Steno-C17. Next base: position 39,284 of record NZ_JBWJPD010000006.1, read on the forward strand.
GCACCGCGCCGTAGATCACGGTGACGGTGACGATCATGGTGATCAGCGCGAAGGGGATATCGCGGCGCGGATTGCGGTATTCACCGGCGGCGGCCGGAATGTTCTCGAACCCGGCGTAGGCGTACAGCAGCAGCAGGGCCGCTTCGCCCATGCGCTGCAGATCGTGCGGATCGGGGCGCTGGCCGGAGAACGCCAGCTGCGGATCGATGTAGAACGCGCCGATCGCAACGAACAGCAGCAGCGGCAGCATCTTGCCGATCACCAGCACGATGCCGGTGCGCGCGGCCGAGCGCACGCCGATGATGTTCACCCCGGTCAGGAAGCCCAGCGACAGCACGATGACCGCAAGGCGACCGACACCGGCGCCGGCCCAGGGCCAGAAGCGCGCCACCGCATCGGCCAGCGCATTGCTGAGTGCCGCGGCCGAACTGATGCGGGTCAGCCAGATCATCCAGCCGATCTCGAAACCGGCGAAACGGCCGAAGGCTTCGCGCGCGTACAGGTAGCTGCCACCGGGTTCATCGAAGTAGCTGGCGGCCTGCGCGTAGCACAGCACCAGCAGGGCCACCACGATGCCGGCGGCGACCACGCCCCACAGGCTGAAGGGGCCGAGCAGGGCGACCGTGGCCGCCGGCAGCAGGTAGATGCCGCTGCCGATCACATCGTTGATCGACAGCCCGACGATCTGCCAGCGGCTGACCGCGCGCTGCAGCTGCGGTTCGTCCTGTGCGCTCAACGCAGTGCCCCCGTCAGTGCGGGCAGTTGCCAGCGGTCCTGGTAGTGCAGGTACTGCGCGCGCGGCAGCAGCACGAAGCGCGGTTGCGCTTCATCTTTCAGCCAGGCCAGCAGGCGGCGCATGTGGTCAGCGGTCATGGCGGTGCAGCCGGCGGTGGCTTCGGCGGGTTGGCGCCACAGATGGGCAAAGATGCAGCTGCCACGGCCGGGTTCGTTGCCGGCGTTGTGGGCAATGATGAAGCCCTCTCGATAGCGCACATCGCCCTGGTTGTGCAGGTCCAGCCGCATCGGCTCGGTGGAATCCTTCACCGCCTCGGCACCCACCTCGCGCGCATCCACCAGCTGGTTGTAGTGCGGCGATGCCGGTACATCCATGCAGTAGCTGCTCTGCTGCATCGGCAGATAGGTCAGCCCGGTGCTGGCCTTGGCCGCATAGCCGAACGCACTGCCGATGGCGAAGATGCCGGCGGGGCTGCGGCCGTCGCCTTCCTGCTTCTGCGGGCCATCCATCGGCGCGCCGGCCAGGCCCAGGCCCCAGGCGCTGCCCTTGCGCCCGATCGCCACGTCGAATGCCGGCCCTTGCGGCTGCCAACCCTTGGCACCGCGCGTGTAGGCCTGCAGCTTGCCCTGCGTGGCATCCCAGTCGTCGGTGACCACCACCACCAGCTGGTTGCTGTGCAGCAGGGGCGGCGGCAGCGGGCTGAGGGCGGCGGCGGGCAACTGCGGCAGCAGGATCAACAGACCCACGCTGACAGCACGACGGAACAAGCGGTTCATGCAGGCACTCCGGTCAGGAATCCAACAGGTGGTCGATCCGCTCCAGGTTCACCGCCAGCTGGCGCTGGCGATCCGGATTGGCATGGCACAGCAGCACGAACAGGAAATCCAGCAGCGCGTGCATGGCACTACGGTACAGCAGCTGCGCGACCTGCGGTGCGCGGTCGTGCGCGCATACCACCAGCGATGCGGCGGCATGCGCGCGCAGCGGATTGGCGGTGTGGCGGGTGATCGATACCACCTTGCCCCCCATGTCCTGGAACTGCCGCGACAGGTGCGAAAGCTGCGGCAGGTGGCCGAACTCGGAAAACACCAGCAGTACATCGCCGGGCCGCGCCGCGGACAGGTTGGCCAGCAGCAGCACCGGGTCGGTGTGGGGCACCACCAGCAGGCCCAGCAGCGAAAGGCGCATGGCGAACTCGCGCGCGTACAGGCCGTCGTCGCCCAGCCCGTAGACGAACAGCTTGGGCGCGCCATCGAGCATCTGCACGATGCGTTCGATTTCCTGGCGTGGGTTGGCGGCGCGGGTTTCTTCCTCGGCCTGTGCCTTGCTGCGCTGCAGGGCGTCGTCCAGCCGCTGGTAGTCGTCGCCGCCTTCGGGTTCATGCGGGGTCTGCGGCGCGGTGCTGCCGGCGCGGGCCACGTCCTGGCCGATCGAATACTTCAGGTCCGGGTAGCCCTTGAAGCCCAGCTTCTGGCTGAACTTCACCACGCTGGACTGGCTGATGCCCAGCGCGCTGGCCAGCTGCTGCGAGGAGTAGTCGCGCAGCAGGTGGGCGTTGTCCAGGATGAAATCGGCGATGCGGCGTTCGATGGCCGACATCTGCCCACGCTCGGCGCGGATTTTCAGCAGGGGCGGCATGGGGGGCGTCCGGGTGTCGTGCGTTGGAGCATAGGGGAACGCGTTGCGGTTGGCAGCGTAGAGCGGGTCATGGGGTGGGTCGGGCGGGTGGGGTTTGCGGGGGACGCCGCAAGTACGTCCGTGTAGGCTTGGCCGCGCTTGCTCGTTTGCGCTGTCCTGCGCAAACGGCAAGACCGGGGTTGGGCGTCCTGCCCAACCCGCCCGAGGCATGCCTCGGGCCCATGGCGCGGACACCCCTGCAAGCCCCACCCGCCCGACCCCGGACAGATCGCGCGCGCGCCAGCCGCGAAGGGGGTACGGGGTGGGGCAAAAGCAAGTGCATCCACGCGTGGCGTGGATCTACTGGCGGCTGTTGCCTTGGATTTTGAATCCGCCTTGTAGCGAGCCGAGCACCGCAGGTCCGGCGAGGGCGAAGAGGCGCGGGTGTCTGAGCGCAGCGAGTTCCGCGCCGTCCCTCGGCGGACCGAGGAGCGCAGGGCACCGGCGTGCGTAGCACGTCGGCTCGCGGATGGCGGAGCGTTTCTTTTGGTTACTTTTCTTTGCGCGCAAAGAAAAGTAACGCGCGACCAACGATCGGTCGCCCATATCGATGGCAGCATCGAGCCAGGCTCGACCGATCGGATCAACCCAGCATCTCCAGCCCGCGCACTTCGGTGATGCCCAGCCCGGGTACATCGGCAATGCTGATTTCCGATTCGTTGAAGTGCACGCCGCCGCTGACCGGGTCGAACTGGCCCAGCGAAGGGCCGTCCAGGTCCACCTTGGTGATCACATCGCTCTTGGCCACGGCCAGGTGCACGGCGGCGGCCACGCTGATGCTCGATTCGATCATGCAGCCGATCATGCACGGCACGCCGTAGATGCCGGCAATGTCGGCAATGCGGATCGCGTTGGACAGGCCGCCGGTCTTCATCAGCTTGATGTTGATGATGTCCGCCGCGCGCTGCTGGATCAGGTCCATCACCTGGCTCGGGCTGAACACGCTTTCGTCGGCCATCACCGGGGTGTTCACCCGGTCGGTCACGTACTTCAGGCCGTTGATGTCGGCGGCCTTCACTGGCTGCTCCAGCAGTTCCAGCACCACCCCGGCGTCTTCCAGCGTGCGCATGGCATGCACTGCCTGCTTGGCGGTCCAGCCCTGGTTGGCATCCAGGCGCAGCAGGGCGCGGCCCTGCACGGCGGTGTGGATCGCCTTCACTCGTTCGATGTCCAGGCCGATGTCCTTGCCGACCTTGATCTTCAGCGATTCGAAACCGCGATCGATGGCCGACAGCGAATCGGCCACCATCTTGTCGATGTAATCCACGCTGATGGTGATGTCGGTGGTGATGACCGGATCGCCGCCGCCCAGCATCTGGTACAGCGGCGCGCCGTGCAGCTGCGCCCACAGGTCGTATAGCGCGATTTCCACCGCGGCCTTGGCGCTGGTGTTGCGCTCCATGGCGGTCTGCACCAGGCCGCACAGGCGGTTGAGGTTGACCACTTCCTGGCCGATCAGGCGCGGGGCGATGAAGTGGCGGATCGCTTCGATGATCGAGCCGTGGGTATCGCCGGTGATCACCGCCGTGGCCGGCGCTTCACCATAGCCGGTGTGGCCGCTGTCGGTGCGCACCAGCACCACCACGTCCTCCACGGTTTCCACCGTGCGCAGGGCGGTCTTGAACGGTGTTTTCAGCGGCACGCGCAGCATGCCCAGTTCGATGGCGGTGATCTTCATTCGGGATTCTTGGCGCGCAGGCGTTGGATGTTGGTGATGCGGTCGATGTAGCGGACGGTGTCGCTGGCCATCATCGGCTCCAGCGGAGTGACCGACACACCGTTCAGATGGGCCTGCACGCGCTGGCCGTCGGCGCCGAACCAGCTGCCGCCCGCGGTATCGTGGATGACCCAGGTGCGGCCGTCGACATGGCCGATGGCCATCATCACGTGGCCGGGAATGTAGACCAGGTCGCCCACCTGCAGGTTGGCCACGGCGCGGTCGCGCACCGCCTTGCTGTCCTTGTCGGTGAACGGCAGGCGGTCCAGCGCCGGGCTGACCGCCTGCGCGCTGGTATTGCGCGGCAGCAGCACGCCGAAGCTGCGGTAGATCTCGGAGACGAAGCCGCTGCAGTCGCGGGTGTCGTAGTCATGGCCCCAACCGTAGCGTTCGCCCAGGAACTTGAAGGCCTGCTGCAGCAGCAGGCGTGGGGTCAGCGGCAGGTAGTCGGCGGCGGTGTCCTGCGAGCGCGGCAGCAGGGCCGGCACCAGCTTCAAGCGGCCGTCGGCCTCGCGCACCGGCACCTGCACCACCCACGCGGCGTGCGCCTGCTGGCCGTTCACCGCGGTGGCGGCCGGCCAGTCGGCCAGCACCGGCAGGCGCACGCCCATGTCCAGCTGCAGGCGCGAAACGCGCGGTTCTTCGGGGGTGTAGGCGGTATGGGCGACCGCGCCGGTCACGATGCGGTACGGGCCCTGCGTGGCGTAGCCGAGCACGCTGGCCTTGTCGCCGGTCGCTACGGCTTCGGCTTCGATCCAGGCGCTGTAGCGTTCGCTGTGCACGAACAGCCAGCGGCCATCGGCACTGCGGTGGACGACGGCGACCTTGTCACCCGGGAACAGCGCCGATTCCTGGAAGCGATCGATATCGGTATCACCGCGGCTGCTGAAAACGCGTTGGCGGGAGGGGAAGGTGCGCAGCGCGGCGCGCTTCACCACCAGGCCATAGGCCGGGGTGACCTGCGCCGGCACGCCCTGCAGGCCCAGGTTGGCTTCGATCGCGCTGCGCTGTGCCGCGGCGATGTCCTGGCCGGCGTCGTTGTACAACGCACGCGTCGGCCACTGCGACAAGGCGGTGATGCTGGCGCGCACCTGCTGCGCCGGAAGCTGCGCGGGCAGCGCGGCGATCTGCTGGATGTGGGCGTCCTGCGCACGCATGCGCGCGTTCTGTGCCTGGATCTGCGCGCGGTCCAGGATCGGCGTATCGGCGTTGTCCAGCCGCGCGGCCCAGTAGTCCGGGGTCAGGTAGGCCTCGTGCAGGCCGATCACATACGGCAGCGCTGCGCCGGGATCAGGCGCCGGGGCGGCCTGCGTGAGCAACGGTGTGGCCAGCAGGCACAGGGCCAGGGACCACCGGCGCCACGTGCCACGGCGCGGTTTGCGGGAAGCCAGGATCATGCGCTGCACACCCTCCTCGAATGCCTTTCGGAATATTTATTCCTTTCGGCGGCGAAAGCAAGAATAAATTATTGACCACCCCTGCCGCCCGTGTTACACAGCCGTTACCACCCGCGCTGGGGAAGTGTCGCTGTGGATTCCGTCGTTCGCAAACCGCGTCTGCCTGTTGCCGCCGGCCTGGGTGCCGCGCTGCTGCTGTGGGCGTGCGCGGCTGCGGCGGCACCGTCGTCTGGCGCCCGCCTGCTGCAGGCGATCGATGCCGTCGACGCCGGCCACTTCGCCCAGGCACACGCGTTGATCGCGCAGCAGCCGGGAGATGCGGCGCTGCGGTTCCAGGCAGAGCGCATGCGCCGCATCCGTCTGGATTTCAGCCTGGACCGCGCCGCCGCACAGGCCGCTGTGCGGCGTTGGATTCCCGACCTGTGCGACGAAGAATTCGCGCGCTGGGACCAGCTCGGCCTGATCGAACACCTGGATATCGATGGCACCCGCAGGTACTTCAAGCGTGCGCCGTCGAACCTGTTCCTGCTCAGCGACGAGGCCCGTGCGCGGCGCCGCGCCGACGCACCGATGCCAGCGCCTGGCCCCAATGAAGTGTTGAACGCGCACCACGCGCAGGTGCTGGCCGCTGCCGCGCGCAGCGGCAACGCTTCGGTGCTGCCGCAGCGCGTTGCATTCACCCAATCGCTGACAGTGAAGGCCGATGCGGTGCCGGCCGGCGAAACCGTGCGCGCCTGGATTCCGTACCCGCGCGAGATTGCCGGCCAGCAGGAGCAGGTGCAGTGGCTGGGCAGCACACCGGGCAACGCGCAGGTCGCGCCACCCAGCACCCTGCAGCGCACGGCCTACCTGGAAGCCAAGGCGGTGGCCGGGCAGCCCACCCGCTTCGAGATCCGCTATGCGCTGACGATCTTCGCACGGCATACCGCCATCGATCCGGCGCGCGTGCAGCCCACGCCTGCCGACCCCGCATTGCAGCCCTACCTGGCCGAGCAGTTGCCGCATGTGCAGTTCACCCCGGCGCTGAAGCTGTTCTCCGACCAGGTGCTGCAGGGTGAAACGCGGCCGCATGAAGTCGTGCGCCGATTGTTCGCCGCAGTGGATCGCATTCCCTGGGCCGGTGCGCGGGAGTACTCCACGCTCAGTAACATCAGTGATTACGCGCTGCGCGCAGGGCACGCCGATTGTGGCCAGCAGACGCTGCTGCTGATCGCGCTGCTGCGCATGAACGGCATTCCCGCGCGCTGGCAGTCGGGCATGGTGTTTTCAGACGATGGCAGTGGCTACAACAACCTGCACGATTGGGGACAGGTCTATCTGGCGCCGTACGGTTGGCTGCCGATGGATGTGACCACCGGCGCGCTGGCCAGCGATGTGCCCGCGCTGCGCGACTTCTACCTGGGTGGCCTGGATGGCTACCGCATCGCCTTCAACGATGATTTCGGCCAGCCCTTGGTGCCGGCCAAACAGCATTACCGCTCGGAAACGGTCGACTCGCAGCGCGGCGAGGCCGAGTGGGCAGGCGGCAATTTGTACTTCGACCAGTGGAGCTACGACCTCCAATGGCAGGTACTGCCCGCCAGGCAACCCCAGCGCGACATCCGCTAGATCCATTCCACACCATTCAATTCTTGCAGGAGAGAGCAGGGGATGAAGGCTTACAGCATCAAGCGGGCGGCGTTGAGCGTCGCCCTGGGCGCGTGTCTGGGCGTGATCGCGCCCGGTATTGCATTTGCACAGAACGTGACCGGTGCGGTGGCCGGCCGGGCTACGGCCGGTGACCAGGTCACCGTGGTCAGCAGCAGCACCGGCCTGACCCGCACGGTGACCGTGGGCGCCGACGGCAGCTACCGCCTGGGCCAGCTGCCAGTGGGCGACTACCAGCTGCAGTTGAGCCGCGATGGGCAAAGCCTGGGCGAGCAGGTGGCAGTGAGCGTGGGCGTAGGGGGGACCACCACGGTGAACCTGGCCAGCGCCGGTGGCGTGACCAATCTGGATGCGCTGCAGGTGCGCGGCGCGCGCGTGGTCAACCGCGTGGATGTGTATTCCACCGAAACTTCGTTCAACATCAACCGCCAGGAAATCTCGCGCCTGCCGGTGGCGCAGGATCTTTCCGCGGTGGCGCTGATGGCGCCGGGCGTGGTGGGCGGCAATTCCTCGTTCGGTGGCCTGTCCTTCGCCGGTTCGTCGGTGGCCGAGAACGCGGTGTTCATCAACGGCCTGAACGTGACCGACATGTACACCCGGCGCGGCTTCAGCACGGCGCCGTTCGCGTTCTTCAACGAGTTCCAGGTCAAGACCGGCGGCTACTCGGTGGAGTTCGGCCGTTCCACCGGTGGTGTCATCAACGCCGTCACCCGTTCGGGCAGCAATGAATTCAAGGGCGGCGTGGAAGTGACCGCCGAACCCAGCGCCTGGCGATCCAGCGCGGGCGATCATTTCCACCGCGATGGCAGCGCCCATTCCTATGGCAGCCGTGACAACAACTCGTTCCTGAAGACCAATGTCTGGGGTTCCGGGCCGATCATCAAGGACAAGCTGTTCCTGTTTGCCATGTACGAAGACCGCAGCGACAAGGGCCACAACACCTCGTCCGACGGCAGCACCTGGTTCAAGAACGATTCCGGCAATGGGTTCTGGGGCGCCAAGCTGGACTGGAACATCAACGACGACCACAGCCTGGCCCTGCTGGCGTTCTCCGACGAAGGCGATGTGACCAACGCGTCCTATGGCTACGACTGGGACGAGGATGAGATCGGCGCCTGGGGCGGCGATTCGGTGACCGAAACCGGCGGCAAGAACTGGTCGGCCACCTATACCGGTCACTTCGGCCAGAACTTCACCGCCCGCGCCATGGTGGGCCAGAACAACCAGCGTGCGTTCACCAACTCGTCGCTGGACCAGGCCTGCAGCCCGGTGTTCACCGACAGCACCTACGGCACCCGCCTGTACAAGCTGCAGGGCCTGCGCGCGGGCTGCCATCCCACCGGTACCGCAGTGGCCGAGCGTGATGACACCCGCGACGTGGCGCGGCTGGATTTCGAATCGCAGCTGGGCGACCACCTGCTGCGCTTCGGCGTGGACCGCGAACTGATGACCACCGATCAGTCCACCCGCTACCCCGGCCCCACCGCGCTGAGCTACACCGCCTACGTGGCGCGCCCCGGCGATGAAGTGTGGGACGGCGCCAACGCCTACGTGCCGGCCGGCGTGACCGAGATGCTGCGCGCACGCAACCGGCAGTCCGGTGGCAAGTTTGAAACCGAAGCGAACGCCTTCTACCTGGAAGACATCTGGAACGTCACTCCGAACCTGATGCTGAACCTGGGCGTGCGCTGGGACCGCTTCGAAAACCGCACCGCGCAGGGCAACGCCTTCATCAAGATGGACGACCTGGTGGCGCCGCGCGTGGGCTTCTCGTGGGACATGCGCGGTGATGGCAGCACCAAGCTGTTCGGCAACGCCGGCCGCTACTACCTGCCGGTCACCAACAACATCAACGTCAACTTCGCTGGTGGCCTGACCGACGAGTACAGCTACTACGTGCTGGAAGGCTGGCAGCAACAGACCTCACCCACCGGCTCGGCGTACATGGCGCCGATCATCGGCCAGCAGATCGGCCCGACCGATACGCGCATGAACACCGGTGGCGCCGACCTGCGGCAGAGCGTGGACAAGGACCTGAAGGCGGTCTACCAGGACGAATACATCCTGGGCTTCCAGAGCATGATCAACCAGGCCTGGTCGTGGGGCGTGAATGCCACCTACCGGCGCATGACCCGCGCGCTGGATGACATCCGCATCAACTACACGCCGTGTGGTCCGACCCCCAGCACCCTGTGGCCGATCGCCAACCCCGGCGAATCGTTGACGATCTGGGGCGACTCCAGCATTGGCTGCGCGCAGGAAGGCTGGATCACCATCGATACCGCCAACAGCGGCTATCGCAAGGGCGGCAGCGGCGAAGTGATCGGCTATTCCAAGCCCAAGCGCACCTACAAGGGGCTGGAGTTCCAGATCGACCGCGCCTGGGACGAGAAGTGGCTGTTCAATGCCTCGTACCTGTGGTCCAAGAGCGAAGGCAACTTCGAAGGCCCGGTGAACTCGGACACCAACTACGGCGACACCGGCATGGTGCAGTTCTGGGACCACCCGGCCACCAATGAACGCTATGGCGTGCTGTTCAATGATTTCCGCCACCAGTTCAAGCTGCGCGCGGCGTATGCGCTGAACAAGCAGTGGTCGTTCGGCACCACGCTGCAGGTGCAGTCCGGCGGCCCGATCACCGCCTATGGCGTGATGTGGCCCAACGACAGCATCGCCGGTGGCAGCACCTCCAGCGAGGGCAGTGGCGGCGGTACCGGCTGGCTGTGCGTGGCCAACTGTTCGGGCCCGTATGACCAGCGCCAGTTCGAGTACAGCCCGCGCGGTGCGTTCGGTCGCCTGCCGTGGACCTGGACCCTGGGTGCCAACGTGACCTGGCGCTTGCCGGTGGAGGGCATCGACCTGAGCGCGCGGCTGTCGGTGTACAACCTGTTCAACAACCAGGAAACCATCAACGTGCACCAGCGCTACGAAGCACAGCCGGGCGTATACCGCGAAGCCACCTTCGGCACGGGCACGCGCTGGCAGGCCCCGCGCTACACCCAGCTGGTGGTGACGTGGAACTTCTGAGCCGTGCCGGCGCCGCGCGGGGCCGTTGCTGGCGCTACGCGGGCATGACGCTGCTGGCGCTGGCACCGGCGGTGCACGCGCAGGCGGTCAGCACCGCGTCCCTCGATGCCGATGTGGCCGCGGTGGTGCAGCACGAGCACCTGCCGGGCATCGCCCTGGCCGTCGTGGAAGACGGCCGCGTGGTCTATCGCTACGTCCAGGGCGCGCGCGGCGATGGTGGTGGTATTGATGAAGACACGCTGTTCAAGATCGCCTCCAACAGCAAGGCCATGACCGCGGCCTTGCTGGCCCGCCTGGTGGAACAGGGCAGGCTGCGCTGGGACGACCCCGTGAAGAAGTACCTGCCCACGTTCCGCATGCATGACCCCTGGGTGGGCCAGCACATGCAGGTGCGCGACCTGCTGATCCACAACAGCGGCCTTGGCCTGGGGGCGGGCGACCTGATGCTGTGGCCCGAGCCCAATGCCTACACCCGCGCCGACATCATCGCCGGGCTGGCGCACCTCAAGCCGGTCAGCAGCTTCCGCAGCGGCTATGCCTACGACAACCTGATGTATGTGGTGGCCGGCGAAGTCGCCGCTGCGGCTGGCGGCAAGCCCTATGACCAGCTGATGCGCGAACAGGTATTGCAGCCACTGGGCCTGCAGCGCTGCCAGGTGGGTGCGTGGTCGGTGAAGCGCGTGGGCAACGTCGCCCAGCCTCACACCGTTCGCGATGGCCAACCGGTGGTGGTCAACGCCGATGGCGCGCAGAGCCCCGATCTGACCTCGATGGCCGCCGGTGGCATCCGTTGTTCGCTGCGTGACATGACCCGCTGGATGCAGGTGCTGCTGGACCCGGCGCTGGTGCCCGGTTGGTTGGGCAGCGAGCAGCGCCGCACGCTGTGGACCCTGCACATGCCCATGCCGCTGGGCGAACGCCAGCGCCGCTGGGACAACGCCCACTTCTACGGCTATGGCTACGGCTGGCGCGTTTCAGACATGGACGGGCAGTGGAAGGTGGCGCACACCGGCACGCTGTCGGGCATGTATTCCTCGCTGGCGCTGCTGCCCGACCGCAAGGTGGGTGTGGTGATGCTGATCAACGGCGAAGGCGAGGATGCGCGTACCGCGTTGATGCAGTCGATGTTGAAGCGCTTCACCGCGCCGGAGCAGGCGCACACGGCCATGGGCTACCTGGCCGAGCTGGCCGCCGATCGCGCCGTTCGGGCGGCCAGCGATGACGGGCGGCCGTCCACCGCCGGCGCGCGCGCGGCCACCGGTGCCGATCTGTCGCGCTGGCAGGGGCGCTATCGCGATCCCTGGCTGGGCAATGCATCACTGTGCCCGGGGCCGCAGGGGCTGCGCTTCGCCGTGGAAAAATCACCGAAGCTGCAGGCCAGCGTGCAGCAGGTGCAGGGCCGCTGGCTGCTGCACTGGGATACGCTGGGCGAGCAGGCGCAGGCATGGCTGCAGCCAGGCGACGGCGCGGTGCCAACGCTGGACCTGCGCGCCATCGACCCGGAGATCGACTTCAGCTATGACTTCCAGGATCTGCATTTCACTCGCACTGGTGATTGCACTGACAGCGGCGACGGCTCGCGCCGCTGAGCCACCGCGGGTCTCCACGGCCACCGATGCGGCAGCGGCCGGGCTGGTGGACATCCGCTCGCTGTCGCCGCAGATCCAGCTCGACATCCGCTACGCCGGCGCCAACAACTTCACCGGTGCTGCGGTGCCGGGCTATCAAGCCGCGGCGTGCTATCTGCTGGCACCGGCGGCGCAGGCACTGGCCCATGTGGAAGCCGACCTGCGCCGCGCCGGCTATGGCCTGCGGGTGTACGACTGCTACCGGCCCGTGCGCGCCGTGCAGGCCTTCATGGCCTGGGTGCACGATCCGCGCGAGCAATCGCGCAAGGCCCTGCAGTATCCAGACCTGGACAAGCCACAACTGCTGGCCGACGGCTACATCGCCGAGCGCTCCGGCCACAGCCGTGGCGCCACCGTCGACCTGGGGTTGCTGGATTGCCGCACGGGCACGTGTGTGGTGATGGAGATGGGGACGGATTTCGATTTCTTCGGCGTGCGTGCACACACCGAAGCGCCCGGGTTGACCCCGGCGCAGCGCGGCAACCGCCAGCACCTGCTGCAGGCCATGGCCCGGCGCGGGTTCGCCAACTACCCGCAGGAGTGGTGGCACTACACCCTGCAGCCCGAACCGGACCCCGGCACCGCCTACGACGTGCCCGTAAAGTAGATCCACGCCACGCGTGGATGGTTTTCGATCGCCGGCCAGGATTTCATCCACTTCAGTCGAGCATGGCTCGACTCTACGGTGGGAAGGGCGCAGCCCTGCCGATGGAATTACACTGGCCGCCTCTCCCTGCACGCGCCCGCGCATGAACCTTCCGCTGCACTTCGGCCTGCTTGGTACTCTGGAAGCCGGCGGCATCGCCCTGCTGGTGGGCCTGCTGATGTACCTGCTGATGCTGCGGGTGGTGCGCGGCCTGGGTGGTTCGGTGAACCAGGCCATCGGTGCTGCGTGCGTGCTGGCGGTGATCATCGGCGCCGGCATCGATATCTGGAAGCTGTTCTACATGGGCATCGTGCGGCTGGAATCACCGCTGTACGCGCGCATCTTCCTCTCCACCATCCACGACCCCAACGAACTGGGCAGCCGCGTCGTGCTGGAAATCGCGGGCGCGCTCGCCGGCGTGGCGCTGGGATGGATCGTGTTCAGTTCGCGGTCATCTGCGCAGAACGTCGACTGACGCAGGTTTTTCGTTGCGTGCAGGTTAAATGCGCGCGCGCTGAATGCGTGCCTTATGAGCCGCTCACTTCGCGCTAACCACCGCGCTAAAGCATGTGCACCGCCGAGTGGTTAATGCCGCGTGGTGGCGCCGGTCGCGGCGCAAAATCGATTCAGAAACGGGGTGGCAGGGTAGGTGCCGTGCGGAAACAACAGGCCGCGCAACACCACCCAAAGGAGACATTCCCTATGACGATTCGCAACCGTAAGCCCCTGATCGCCCTGGTCGTTGCTGCTGGCAGCCTGCTCACCCTTCCGGCCATGGCGCAGTCCGCCCAGCAGCAGGCCGCGCAGGCACAGAACCAGGCCGCGCAGGCCCAGCAGTCGGCGGCACAGGCCGGCCAGGCCGCTGACCAGGCCAGCAACGCGGCGGCCGCAGCGTCGGCGCAGGCCAGCGGTGGCGGCGGCGGCCAGACCTGGGCCAGCATCGATACCGATGGCAACGGCACCATCAGCAAGGCCGAGGCGCAGGTAAATGCGGGCCTGGCGCAGGTGTTCGACCAGGCCGACGCTAACAAGGACGGGGAACTGAGCCCCGACGAGTACAAGGCCTACGTGGCGGCCCAGCAGGGCGCCGCAGCCGGCGGCAACACCGCGCCGGGCCGCTGATCCACCACCGTCGGGACAACCGGTGCATGGGGACCCGGGCGGCTTCGGCCGCCCGGGTTTTTTCTGCGTGCCGGGGGCCTGTATCCTTGTGCGATGAACACCTCCATGCCCGCGCCGTCGCGCGCCATCGGCCTGGTCGGTTTTGACGGTGACGATACGCTGTGGAAGAGCGAGGACTACTACCGCAAGGCCGAGCAGGATTATCTGGACCTGCTGTCGCGCTACATCGACGTGCATGACACCCGCACCGCGCGCCATCTGCTGGAAGTGCAGCAGCGCAACCTGGGCGTGTTCGGCTACGGGGTGAAGGGCATGGCGCTGTCGATGATCGAAGCAGCCATCGACATCACCGGCCAGCGCATTGAAGCCAAGGACATCCAGCGCATCCTGGATATCGGCCACGACACCCTGCGCCACCCGGTCGAGCTGATCGACGGCGTGCGCGAATCGGTGGCGGCCATCGCCGAGCACTACCCGGTGGTGCTGATCACCAAGGGCGATCTGTTCCATCAGGAAGCGAAGATCGACGTCGCCCGCCTGCACGACCTGTTCCCGCGCATCGAGATTGTGTCCGAGAAGGACCCGCAGACCTACGCGCGCGTGCTGGCCGAATTCGAGCTGCCGATCTCGCAGTTCGTGATGGTGGGCAACTCGTTGCGCTCGGATATCGAGCCGGTGGTCACCCTGGGTGGGTGGGGCATCCACACCCCGTATGCGGTGACCTGGGCGCATGAAACCGAACATGGCGTGGCCGACGATGAACCGCGCATGGTCACCGCCGATACGGCGTGGGACTGGCCGACCGCGCTGGCCGCCATCGAAGCCAAGGCCGCCGCAGCCTGACACGGCGCAGCGGCTGCGGCAGAATCGGGGCATGAACCTGATCCTGCGCGCGCTGCTGTCGATCCTGCTGCTGGTGCCGGCCACCGTGCTGGCCCAGCAGACCGCCGAACGTTCGGCGGCCTATGAAGTGAACAGCGGCGACAGCTGGCTGGATGCCCAGCTGCAGGACATCAACCACTACGCCGAGCGCTACCCCGACGCGTTCCTGGATGAAGTCTCGCGCTATGCCGACGTGCCGCGCGCCTACGTCAGCGCGCTGTTCAGCACCCACGGCTGGCAGGCCGGCGATATCTACTTCGCCTGCTTCTGGGCCAAGGCCAGCGGCCAGACCTGCCGCGACAGCGTGCGTGCCTTCAGCCAGAACCCGGAGGGCGGCTGGGAGGCGGTGGTCGAACGCATGCCGGTGAAACCCACGAATCTGCACGTGCGCGCCGTGCGCCACGCCGTGGTGGCCAGCTTCGAGCACTGGGACCGGCCGATCACCCTGGATGCCACCCTGAAGCGCCAGCTGGGCCGGTAGCGCCGGGCCATGCCCGGCGGCTGCCCTGGTAGGTGCGAACCTTGGTTCGCACGCACCAGAGCGGTCCACGGCGGCTGCCAGATCGGTGCGAACCAAGGTTCGCACCCACCAAAGCGGTCCACGGCGCTTGCCCGGTAGGTGCGAACCTTGGTTCGCACGGCTTTTGCCCCGGCGGCTGCCAGATCGGTGCGAACCAAGGTTCGCACCTACCAAAGCGGTGCACGGCGGTTGCCCGGTAGGTGCGAACCTTGGTTCGCACCCAGCCAAGCAGGGTATTCCGCCGGGCATGGCCCGGCGCTACCGATATTCTTCATGCTGCTGTGCGTCTCGCCGCGGCCGCGCGGTGCGGCGACAATAGGGATTCGCGTTGTTCCCCGTTCCCGTGATCGAGTAACCGATGAGCGCCTCTTTCGTTTCGCCTGATCTGATCCGTCGCCTGTTCGCCCAGGCCATGTCCCGCATGTACCGCACCGAAGTGCCGCTGTACGGCGCGCTGGTGGACCTGGTGGAGCGCATCAACACGCAGGTGCTGGAAAGCGACCCGGCCCTGGCCGCGCAGCTGCAGCGCAACGACGAACGTGCGCGGCTGGACGAAGAGCGCCATGGCGCGATCCGTGTCGGCACCGTGCAGGAACTGGCCACCCTGCGCCGCCTGTTCGCGGTCATGGGCATGTACCCGGTGGGCTACTACGATCTGTCGGTGGCGGGTGTGCCGGTGCATTCCACCGCCTTCCGCCCGCTCACTGCCGCCGCGCTGGCGCAGAACCCGTTCCGCGTGTTCACCTCGCTGCTGCGGCTGGAACTCATCGAAGATGAAACGCTGCGCGCCGAATCGGCACGCATCCTCGAGCGCCGCCGCATCTTCACCGATGGCGCGCTGGCGCTGATCGACCAGGCCGAGCGTGACGGTGGCCTGTCGCAGGCCGATGCCGAACGCTTCGTGGCCGAGGCACTGGAAACCTTCCGCTGGCACGGCGATGCCACCGTGGATCTGCCCACCTACCACGCCCTGCACAACGCGCACCGGCTGGTGGCCGACGTGGTCAGCTTCCGCGGTCCGCATATCAACCACCTGACCCCGCGTACGCTGGATATCGACGCCGCGCAGGGGGCGATGATCGAACAGGGCATGGCGGCCAAGGCGGTGATCGAAGGTCCGCCGCGCCGCGCCTGCCCGATCCTGCTGCGGCAGACCAGCTTCAAGGCGCTGGAAGAGGCCGTGCATTTCCCGGATGCGGAAGGCGGCGATGCCGGCACCCACACCGCGCGCTTCGGCGAGATCGAGCAGCGCGGCCTGGCGCTGACCCCGAAGGGCCGTGCGCTGTACGACCAGCTGCTGGCGCAGGCGCGCGACGCCGGCGGTGCCGGCAGCACCGGCGGCGACTATGGCCAGCGCCTGCAGGCGGTGTTCGCCAGCTTCCCCGATGACCATGACACGCTGCGCCAGGAAGGCCTGGGCTACTACCGTTACCAGCTGACCGAGGCCGGGCGTGCCGCGCCGGAGCGCGTGGCGGATCTGCCGGCCGAAGTGCTAGTGGCTGCCGGCTTGGCGACGGCCGACCCGATCGTCTACGAAGACTTCCTGCCGGTCAGCGCCGCAGGCATTTTCCAGTCGAACCTGGGCGGCGAAGAGCAGCGTGCCTATGCCGCGCACGCCAACCGCGAGGCCTTCGAACAGGCGCTGGGCGTGGCCGTGAATGACGAGTTCGAGATCTACGAGCGGCTGCAGGCTGAGTCGCTGGCGGCGCTGCGCGGTTGATGCCGGGGTGGGGTCAGAGCCCTTTCCGCTGGAAAGGGATCCGACCCCGTGTTTCGTCACATGGCCGGGTTGGCGTCGGCGCCGCCGCCCAGCACCTTGTACAGCGTCACCCGATTGCTGGCTTCGGCCAACTGCAGGGTCACCAGGGTCTGCTGTGCGGCATCGTCGGTGCGCTGGGCATCCAGCAGTTCCAGGCGGCTGTCCACGCCGTTGCGGTAACGCACCTCGGCCAGCGCCCGTGCCCGCGTGGTGGCTGCCACCTGTGCGCGCTGCGCGTCCAGCTGTTCATCCAGATTGCTGCGTACCGCCAACGCGTCGGCCACTTCGCTGAAGGCGCTCTGGATTGCCTTTTCATACTGCGCCACGCCGATATCCTTGCTGATCTTCGCCTGGTCAAGCGAGGCCTTCAGTGCACCTGCGTGGAAGATCGGCAGGCTGATGGTGGGCACGAAGCTCCATTGCCGGGTGCCACTGTCAAACAGGCTCGACAGCGCATCGCTGCCGCTGCCGGTGGCGGCGGTCAGCGAGACGGTAGGGAAGAACGCGGCGCGGGCGGCACCAATATCCGCGTTGGCCGCCTTCAGCGTGTGCTCGGCATACAACACGTCCGGCCGCTGCAGCAGCACCGCCGAAGACAATTCGGCCGGCAGGGGAGCCAGCATCACTGCGCTGCGGTCGGCATCGGCGGCCGGCAGCAGGTCGTCGCGCACCGGCGAGCCCACCACCAGATCCAGTGCGTTGCGCGCCTGCGACAGCGCGGTGCGATAGGACGCCACGTCGGCGCGTGCGCTTTCCACGCTGGCCTGCAACGAGGCCAGGTCCACCCCGGACACCACGCCCTGCGCATGCCGGCGTTCGGTCAGCGCCAGGCTCTCGCGCTGGCTGGCCAGCGTCTGTTCGGCCAACAGCAGGCGGCGCTGCCCGGCGGCCACCGCCAGCCAGTCGCTGGCCACTTCGGCCACCAGGCTCATGCGCGTGCTGCGCTGGGTCTGTTCGGTGGCCAGCCAGGTCTGCAGGGCCTCGTCCTTCAGACTGCGGATGCGCCCGAACAGATCCAGTTCCCAGCTGCTGAAGCCCACCTGCGCGCTGGCACTGCGGGTGACCGCGGTGCCAGCGTCGGTGCCGGCTACGCTGGAACGTGCGGCGCTGTGGCTGGCGCTGGCATCCACGCTGGGCAGCAGGTCGGCACGCTGGATGCGGTACTTCGCACGCGCCGCTTCGATGTTCAGCATGGCCACGCGCAGGTCGCGGTTGTTATCCAGCGCCAGTGCGATCACCTGCTGCAGTTGCGGGTCCACGAACACCGAGCGCCATTCCAGGCGTGCCACCGGTACCGCGTCATCGACCACGGCCACCGCCGGCGTGGCACCGAAGCCATCCGGCACGGGCGCATCGGGGCGCTGGTAGGCCGGTGCCAGGCTGGTGCAACCCGCCAACGCCGCAGCGCAGGCCAGGGCCAGCAGCTGTCGGGACACAGACATCACGTGCATTACTTCACCTCCAGATCGCTGGCGTCGCGGTCGTCGTCGGCCGCGCGCGGTTTGGCCGGGAACAGGGTGCGCACCGCCACGTAGAACAGCGGAACGAAGAAGATGCCAAGCGCGGTGGATGCCAGCGTGCCGCCAAATACCCCGGTGCCCAGCGAATGGCGGCCACCGGAGCCGGCGCCGCTGCTGATCACCAGCGGCAGCACGCCCAGCATGAACGCCAGCGAGGTCATCAGGATCGGCCGCAGGCGCAGGCGTGCCGCCTGCAGCGTTGCCTGCACCAGGCCCATGCCCTTGTCTTCCAGTTCCTTGGCGAACTCCACGATCAGGATGCCGTTCTTCGCGGCCAGGCCCACGGTGGCCAGCAGGCCCACCTGGAAGTACACATCGTTGGACAGCCCGCGCGCGCTGGTGAACAGCAGGGCACCGACAATGCCGATCGGCACGGCCAGCATCACCGAGAACGGAATGGACCAGCTTTCATACAGCGCGGCCAGGCACAGGAACACGAACAGCAGCGACACCGCGTACAGCAGCGGTGCCTGCGCACCGGCCTGGCGTTCCTGGTAGGACAGGCCGGACCAGGCCGCACCGAACTGGCCATCAAGCTGCGCCACCAGCGCTTCCATCTCGGCCATGGCCGTGCCCGAGCTCACCCCGGCTGCGGCCTGGCCGCTGATCTCCATCGACGCGGTGCCATTGAAGCGGGTCAGCGACGAGGGCGCGTAGCTCCAGCCGTTGCTGGAGAACGCATCGAACGACACCATCTGGTTGTTGCTGTTGCGCACCGACCAGCGTTCGATGTCCTGCGGCAGCATGCGGGCGCTGGCTTCACCCTGCACATAGACCTTCTTGATGCGGCCGCGGTTGACGAAATCGTTCACGTAGGTGCTGCCCAGCGCAGTGGACAGGGTGGCGTTGATATCGCTCTGCGCCAGGTCCAGCGCACCGGCCTTGGCGTCATCGATCTTCACGTCGAAGGTAGGGGCGTCTTCCAGGTTGTCATAGCGCACCGACTGCACCACATCGCTCTTGGCCGCCAGGGCCAGCAGCTGCTCGCGCGCCTTCACCAGCGCGTCGTGGCCGGCGCCGCCCACATCCTGCAGTTCCAGCGAAAAGCCTGCGCTCTGGCCCAGGCCGGGAATGCCCGACGGCGCCATGGCGAAGATCTGCGCATCGCGGAAACGCTGCGCCATGGCCTGGGTGATGCGCTGGCCGATGCTGTTGGCGTCGGCATCGCGCACGTCCCAGTCCTTCAGCTTCACGAAGGCCATGCCCGAGTTCTGCCCGCTGCCGCCCATGCTGAAACCGGCCACGGCCATCACCGTGTCCACTTCCGGCTGTTGCTGCACGTATTCCGATACCTGGTCGATCACCTTCAGCGTCTGCTGCTGGGTGGCACCGGAGGGCAGCTTCACCTGCACCATCAGCATGCCCTGGTCCTCTTCAGGCAGGAACGAGCTGGGCAGGGTGTAGAACAGGGCCGCCATCAGCCCCAGCACCAGCAGGTACGCGGCCAGGCCCACGCGGCGGTGGCCGATCACTTTCGCCACGCCGTTCTCGTAGCGCTGCGCACTGCGATCGAAGAAGTGATTGAAGCGTGCGAAGAAGCGCGCCAGCAGTCCGGGCCTGGAGGTGTGGCCGCCCTTGCTGATCGGCAACAGCAGGGTCGCGCACAGCGCCGGGGTCAGGGTCATGGCCACCAGCACCGACAGGATCATCGCCGAGGCAATGGTGACCGAGAACTGGCGGTAGATCGCACCGGTGGAGCCGCCGAAGAACGCCATCGGCAGGAACACCGCGGTCAGCACCAGGGCGATGCCCACCAGCGCACCGGTGATCTGGCCCATGGAGGTGCGCGTGGCCGCGCGCGGTGACAGACCCTGCTCGCTCATCAGGCGTTCGACGTTCTCCACCACCACGATGGCATCGTCCACCAGCAGGCCGATGGCCAGCACCATGGCGAACATCGACAGCGTGTTGATCGAATACCCCAGCAGCGACAGCACGCCGAACGTGCCCATCAGCACCACCGGTACGGCGATCGCGGGAATCAACGTGACCCGCCAGTTCTGCAGGAACAGGTACATGATCGCCACCACCAGCACGATGGCCTCGATCAGGGTCTTGACCACTTCCTCGATGGAGATCTGCACGAACGGCGTGGTGCTGTAGGCCACGTGATAGCTCAGCCCGGTGGGGAAGTAAGGCTGCAGTTCGGCCAGCTTGGCGTCCACCGCCGTGGACACGTCCAGCGCGTTGGCGCCCGAGGCCAGCTCGATGCCCAGGCCAGCGGCCGCCTTGCCGTTGAAGCGGCTGACCGCCGAGTAGCTCTCGCTGCCCAGGGTGACGCTGGCCACGTCGGACAGGCGCACGTCGGCGCCATTGGCGGTGGATTTCACCACGATCGCCTGGAACTGTTCGACCGTCTTCAGGCGCGAGCGCGCAGTGACGGTGGCGCTCAGCGATTGCCCTTCCACCGCCGGCAGCGCACCCAGTGAGCCGGCCGTCACATCGCTGTTCTGCGCCTGGATGGCCGCGGTTACATCCGAAGGCATCAGCGAGTACGTGCGCAGCTTCTCCGGGTCCAGCCAGATCCGCATGGCGTACTCCGAACCCATCACCTGCACGTTGCCCACACCGCTCACCCGGCTCAGCGGGTCCTGCAGCGAGGACACCATGTAATCGGCGATATCGGTGCCGTCCATGCTGCCGTCATCGGAAGTGAAGGCCAGCACCATGAACAGGTTTCCCGAGGACTTGCTGACCGTCACGCCGGTGCTCTGCACGGCGTCAGGCAGCAGCGACTGCGCCTGCTGCAGCTTGTTCTGCACCTGCACCTGCGCGGTATCCGGGTCGGTGCCCGAAGCGAAGGTCAGGGTGACATTGGCGCTGCCCGACGATGAGCTGCTCGACGACATGTACATCAGGTTGTCCAGGCCGGTCATGTTCTGCTCGATGACCTGGGTGACCGAATTTTCGGTGGTTTCCGCCGAGGCACCGGTATAGGTGGCGCGGATCGACACACTGGGCGGGGCGATGTCCGGGTACTGCTCCACCGGCAGGGTGAACACGGCCAGCAGGCCGGCCAGGGTGATCACGATGGCGATCACCCAGGCGAAGATGGGACGGTCGATGAAGAAGCGCGACATGGCTCAGTCCTTGGCCGGCGCGGCGGTGCCGCTGCTGGGCGTGGCCGTGCCTGTGCCGGCGCGTGCCACCTTCACGGTCTGGCCGGCGGACACCTTGCTGGCGCCTTCGGTAATCAACTGATCGCCGGCCTGCAGGCCGCTGCTGACCACCCACTGGTCGCCCTGCGCGCTGCGGGTCTGGATCACCCGTTCCAACACCTTGCCGTCGCTGCCGACCAGCTTCACCTGCGCCTCGCCCTTGGTGTTGCGGGTGACCGCGCTCTGCGGCACCAGGATCGCGTTCGGGTCCACCGCCATCGGCAGGATCGCGCGCACGTAGGCGCCGGGCAGCAGCAGGCCTTCGGGGTTGGGCACGGTGGCGCGCAGGGTCACGTTGCCGGTGCCGGTATCCACTGCCGTGCCGACCACTTCCAGGGTGCCGGTGTGGGCATAGGTGCTGCCGTCTTCCAGCACGATGCGCACCTGCGCCTTGCCATCCACCGCCTGCAGCGCACCGCTGTCCAGTTGTCGGCGCAGGGCCAGCAGCTGGGCGCTGGTCTGGCTCACGTCCACGTGGATCGGATCCAGCTGCTGGATCGTGGCCAATGCCGTTTCCTGGCCGGCACTCACCAGCGCGCCCGGGGTATAGGTGGACGTGCCGATGCGGCCGTCGATGGGGGCGGTCACCCGCGTGTAATCCAGGTTGATCTTCGCGGTCTGCAGCGCCGCACGCGCAGCCACGACGGCGGCCTCATCGGCGCGCAGCGTGGCCTGTGCATCGTCGGCGTCCTGGCGGCTGATCGCATCGGCGTCGACCAGGTTGCGGTAGCGCTCGGCCTTGGGCCGCGATGAAAGCACGGCCGCTTCGGCCTGGGCCAGCGTGCCCTTGGCGCTGTCATAGGCGGCCTGGTAGCTGCGCGGATCAATCTGGTACAGCAGCTGCCCGGCCTTCACCGTGGCGCCTTCGGTGAAGGCACGGCGCTGCAGGATGCCGCCCACCTGCGGGCGTACGTCCGACACCATGGCCGCCACCGTGCGCCCGGCCAGCGATTGCTCCACCGCCAGCGCGCCGGTGGTGATGGGCGTTGCCACCACTTCGGTCTCGCGCTGGGCCGGCGGCTGCGCCGGGCTGCAGGCCACCAGGGCCATGGCCAGGGCCGAGCCCGGCATCCAGCGCCAGGGTAGGCGGAACAAGGTACGACGGTGCAGTGCAGGCATTGGCCACCCCATGGGTTTTCCGAGGCTTGCCATGCTGGTGGGCAAATGTGCAGCAAATGGGGAGATTGCCTGAACGCCGCCGTTTTCCCTTGCGCTGGGCCCGGCGCATGCGGCTTAGTAGACGGCAATGAGACTGGGAACCCCCGCCAAGCTGTTCCTGATGGTGCTGACCGCCTGCGCGCTGGTGCTGGCGGTCAACGGCGTGGTTGGCCGGTACCTGTTCGAGCGCGGTTTCCTGGGCTATCTGAACGAACAGGGCGAAAGCCGCATGCGCGAAGTGCTGCCGCAGGTGCAGGCCGGTTACGCGCGGCATGGCAGTTGGGCGTTCCTGCGCGGCAACCGCGATGCCTGGTTCGACATGATGCGTCTGGCCGCACCGCCCGCCGATGACGCGCTGCGGGCGCCGCCGGTGTCCGACCAGACCGGCGCGGTGCTGCGTTTTGCCGCGCTGGACCTGCAGGGCCGCTACCTGGCGGGCAACCCGCAGGCGCGCATGGATGGCATCCGCCTGCCGGTGCAGGCCGGCGGTCGCACCGTGGGCTGGCTGGTAATGATTCCCTTCGAGAAGGCCATTGCCGCCGGCGATGTCCGCTTTGCCCGCGAGCAGTCGCACGGGCGCTGGATCAGCGGCATCGCCTCGGTGCTGATTGCCGCGCTGCTGGCCTGGCTGCTGTCACGCGCGCTGCTGCGCCAGGTGGGCGGACTGACCGGGGCCATCCACAAGCTGGCCGCAGGCGATTTCAGCGCGCGCGCCGCGCGCACCGGCGATGACGAGCTGGGGCGGCTGGGCCACGACATCAATCGCCTGGCCGACACGCTGGAGCACACCGAACAGAACCGGCGCAGTTTCATGGCCGACATTTCGCACGAACTGCGCACGCCGCTGGCCGTGCTGCGCGCGGAACTGGAAGCGATCCAGGACGGTATCCGGCCGATGCGCGCGGACACGCTGGCGCCGCTGCAGTTCGAGGTACAGCAGCTGGGCAAGCTGATCGACGATCTGCACGACCTGTCGCTGACCCAGTCCGGCGCGCTGGCCTACCGCTTCGCGCCACTGCAGTTGGCCGGTGTGCTGCAGTCCACGCTGGCCGGCATGCGCGGGCGCTTCGCCGATGCCGGGCTGCAGGTGCAGTTCCTCGACAGTCGCGCGCCCACTCCGGTGCGCGGCGACGAGCGTCGGCTGCAGCAGCTGTTTGCCAACCTGCTGGAAAACGCACTGCGCTACACCGACCGCGGTGGCCAGGTGCAGGTAAGCGTGCAGCGGCACGACGAGCAGGTCGTGGCCATCATTGAAGACAGTGCGCCGGGCGTGGACGCCGACAAGCGCGCCCGCCTGTTCGAACGTTTCTACCGCGCCGAAGGTTCGCGCAGCCGTGCCAGCGGTGGCAGCGGGCTGGGCCTGGCCATCAGCCACAACATCGCCTTGGCCCATGGCGGGCAGTTGCATGCCGAAGCGTCAGCGCTGGGTGGCCTGCGCGTGGTGTTCAGCCTGCCGGTGCGCGCATGAGCGGCGGCGCTGACTGCGTGCTGGTGGTGGAAGACGAACCGCGCCTGGCCGCGGTGCTGTGCGACTACCTGCAGGCCAGCGGCTACCGCAGCGAATGGGTGGCCGACGGTGCACAGGTCATGCAGGCCTATGCACGGCTGCAACCGGCGCTGGTGCTGCTGGACCTGATGCTGCCCAACCGCGATGGCATCGCGCTGTGCCGCGATCTGCGTGCGGCCGGCGATGTGCCGGTCATCATGGTCACCGCGCGGGTGGAAGAGGTGGACCGCCTGCTGGGCCTGGAGGTGGGCGCCGACGATTACATCTGCAAGCCGTTCAGCCCGCGCGAGGTCGTGGCCCGGGTCGGTGCCGTGCTGCGCCGTGCCGGTACGCGTGCGGGGCAGGCGCTACCGCCTGGCCTGCAGCTGGACGAGGCCGGCGCACGCGCGTCGCTGCAGGGCCAGTGGCTGGACCTGACGCCGGTGGAGTTCCGGCTGCTGCATGCGTTGGTCACCACACCCGGACGGGTGTGGTCGCGCGACCAGCTGATGGACCGGCTGTACGCCGACCATCGCATCGTGACCGACCGCACCGTCGACAGCCACGTGAAGAACCTGCGCCGCAAGCTGAGCGATGGCGGCGGCGAAGACTGGATCCGCTCGATCTACGGCGTGGGCTATCGCTGGGAAGGGTGACAGCGCGATCGCCCCCTGTAGAGCCGAGCCATGCTCGGCTGCACAGGAAAGCCGTCGAGCATGGCTCGACGCTACATACCCTTCATCGTGCCGGTATCCAGCCAGCGCTGGTGCCACGACAGCGCTTCGGGCAGCAGGTGCGGGGTGTGCTTGCCGTAGCTTTCGCGGCTGGCGCGGTCGAAGTAATCCTGCAGCTGCGGGCGGAAATCCGGGTGCGCGCAGTTGTCGATCAGCACCTGCGCGCGCTTGCGCGGGGTCAGTCCACGCAGGTCGGCCAGGCCCTGTTCGGTCACGATCACCGACACGTCGTGCTCGGTGTGGTCCACGTGGCTGGCCATCGGCACGATTGCCGAAATGCTGCCGTTCTTCGCCGTGGACGGGCTCAGGAACGCCGACAGGAAGCCATTGCGGGCGAAATCACCGGAACCGCCAATGCCGTTCATGATGCGCGTGCCCATCACGTGGGTGGAATTGACGTTGCCGTAGATATCCACCTCGATCATGCCGTTCATGCCGATGCAGCCCAGGCGGCGCACCAGTTCGGGGTGGTTGGAGATTTCCTGCGTGCGCATGATGATGCGCTCGCGGTAGAAGTCGATGTTTTCCTTGAACGTCTCGTTGGCCTGCGGGCTCAGCGCGAAGCCGGTGCACGAGGCATAGCTCAGCACGCCGTCGCGCAGCAGGTCCAGCATGCCGTCCTGGATCACTTCGGTGAACGCGGCCAGGTCGCGGAAACCGCTCTTGGCCAGGCCGGCCAGCACGGCGTTGGGAATGTTGCCCACGCCCGACTGCAGCGGCAGCAGGTTCGGCGGCAGCCGGCCCTTCTTCACTTCGTGCTTCAGGAATTCGATCAGGTGCGAGGCGATCTGTTCGCTGGTGGCATCGATCGGGCTGAACGGGCTGTTGCGGTCCGGACCGTTGGTGCGCACCACGGCCACGATCTTGTCCGGGTCGCAGCGCAGGGCGGTATCGCCGATGCGGTCGTTGGCGTTCACCAGCGGAATCGGCTTGCGGTGCGGCGGCAGGGCGGTGCCGTAGTAGATGTCATGCATGCCATCCACGCCGGCCGGCTGCCACTCGTTCACCTCGACGATCACCTTCTTCGCCAGGTCCAGCCAGGTCTTGTTGTTGCCCACCGAGGTGGACGGCACCAGCGAACCGTCTTCGCGGATGGCCGACACTTCGATCACCGCGGTATCGATCTCGCCGTAGAACCCGAACCACACATGCTGGGCCACGTGGCTCAGGTGGATGTCGATGTAATCCAGCTTGCCCTCGTTGATGCGGTTGCGCGCATCCGGGTCGCTCTGGAACGGCATGCGCATGGCGATGCCATCGGCCTTGGCCAGCGCGCCATCCAGCTCCGGCGCGGTGGAGGCGCCGGTCATCAGCTTGATCTGGAAGGGATTGCCCTGGGCGTGCACCGCTTCGATGCGGCGGGCCAGTTCCACGGGAACGGCCTTAGGGTAACCAGAGCCGGTGAAGCCGCTCATGGCCACGGTTTCACCGGGCTGGATCAGCGCGGCTGCGGCCTCGGCAGAGACCACGCGGTCACGAAGACGCGCGTTGGCGATGCGATCAACAGACATGACGACAGTGTTTCTGGGGGGAAAGCTCGATTATCGGCCATCCCCCCCGGTACGGGGCGTTCTACCTTCGTGGAATGGCTTTTCCGGGGCCGCGGCTACCATACCCACCAGTTTTGTTTTGCAGTGCAGCGTGCATTGTCCGTCCGCAGCCCGCACGATGGCCCTGCATCCCGACGTGGGGGAGGGAGCAGAGCCCGCTGGCAGTTCGCTGCAAGCGGGCTTTTTTATTGCCCGGCACCCAAGCTGAATACGCAGAGGCGGGGTGGGATCCTGATGCGCCCCCGTAGAGTCGAGCTTGCTCGACTGCTCTGGAAAGGCCAGTCGAGCAAGCTCGACTCTACGGCCGTGCCAATGCCGGCCCCTTGGGGTCAGAGCCCTTTGCCGTTGGCAAAGGGATCCGACCCCGCGAGAATCGGGGCATGACCGTTGCCCCTGTCGAAGTGCCCGCTTCCCTGCAGCCCCTGGTAGACCGCGCGCTGGCGCGCCTGGCCCAGGCCTTGCCCGAGCCCATCGCCGCCGAACGGCTGCCGTTCCTGGCGCAACTGGCGGTGGCCAGCGATTTCGCCCTGGACACCCTGGTGCGCCAACCCGGCCTGCTGGCGCAGCTGGCCGCGCCGGGCTGCCCGCCGGTGCCGGCGCCGGTGCTCGACCCGCTGCAGCCCAGCGACTGGCCGGCGCAGCTGCGGCGCTGGCGCACGGCCATGTCCACCCGGCTGATCTGGCGCGACCTGGCCGGCCTGGACGACGTGCCGCAGACCCTGGCCGGCGCCACCGTGCTGGCCGAAGACTGCCTGCGGCTGGCCCTGCAGGCGCTGCAGCAGGAATTCGCCCAGCGCCACGGCGTGGTGCGCGATGCCGACGGGCAGCCGCTGCAGCTGGTGGTGTTCGGCCTGGGCAAGCTGGGCGGCGGCGAACTCAACTTCAGTTCCGACATCGACCTGGTCTACGCCTACCCGCACGGCGGGGAATCGGACGGCCCGCGCCCGCTGGCCGCCGAGGAATACTTCGCCCGCCTCGGCCAGCGCCTGGCGAAACTGCTGGATGACACCACGGTCGATGGCTTCAGCCACCGCGTGGACCTGCGCCTGCGCCCGTTCGGCAGTGCCGGCCGGGTCGCGCTGTCCTTTGCCGCCATGGACCAGTATTTCCAGCGCGAAGGCCGCGACTGGGAACGCTACGCCTGGCTGAAGGCGCGCACCGTTGCCGGCGATATCGCCGCCGGCGAGGCCTGGCTGCAGAGCCTGCGCCCGTTCGTGTACCGGCGCTATCTGGATTTCACCGCGCTCGACGGCCTGCGCGAGATGAAGGCGGCGATCACCGCCGAAGTCGCGCGGCGCGAGCTGCACGAAGACATCAAGCGCGGTGCCGGTGGCATCCGCGAAATCGAATTCCTGTGCCAGGCGCTGCAGTTGATCCGCGGTGGTCGCGAGCCGGTGCTGCGCGAGCGTCGCCTGCTGGTGGCCCTGCAGGCGCTGGTGAACGCCGGGCAGATCGCCCCGGACGATGGCGCGGCGCTGCGCGAGGCCTACCTGTTCCTGCGCCGGCTGGAAAACCGCCTGCAGATGCTGCGCGATGCCCAGACCCACGTGCTGCCCAGCGACCCGCTGGACCGCCAGCGCATCGCCAGCGGCCTGGGCTACGCGCACTGGGACGCATTGCGCGCCGCCCTGGCCGAACAGCAGCAGCGGGTCAGTACCGAATTCGCCGCGTTGCTGGCGCCG
The DNA here is from genome assembly GCF_056393165.1 of Stenotrophomonas sp. Steno-C17. NCBI lineage: Bacteria > Pseudomonadati > Pseudomonadota > Gammaproteobacteria > Lysobacterales > Lysobacteraceae > Stenotrophomonas > Stenotrophomonas sp. Steno-C17. Next base: position 67,330 of record NZ_JBWJPD010000006.1, read on the forward strand.
CGCCAAGGCCAGGCCGCGCCCGACGCGCTGGCCAGTTACTGGCGCAGCCTGCCCGAAGGCAGCAACGCCGAACTGCTGGCCGAAGCCGGTTTCTTCGATGCCAACGGTGCCGACCAGTCGCTGCGCGATTTCGCCCAGAGCACCGGCGTGAAGGCGCTCTCGGACAACGCCCGCGCGCGCCTGGATCGCGTGCTGCCGGCGCTGCTGCATGCCGCCACCCGTTCGCCGCAGCCCGATGCCGCGCTGAAGCGCGTGCTGGGCCTGCTGCAGGCGGTCCTGCGCCGCACCAGCTATCTGGCGCTGCTGGACGAACAACCCAGCGCGCTGGCACGGCTGGTGGATGTGCTGGCGCGCAGCGCGCTGCTGGCCGAGCGCCTGGCCGCCTACCCGCTGCTGCTGGACGAACTGCTGGACGTGCGCGTGTCCGGGCCGATGCCGGCCTTCACCGGCATGCTGGCCGAATGCCGGCAGGTGCTGCCGGTGGAAGACCCCGAATCGCAGCTGCGCTGGTTGAACGAAACGCGGTTGGCACTCAGTTTCCGCATGGCCATGGCCACGCTGGATGGCCGCCAGGGCGCGGTGGACAGCACCCGCCAGCTGGCCGAACTGGCGCAGGCGGTGGTGATGACCGTACTCGCCCTGGCCGAGGCCGATATGCACGCCGCCCACGGCCAGGTGCCCGGCGGGCGCTTTGCCATCATCGGCTACGGCAGCCTGGGCGGTCTGGAACTGGGCTTCGGTTCCGATCTGGACCTGGTGTTCCTGCACGACCACCCGCCCGGCGTGGAAGCCAGCGATGGCCCGCGCCCGCTGGAACCGGGCCGCTGGTATGCGCGCCTGGCGCAGAAGGTGATGGCGTTGCTGGGTGCGGTCACCGCCGCCGGCCGCCTGTACGACATCGACGTGCGCCTGCGCCCCGATGGCGGCAAGGGATCGCTGGTGTCCTCGCTGGCCAGCTATACCGAATACCAGCGCGAACGTGCGTGGACCTGGGAACACCAGGCGTTGGTGCGCGCGCGCGGCGTGGCCGGCGATGCCAGTCTGCTGGCCGATTTCGAACAGGTGCGTGGGCAGACCCTGGGCCGCGTGCGCGACCCGGACACCCTGTATGCCGACGTGCTGAAGATGCGCGGGCGCATGCGCAGCGAACTGGACCGCAGTGATGCCGGCCGCTTCGATCTGAAGCAGGGGCGTGGTGGCGTAGTGGATCTGGAATTCCTGCTGCAGACCGGCGTGCTGGCGCGCAGTGCACAGCAGCCCGCGCTGCTGCAGCCGCGCGACACGCCCTCGCTGATCGACGCACTGGCGGTGGCGGAGTTTCTGCCTGCCGCTACCGCGAAGCAACTGCAGGGCGCGCATGCCGCATTGCTGGATGTGGGCCTGGCCTGCACGCTGGATCGCCGCCCGCGCCTGGCCCCGCCAACCCCCGCGATTGAAGACGCCTGCAGCGTGATTACCGCCGCATGCGTGGCCGCCGGATTGCCGTTCGCGTGATCCGCGGCGTGCGGGGAACCCGCTGCCGGGAACCCGCTCCTGGTAGGTGCCAACCTTGGTTGGCACGCAGAGACCGCGTGGGCCAACCAAGGTTGGCCACTACCGGGTCATGCGGCCGGCGGGCAACCCGCTTTGGGGTTGCCGTTACCGGGTCATGCGGCCGGCCGGGAACCCGCTCTTGGTAGGTGCCAACCTTGGTTGGCACACACGGAACCCGCGGGCCAACCAAGGTTGGCCACTACCGGGTCATGCGGCCGGCCGGGAACCCGCTCTTGGTAGGTGCCAACCTTGGTTGGCACGCACGGAACCCGCAGGCCAACCAAGGTTGGCCACTACCGGGTCATGTGGCCGGCGGGCAACACCTGTTCCACCAACGCCCGATCGCGCTGCCCACGGCGCATGATCGCGCGGCGTTGCAGGGCATCGTGCAGGCGAGGGTCATCGGCGTGCAGGCCGTTGCGGTGGGCGATGTACAGCACCGTCTGCAGTGGCCACGCATAGAACGCGGCGTGGGCCACCACGTCGTCGATCAGGGAAAGCGATGCGGTACGCCATGCCTGCGCCCGCGCCAGACCGCTGGCGGTAAGACGCTCGACCAGGTGCAGGGCCAGCGCGTCGGCGTCGCGGGTGCCGGCGCGCACGATGGCGCCGCTGTGGTCCGCAAAACCCGGCATGCCGCCGCCTGATGATGTGGTGGCCATCAGCAGCTGTGGGTTGAACAACGTGGTCGGCGTGCCATCGGCCCACTGCTGGCAGAACGCCAGCGCCTGCGGGCACTGCACCGCCATGGTCGCTGACCAGCCACCGGCATTGCGCAGTGGCTGCAGCGTCAGGCTGGCGATCTCGGTGCGGCCGTCACGCAGCACCAGGCCCAGCCCGCGTGCGCGCAGGCCCTCGTGTTGCGCCGCCACGGCGCTGAGGTGTTCACGCACATGCCGCTCCACGGCGATCTTGTAAGTGGCGTCCGTTTCCATCGGCATAGCGTGGGGCAGGTGATGCGGCGGTGTCGAGCGTGCCGACCAACGGTCGGGACCCACCACGCGCCAAGTGGGGGCCAACCAAGGTTGGCCACTACCGGGTCATGTGGCCGGCCGGGAACCCGCGCTCAGCGCAGTTCGCTGCGCAGCGGGGCCATCTTCCACAGCAACGCGCGGAACGGGGCCAGCAGGCACACGCCGATGGCCAGCTTCACGGCCAGGTCGCCGGCGGCCCAGCTCACCCACGGCAGGGTGGAACCTGCAAAGGCAATCGACCAGAAAATGGTGGTGTCCACCGTGGCGCTGCAGGTGGTGGCCACCATCGGTGCGCGCCACCAGCTGCCACGGCGCAGCCGGTCGAACACGGTGATGTCCAGCAGCTGCGCCACGATGAACGCCGAGCACGAGGCAATGGCAATGCGCGGAGTGGCCACCCACACCGACAACACCACCGCCACCAGGAAACCGATCCACGCCACGCGGCGGGCCGGGCCCGGGCCGAAGCGGCGGTTGATCAGATTGCTGACCAGGAACGCCACCGGGTAGCTGAAGGCACCCCAGGTCAGCCAGTCATTGATGGGGTACTGCACCAGTACGTTTGACAGCAGCACCACCGCGCCCATGGCCAGCACCGCCAGCACGAGGGCGCGCGGGGTCAGCGGGGCAAACACAGGGGCAGGACGCACGGACATGGCGAGCCGGAAGGACAAGGGAATCGCCCATTATCCCCCCGCCTTGCGGCAAAGCCAAAAACCGCCGTTCAGGCGGCACGGTGACCTCAGTACTGCGGGTTCCAGCCCTGCGGCGCCGGTTCGGGAATATGGGTGAGCGGGCGGCCCTGCGCATCACGCGCCATCAGGCCTTCGCGGCCCTGGTCCGAAGCGGTGTGGTCGAACTGCACCGTTTGCCCCACATGGAACAGCACCGACGGATCATTGGACTGGTTCGACCAGCGCACCGCGGCGGTGTTGCCCGGTTGTCCCGGCTCCTGCAGCAGCACTTCGCGTTCGCCATCCACGTTGGTGCCGATCGACACCACCTGCATGGGCGGCGGCGCGCCGTTGGACGGGGTGGCCGGCGCCTGGCCCGGGCGCGGGTTGCGCGCGGCTTCATCGGCGGCGGCCATGCTGGCGGCCAGGCCCGGCGAAACATCCAGGCGTACCGGTGCCGGTGCGTTGTCCACAATGCGGTAGACGCGCCGCGCCTCGGCGGGGGCGGTGGACAGCAGGCCCACGGCCAGGGCCAGGGCTACGGCGGTGCAGGGCAGGGTACGCATCGTCTGTTCCTCCATGGAGCGAGCGGGTGCGGGGGGGCCCCGCGTGGCCGATCATACCCAATGGCCGTGGCGGCGTTGTTGTGGCGCGCCGGGCCTCAGCCCAGCCGCAGCCGGGCCTTCACCTCGGCCGCTACCCGCGCGGTCTCGCGCAGCGGTTCGATCGGTGCGCTGTGCCAGTCCAGCCAACGCGTCTGCAGCCGCCCGCGCGCGTGCAGCTGCTGCTGGAAGCGGGCCAACCGTCCCTGCGCGGTGTCGGCCAGCGCCACTGCCACCGGCAACCGCGTGGCGCAGGCCTCCGACAGCAGGTTCACCGAATCGGGCGATACCACCACCCGCTGCGCCCAGCCCAGCAGGCCGGCGTAAGGGTTCACGCCATCGCCGCCGTCGCCCCAGATCACGTGTGGCAGATCGGCGAAGCTGGCGCGCAGCAGCTCGGCCAGCGCCGGCGGCGTGCGCCGCGAGGTGGTGGCCAGCAGGCTGCCGCCTTCGCTGCGTACTTGTTCGGCCAGCGTCTGGAACACGCGCACCATGCCCGCCTCGTCCCACGGCGCCAGCGGCGTCGGTCCGCCCACCAGCAGTGCCGTGCGCGGGCCGGGCAGGGCGCCGAAGTCGGCGAAGGCGGCGCGGCCCAGGCTCAGCCAGTCATCGTCCACCGGGTTCAGGCTGCCCAGCAGGGTCAGCACGTTGCTGCCACGCAGGGCGTCGTGCTCGGGCACCACCAGCAGATCCCAATGGCGGGCGCCGATGCGCGGGTCCAGAATCGGCACCACCTGGCTGCCACGGGCACGCAGCACGCGCAGTGCACCGGCGGCCTGGCGGCCACACCCGATGGCCAGCGGCGGCGGATCGGCGGCCAATGTCGCAAATGCCTCACCGTAGCCCTGCACATCCCCCGGCAGACGGCGCGGCGACAGCCAGCGCCACGGCGCGCGCGGTTGCAGAACCAAGGGACGGTGGGTGCCCAGGCGCAGGGCCGAGGCCAGCGCCACGGCCTGGCGCACATTGCCTGCACGGCCGTCGGTGATCGTCCACGGCGCGCTCGATCGTTTCACCATTGGCATTAATTCGTTTCAGCCCTGCTGGGTGTTGCAACAGTCGCGACACTCTACACTGCGGCTCATTGTTTCGCGCCGCAGCCCCTGCGCTGCTTCGCCCTATTCCCTGTTGCTGCCCTGGAGATCCACGATGTCCCACGCGCTTGACGCTGCTGCACTGGACCAGCTGTTCCGCACCGCCCGCACCCAGAATGCATTCACCGACACGCCGGTGGACGACAGCCAGCTGCACGCGCTGTACGAGCTGCTGAAGTGGGGCCCGACCGCCGCCAACGGCAGCCCGGCGCGTTTCGTCTTCGTGAAGTCGGCCGAAGCCAAGGCCAAGCTGGCCCCGGCGCTGTCCGAAGGCAACCATGACAAGACCCTGGCCGCGCCGGTCACCGTCATCGTGGCCTTCGACGAAGATTTCCACGAAAAGCTGCCGTACCTGTTCCCGCACACCGATGCCAAGGCCTGGTTCGACGGCCCGCGTGAAGGCCGCCACGAAGGCGCGTTCCGCAACGGCAGCCTGCAGGGTGCGTACCTGATCCTGGCCGCGCGCGCGCTGGGCCTGGATGCCGGCCCGATGTCCGGCTTCGACAATGCCAAGGTGGACGAAGCGTTCTTCGCCGGCACCAGCATCAAGTCGAATTTCCTGGTCAACCTGGGTTACGGTGACCCCTCGGGCCTGTTCCCCCGTCTGCCGCGTCTGTCGTTCGACGAAGCGGCGCGCATCGCGTAAGTCGCTGTCTCGGTTTCGGCCCAGCCACCTTGGCGGGCCCCTGCTGCACCGTGTACCCACCCTACGATCCGGAGAGTTTCCTGATGAGCGCCACCCGTAAACTGCTGCTGCCGCTGGCCCTGACCCTGGCCATTGCCGCCTGCTCGAAGCCGGCCGACACCGCTGCCCCGGCCGCCGATGCTGCTGCCCCGGCCACCACCGAACAGGCCGCCACCCCGGCTGCCGACGCCGCTGCTGCGGCCCCGGCTGCCGAAGCGATCCAGATCGCCTCGGGCACCTACAAGCTGGACCCGAGCCACACCGACGTGCTGGCCCAGTGGAGCCACTTCGGCTTCTCCAACCCCAGCGCCCACTTCGGCAACGTCGAAGGCACCCTGGTGTACGACGCCGCCGACGTGACCAAGAGCACCGTGGAAGTGAAGCTGCCGCTGAGCGGCCTGAACAGCTTCACCGCCAAGTTCGACGAACACCTGAAGAGCGCCGATTTCTTCGACGCCGCCAAGTTCGCCGATGCCACCTTCAAGAGCACCAAGGTTGAAGCGGCCGGCACCAACAAGCTGACCGTCACCGGCGACCTGACCATCAAGGGCATCACCAAGCCGGTCACCCTGGACGTGACCATCAACGGCGGTGGCGAGCACCCGATGGCCAAGGTGCCGGCGGCGGGCTTCGACGCCACCACCACCCTGAAGCGCAGCGACTTCGGCGTGGGCGCGTACGCCCCGAACGTCAGCGATGAAGTGAAGATCCGCATCACCACCGAAGCCACCGGCGAAAAGCCGGCCGCTTGATGTAACCCGCTCACTCGTCGTGAGAAGGCAGAAGGCCCGCTGAAAAGCGGGCCTTCTTTTTTGGGGTAGCGCAGGAAACCGCTTTGTTTGGGGGCGGACCGGAAACCGCTTTGGTGGGTGCGGACCGTTGGTCCGCACGCTCTGCGGGCAAACGCGCGGAAACCTGCTTTGGGCTGGGGCCGCGCGGAAACCTGCTTTGGATCTTGGCCGCGCGGAATCCTGCTTTGGTAGAGTCGACTGTTAGTCGACTGCTCTTCGCGGGATGCCAAAACCCCGCGCTGCGCGCGATAGTCGACTAACAGTCGACTCTACCCCGTCGTCGATCTCCGGAACCCCGCCGGTCATTCCATAGCCCGCCGGTCATTTCCAGAACCCTACAATCACCGCTGCGCGATCAACCATGCGGCGCACGCGTCGCTTGGGCTCTGCTTGGCCTTCACGGTCATTCCGCTTACCCGCACGAAGGTCTGCGCGGCCTGTGCCACCACCTGGCGGGCGATCAGGGCGGCCTGCTTGGTGGCGGCCTGCTGCTTGCGCAGCTGCACGATGTGCACCGACGGGCGGCCCACCGGTGCGTACTTCTGGTCGCGGCGCAGCACGTCGGCCACCTGGGCCACTTCGAATTCGGCCTGCAGGAAGCGGTGCTCGGCGTCCAGCAGTTCGCGCAACGGCGCGCGCAGGGCGGCGGCGTCGGCGAAGGCGGCCAGAGCGGTATCGCAGGCGGCGTCATCGGCGAAACGGGTGCGCAGCTTGTCGATGCCGGCCAGGGTCAATTTGCCCATGGTGGGCCTCACAGGTGCGGGAAAGGAGCGCGATTGTGGCAGAGATCGTGGCGATGCGTTTCTGTAGAGTCGAGCCGTGCTCGACTCCATGGAACCGCAGTCGAGCATGGCTCGACTCTACAGAACAGCGGCAGTCGAGCATGGCTCGACTCTACAGAACGGCGGCAGTCGAGCATGGCTCGACTCTACAGAACGGCGGGGTCAATCGCCGTCGGTTTCGTCCGGGTGGGCCTTCCAGTAGCCGGTGGAACGAATCCAGTCGCGCGGTACGCCCAGATGGCCTTCCAGGAACTTGCGCATCATGCGCGCGCGGCGCGATTCGGTGGCGATCCAGTAGAAGGTGTCACCCTCGGGGGCTTCGAAATCGGTGAACTGGTCTTCCAGCAGGGTGCTGGTGGCGGCCGGGAAGCCGTTGCGCTCCAGCCAGTGGATGCGCACGTTCTCGTACTGCGGCAGGTCCTGGCGCTCGTCTTCGTCGCTCACTTCAATCCATGCCTGCACTTGCGCATGTTCCGGCAGCACGTCCAGCCAGCGGGCGATGGCCGGCAGGGCGGTTTCATCGCCAATCAGCACGTAGGCATCGTAGGTGTCGGCCACCACGAACGAGCCACGCGGGCCGCCGATGGCCAGGGTGTCGCCCGGCTGCGCGCGCTGTGCCCACGGCCCGGCAATGCCCTGGTCGTGCAGCACGAAGTCGATGGCCAGTTCGCCGGTTTCGTGGTCCCACCAGCGCGGGGTGTAATCGCGCGCGGGCGAGTGTTCCTTGCCCTCGGGGTAGCGCGGGCCCTCGGCGGTCATGGTGGGCAGCACCATCTCGCCGCTGCTGTTGGGGAAGAACAGCTTGATGTGGTCGTCGGCGCCGGGCGAATCGAAGCCGACCAGGTCGGCACCGCCCAGCACCACGCGGCGCATGTGCGGGGTTACGGTTTCGGTGCGCAGCACGGTCAGTTGGCGGAAGCGCACATCCAGGCGCAGTCGCTTGTTTTCATGGTCGGTCATGTCAGTACCTGTAGCGGTAAGGTCGCGCGGGGCGCGCGGCAAAGGGGGAAGACCTGGCGGGCGTCAGTCTGGCTCGGTCGGGGTGATCGGCAGCGGTCCATCGCCCAGTGATCCGTTCAACAACGCGGCGGCGTGCTGCAGGTGGGCGGCCACCTGTTCGGCCTCGCCGTCGCTCCAGCGGCCGTGGTGGCGCACCAGCGCCTGCTTGAACTCGCGCAGGGCGGCAGCCAGCGGCGCCGGCAGCGAGGCCTTGGTGATCTCGCGGGCACGGTCGAACGCGCGGCGCTGGGCCAGCCGCACCTGCGGCCGCTGCACCTTCAGTTCGAATTCGCCGGCGGCGGTGATGCGGAACACGCGGCGGCCGTCTTCTTCGTGCGATTCCACCCAGCCGGCCTGCTCGAAGCTGGCCAGCAGCGGGTACATGGTGCCGGCACTGGGCGTGTAGGCCTGCATGAACAAGCCGCTGATGTGCTGGATCAGCTCGTAGCCGTGGCGCGGCTGTTCGCCAATCAGGGCCAGCACCAGCAGGCGCAGGTCGCCGCGGCTCAGCACGCGGGGCTGGCCATTGCGGCGGGGCACTTCGGGGGACGGGGCCGGGCGGGCCCTCAGGGTAGCGGATCGGCTCATTTCGATATATCGGTAACGAGTGCGCAAACGATATATCGATAAGCCGGACCGGGCAAGTCCAGATTCGGGCCAAACCCATGCTGCATTCAGGCCACGGCGGCCGCAACAAGAGAACCCACCGCAAAGCTGCGGTGGGTTCTGGGCGAAGCAGCTGCGGCGCAAGGTGGCGGGCGCCGCAGGGGAAGGGGCTGCCTGCGCGGTGCAGCTTCCCGCCCCACCCAGGGGCAATCCAGAGGCAGGCGCGACATGTTGGCGGCGGTTCATCGGCAGCCGCCAGAGCGCCCCTACAGCGGCGCAGGCCTTGCCCTACAACGGTCATCGCCAGCGGTAACACTGCGTCCTGCCGATGCACCCAGCGGTGCAGAAGCGACAGCGGAGCAGGGGGCCTGCCGCCCGCAGGTGCCTGAAAAACCAGACTGTCCGGCGCCGGGACAGCCCGGGACAGGCCTTGCGGACACAGGCCAAAGGCCTCCATACGGCAGCGTAGCGAAGTGACGAAAGCCCTTGGTGCGCTACACTTTGCGGTCTAGAAATCTATACAACAGTCGCGCGCGTGCGTGCGGTAATGGGAGCGCTAATGAACTGGTTGAACGAAGTGCTGAACAACGACACCAATCCTGTTGAAACCCAGGAGTGGATCGAGTCGTTGAAGGCCGTCATTGATGTCGAGGGCCCCGAGCGCGCGCATCAGCTGCTGGAAGGCATGGTGGAACTGACCCGTCGTTCGGGTGCGTACCTGCCGTTCTCTCCCACTACCGAATACGTGAACACCATCGAGCCGCAGCTGGAGGCCAAGAGCCCCGGCAATGCCGAGCTGGAATGGCGCATCCGTTCCATCATCCGTTGGAACGCGATGGCCACCGTGGTGCGCGCCAACCGCAAGCCGGGTGACCTGGGCGGCCACATCGCCTCGTTCGCTTCTGGTGCCACCCTGTACGACGTGGGCTTCAACCACTTCTGGCGCGCCCCCAGCGACAGCCACCCGGGCGACCTGCTGTTCATCCAGGGCCACAGCGCCCCGGGCATCTACGCGCGTTCCTTCCTGGAAGGCCGCATCAGCGAAGAGCAGCTGGACAAGTTCCGCATGGAAGTGGACGGCGGCGGTCTGTCGTCGTACCCGCACCCGTGGCTGATGCCCGATTACTGGCAGACCCCCACCGTGTCGATGGGCCTGGGCCCGCTGGCCGCCATCTACCAGGCGCAGTTCATGCGCTACCTGGAAAACCGTGGCCTGATCGAAAAGAGCGACCGCAAGGTGTGGTGCTTCATCGGCGACGGCGAGAGCGACGAGCCGGAAACCCTGGGCGCCATTGCGCTGGCCGGCCGTGAAGGCCTGGACAACCTGATCTTCGTGGTGAACTGCAACCTGCAGCGCCTGGACGGTCCGGTGCGCGGCAACGGCAAGATCATCCAGGAACTGGAAGGCGTCTTCCGTGGCGGCGGCTGGAACGTGATCAAGCTGCTGTGGGGCGGTTACTGGGATGCCCTGCTGGCCAAGGACACCGACGGTGTTCTGAAGAAGCTGATGATGGAAACCGTCGACGGCGAATACCAGAACTGCAAGGCCTTCGGTGGCGCGTATACCCGCGAACACTTCTTCGGCAAGTACCCGGAAACCGCCGCCATGGTGGCCGGTCTTTCCGACGACGACATCTGGCGCCTGAACCGTGGTGGCCACGACCCGCACAAGGTGTACGCCGCCTACCACCAGGCCGTGAACACCAAGGGCATGCCGACCGTCATCCTGGCCAAGACCGTGAAGGGTTACGGCATGGGCAGCGCCGGTGAAGCTTTGAACCCGACCCACCAGACCAAGAAGCTGGACGACGAAGCGGTGCGCCACTTCCGCGACCGCTTCAACATTCCGGTGACCGACGCGCAGCTGGCCGACGGCCAGGTGCCGTTCTACCACCCGGGCCCGGATTCGCCGGAAGTGCAGTACCTGCAGGAACGCCGTGCCGCCCTGGGTGGTTACCTGCCGCAGCGCCGCCGCAAGGCTGAAAAGAGCTTCAACGCACCGAAGCTGGAAACCTACGAGCGCCTGCTGAAGAGCAGCGGCGAGCGCAGCTATTCCACCACCATGGCCTTCGTGCAGAGCCTGAACATCACCCTGCGTGACAAGGAACTGGGCCCGCACATCGTGCCGATCGTGGCCGACGAAGCCCGTACCTTCGGTATGGAAGGCCTGTTCCGCCAGATCGGCATCTACGCGCCGTTCGGCCAGAAGTACAAGCCGGTCGACGCCGACCAGCTGATGTTCTACCGCGAAGACCAGAGCGGCCAGGTGCTGCAGCAGGGTATCAGCGAGCCGGGCGCGATCAGCTCGTGGATGGCCGCCGGTACCAGCTACTCGGTCAGCAACGTGCCGATGCTGCCGTTCTACATCTACTACAGCATGTTCGGCTTCCAGCGCGTGGGCGACATTGCCTGGCAGGCCGCCGACATGCGTACCCGCGGCTTCCTGCTGGGCGGCACCGCCGGCCGCACCACGCTGAACGGTGAAGGCCTGCAGCACGAAGATGGCTTCAGCCATCTGGTGGCCGGTGGTATTCCCAACGTGCGCAGCTACGACCCGACCTTCGGCTTCGAAGTGACGGTGATCCTGCAGCACGGCACCAAGCGCATGATGGAAGACCAGGTAGACGAGTACTACTACCTGACCCTGATGAACGAAAACTACACCCACCCGGAAATGCCGGAAGGTGCAGCCGAAGGCATCGTGAAGGGCATGTACCTGCTGACCGACGCCGGCAAGCCGAAGAAGGGCGACCTGCGCGTGCAGCTGCTGGGTTCGGGCACGATCCTGCGTGAAGTGATTGCCGCCGCCGAGCTGCTGGACAAGGACTTCGGCGTGACCGCCGATATCTGGAGCTGCCCGAGCTTCAACGAACTGCGTCGCGATGGTTTCGACGTGGAACGTGCCAACCGCCTGCACCCGGAAGGTGAGCAGCGCAAGGCCTACGTGACCGAGCTGCTGGACGGCCGCCAGGGCCCGGCGATTGCCGCCACCGACTACGTGCGTGCGTATGCGGACCAGATCCGTGCGTTCGTGCCGATGTCTTATACGGTGCTGGGCACGGATGGGTTTGGCCGTTCGGATACGCGTGCGAACCTGCGTCGGTTCTTTGAGGTTGACCGGTACTACATCGCGCATGCCGCGATTGCGGCGCTGGCGAAGGATGGGAAGATGACCGCGAAGGATGTGGCGCGCGCGATCAAGCAGTACAAGATTGATCCGGAGAAGGCTAACCCTGTTGGGGTTTGATTTTCCAAGCTTAAACGATTGATTTAAGCGAAAAGGAGAGGCATGCCTCTCCTTTTTTTTGTCCCGAAGATCATTGGTTGAGCAAAGGTTGCGCTTGCATCACCACTACACATGCTCTGCTTGAAAAACAAACTGCCTCCATATAAATTCTTTAAGCTCCCTTAACATGGATTTTATATGCATCAGGAAGTTGAGTTGCCAAAGTTCCTCTTGGAACAGGTCAGAAAGGGGCGCGTTGTTCTATTTTTGGGGGCGGGCGTATCGGTTGGCTCAAAAAACCAACTTGAGGAAAGTCCGCCAATGGCAGGGCGGCTTGCGGAAATTCTCTCTTCCGAGTGCTCTATTCCTTACGATCCAGCAGAAGACGATCTTCCTACAGTGGCGGCCAACGCAAAGAGGCAGTTGGGTGACCGCGCTTACTGGAGGCTACTTCAGCAGCATTATCAGCACTGTAGAGCTTCCGATTCGCTTAAATCTTTGTCCCACTACCCGTGGCACCGCGTCTATAGCCTCAATATCGATGATGCACTTGAAGATGCTTATCGAAGCTCTGACTACAAGGTTGAGATATTTGTGGGGAGCTCTCCAGTCCAGTCAAGGCCACATGACTTGCACAAGATTCAACTGATTCATCTTAATGGATCGATAACTCGCGCTGAGTCTGGAATAATATTTACGGCCGAAGAGTACATGGCTCGGCGGGGGAATATTGGGGACTGGTACGAAGAGTCGGGAAGAGACTTCCTGGAGTACACTTTTTTATTTGTAGGGACTCGACTAAATGAGCCGCTCTTTCAGCATCATGTAGATCGATTGATCAAGGCTCAATCGATGCAGCCCGGCCGATCTTATATCGTCTGCCCAACATTCTCGCCGAACAAGAAGATGCAGTTGGACTCATGCCAAAACATTGAGTGCATCGAATTAACTGCTGATGGATTGGTCTCTGGGCTACGAAAAGCGCTGGGAAAAAAGATCACAATATCTCAGCTTCTGAGCAGTAGGTCTCCGGCATTAAAATCGCTGAGCCGCCTGCTCGGTCCTGACAAGGTCGCTCAGTTGGAGGGGGATCTTCAGGCTTTCGATGTCGTTGACGCTGATGAGTTTGGGATGCATGTGCCCAAGGCTGATCCGGGTCTTCGGCAGTTTTACTACGGAACAAGTCCAACTTGGCGAGATATTATTGATTCAGTTCCCGCTGAGCTAGAGAGTTACAGTGAGCTGTACTCCTGCATCGTTAACGGGCGTGCTAATAAGATTCTTCTTCACGGGCCTGCCGGGGCGGGCAAGACAACCGGCTTGATGTGGGCTGCGCTGAAGTTCGCAAAAAGCAATCCAAATAAACTGGTTCTCTGGTTTGGTGGTGCAACTACATTCCCCCCGGATGCTGTTTCTGCCATTAGTCAGGTGATGGGTGAGAGCCTGGCGCTGTTCGTGGATAACTTCGGAATGCATGCTCTGGACATAAAGGTATGTATGGCTCGATCACATCAAGATACACTTTTTGTACTTGCTGATCGTACGAATCAAATCCCACGGGTAGGCTCTGGTGTTGAGGTGAACTTTGACAGGAGAATTTCCATGTCGACCATCTCTGATTCAGACATTGATGAGGTCATCAATCGAATTGAGCGTTTCGGCCCTTGGGATCGGCTCGGGAGTATGCCGCACGAGCGGCGAAGAAATGAGCTGAGAAGCGTTGCGAAAAAGCAGTTGCTGGTAGGTCTTAGAGAGGTTACTGCGGGCATCGGTTACGATCAGATTGCAGCCAGTGAATATGCATCGCTAAGGGATGACTATGCGAAGAAGGCCTATATGCTCGTCGCAATGGCGACAATGCACCGCCTATCAATGACCCGGGCCACCTTCGATCTTGCCATTTCAACTGCGGACGAACATCAGAGCACAGCCAAGAGGCTGGAGGGTCTGGAGGGCGTTGTATTCGAAGAGGGTGGTCGGCTAAGTGTGCGCCATCAAATCCTCGCGGATTTCACAGTCAGGAGAGTCATTCCGAAGAGCTCAGCTTTGACGGTAGTCGATTCTATTTTGTACGCGCTGTCCCGCTTCCCGACGCCACTCAGGCATTACGCCAGCAAGCCTGAAGCAAGATTGTTCGCCGCCATTACAAATCATGATTTCTTGTGGGGAATGTTCAGGGCCGAACGAGACGCCGTGCTAAGCATGTTTGGCAAATGGGAGCGCTCATTCTCGCAGGATGGATTATTCTGGCTGCAATACTCTCTCTTTGAGCAGAAGTGTGGCGAGCAGTATCTTCAGTCTGCTGTAAATCACATTAGGACGGCGCACCGGATCTATCCTGGGTCATATCAAGTCATCAATGCCTACGCAAATATTCATTTTTCTTTGGCCTTGTCTGAGCGAGACTCCGCGCGCGCGATAGTTCTGATGCAACAAGCTTCTGAGCTCGTTGAGGAACAGGTGAAGTCCCCAACATCAGGTGCTTATGCTGCAGTTGCACTCTATTATGGGAGAATACGAGTCCTCAAGCGACATTTCCCTGAGGGGATAAAGGCGGAGTTGAAGGTCGCAGAGGAAAGGCTTCGCGAAGCGTTTGCGAAGGATAAGGATAATTCAAAAATCCAAGATGCTCTTAATGCAATTAACTTGGAGGCGGTTACGGTTGCCGATTCCGCTATTAACTCGGTACGAAGGTCGCAAGCCGGAGGAAGCTGGAAGACTAGGCGATGAACATATGCCCTGGCGGCGGCGGCGTGTGTGCGCGTATGTTAATGGATGAATATTTTAATTCGAATTAGCATTCGTCGCTGCCTGAATATTTAATTGTCCTCACCTGCATGCGCCTCGCTCTCTAGGTAGAGCGAATGCGCAAGTCTAATAATATAATGTCGAGCTGCGTTCTTGATTTTTTGTCTCGGCATATGATATTCCGCGGATTGACGAAATTTTTGTCGTTTTTAGGTTTAATGAACAATCTGAGGGGGCGTTGGGAGGGCTTTGACGATTTTCTATTCATCGCGATATCAATCGATGGTAGTGATGGCATTTTCGTTGCATCTTTTTTATTCGTTGAGCGGATGTTGAATGCATGGTTTCGAGCTCGCCTGTGCGCGAGTGGCTTCGTATTTCCACAAAAGGGGCGTTCATCAGCCTAGTAAAGCTGACCGCTCGTCGAAGGTGTCCGTGTTATTCCAAATCCCGCTTAACTCAGAACGAAGCAGCCTTGCTAGTCCCGATGAGCCTATTTGCTGGCCTTTTGGGTAATGTTCTGATTTGGCAACATCGCGCTTCGCGAAGTTTTTCGATGTGTGGTTGACTTTTCGCCTGCGTCTAATATGAGATGAAAGGAGTATAGATTCTTTCCAGACTTTCTGACTTGCGCCCATTTCGCTCCCATATGAGGCTGATCAAGAGCGGCTAGAGCTATCGATCTCTCCAGAACTGCCTCCTAGCGTTTCGTAGCTCACTGGCTCAATGCCTGTCTTTTACGAAGGGACAATTGATATCCGGACTCTCAGAGCGTCATCACAGAGACGTCCCATGCCTGATCGTATTTCGTGCCGATTGCGACATTGATAGGTACCATCTCCGTCTCGATGGCCAATAGGCTCGAACAGACAGGGGGCGGGGATGAGGTACTGGTGGGTGAACCAGAAGCAGACCTTCGACAAGGCTGTTAAGGCAGGTTACCTGTGGTCGCCTAAGACCAACGTAAAGGGGAACACCAACCCTTCCTACGAGAACATGACGCAAGTGCGGCCTGGCGATGTGGTCTTTGCGTTTGCGAGCACTCGAATCAGGGCCATCGCAGTAGTCAGCGGCGCCCACTACTCGATGGATCGCCCCGAGGAGTTCAAGAAGACGGACGAGGAATGGCGCAAGGACGGCTGGGCCGTCCCGGTGGACTACCATCTGGTGGACGTCCCGCTGAAGGTGAGCGACTACATGGCTCAGATTGGGCCGCTGCTTCCTTCGAAGTACTCACCCCTAAAGCCTGACGGCAAGGGCAATCAGGCCTACCTGTTCCCAGTTCCCGACGCGATGGCTGCCAAGCTGCTGGCGCTCCTAGAAGTCGATCTTGATGATGTCGGAGAGTGGCAGGACGAGGGGCCGGTCCAGGACATCGTGAATGACAAGAACATCGACGAGACCGAGAAGCTCCAGCTGATCAAGGCCAGGAAAGGTCAGGGTATCTACCGAAAGAATGTCAGCGACATTGAGAAAGCCTGTCGGGTGACCGGCACCAGTGATGCCAGCTTCCTGATCGCCAGTCACATCAAGCCGTGGTCAAAGAGCGAGAACAGCGAGCGTCTTGATGGCCACAACGGCCTTATGCTCGCCCCCCATATCGATCGCCTGTTCGACCGGGGCTACATCTCCTTTGAGGATGATGGTGGCCTAATTGTCAGCAGCCAGTTGCCAGATGCGGTGCGGGTGAAATGGGATGTCGT
The DNA here is from genome assembly GCF_056393165.1 of Stenotrophomonas sp. Steno-C17. Classification (NCBI taxonomy): domain Bacteria; kingdom Pseudomonadati; phylum Pseudomonadota; class Gammaproteobacteria; order Lysobacterales; family Lysobacteraceae; genus Stenotrophomonas; species Stenotrophomonas sp. Steno-C17. Next base: position 83,747 of record NZ_JBWJPD010000006.1, read on the forward strand.
GCAAAAGACTCCTGGCATTCCCTTCTCTGCGGCTCAGGCTCGCTACCTCCGCTACCATCGCGAAGTCCTGTTGAAGAAGTAGGCGTGAGCATTCGCCGGCAGGCAGCCCCGGAACGGCGGCTGCCTGACCGATGCTCAGCGGGCTCAAAGCTTGGGTCCGCATGCTTCGACTGGGACTTGCCTGAATCTGATCACGGCGCAGATCAGCGCCACCGCCACCAGTCCGGCCGCGTCTTCACTCGCCAACACTGTTGCAGGTCCCGCAACTCCGGAACCCGTGCCCGCGACTCCCCGGCAATCACCACCACCAGTTGCGCCGACGAATTGTCCACCAGCATCACAGGTTGCCCGTCGGCCCGCAGTTCGAAGTACCGCTCATGCGCGTCCTTAGAACTCACCACGAGCGCACGGCCTTCCAGCGCCGCTGCAAACTCCTCGGCCTCCTTCCGCATCAGCCTGAATTCGGCATCCGACACGCGTTGGTAGGCATTCACTTCCAGCGGCACTTCGGGAATGTAGTGATCCCCGATCGCCAATCCCAACACCATCAGCGTGGTGGCGACAACGAAGAGCGGCGCCCTCACCGGCAGCCAACCTGGGCACTAACCGTGCACCTGCAGGCATGCACTGGCCTGCGCGGTCAGCGCCACGCAGGCCAGCATCAGCCCCTCCATCGTGCGGTCGCCCAGGTGCTGCGCGGGTTCTCCGTTCTGTCGCGCGCGCTCTCCGGCCAACAGCATCTCCTGCACCACGCGCAGGCCCGCCAGCGCGCAATCGGCGTCGGCCAGGGCCATGCGGCGGCCCGGCGCGGGCGAGTGTTCCGGCCACGGCTGGCCATCGGCGGCGGCGCCGCTCTGGATGCGCCGCAGTGTGGCGAGGAAGGCGGTGGGGTCTGCCCCGCTGTCCAACGAGGGCTCGGCATTGGCCGGGTCGGTGGCAGCGTGCAGGGGGCGGAATTTCGGTGCGTTCATGGCAGTGCTCCGTACAGGACAGACGGCAGCGCCACCCCAAAGGGTGGCGGACGATGCGTGGCTCGAAAACCGGTCAATAGCCAAGCCGGCGGACCCAAAGGCCCCCACGCACCGCCCGCCATGGAACGCGAACGGATTGCCAGCCGGCGCCACACAAAGGTGACGCCGGCTGACAAGCGTAAATACACCGACTATTGAACGGGTTTTCGACGCCCGTGCCACCCTTCGCGGTGGCACGCAAAGGTGTACCCGCACAGATGCCCTATGCCAAGAAGCCGCAGCCAATCAGGCCATCAGTTCTGACGCTTCCGGAACTGCGGCATGCTGGGAAAGCCACCAGATCCCTTGCAGCACAGTGCTTGCGGCGAAAGTTGACCCGCCACCGCTGCGTCGAGCGCGGACCGCACTGTTCGCAACAACGGATGCTTAATTGCGACACGCCTCCGTCCAACGGCCACAATCAGAACGAGCCGATTACGTCACCTACTTAACACTGACGCCCAACCCAGGGCGGGGCCAAAGCGCATCGTCGCGCTCCAGATCGTAGTCACTACCAAACGCCAACGCCGCCTCGCGCGGTGGCAGATCGGCGTAGCAGCCAAGCAGGAAGGCATCCATGCCAGCATCCTGGTGGTCGATGGCGAACAGAGAGAGAAGCTCGGCATCGAAGGCGGCCAGCCATGCGGGATCGATCGGTGTCATGGTCATCGTCGAAGAGGAAGGCCGCCAGCTTCGGTGAGGCCCGTCTCGTGGGCCAGGATTGGGCTCGCCTGGCCCCATTACGCTCAATTGCGGAACCCCACCCGATCAGCGATGCTTCACGCAGGAAAGGGACGAAGGGGGATTTCCATGGAAGGCATCGTCAACAAGCTGGTCGATCTTGCTGGCGACCAGTTTCTGGTGCCCGTCGCCCTCTGCGCGGTGTTGGTATTAATCTTCAAATGGCTGTCAGGCCTGAATCATCAGCGTACTTCGGCCCGGAAGGACTTCCTTGAGTTATTCCGTCAGGAGAGTGCCAAGGATGACCTCTGGCTCTCCGTTGCCATCAGGCACCACTGCGGCGTCTATCTGCCTGTCTCTGTCATCCGCAAGCTGTGCGCGCTCGATCAACCCGCACTCGCCATCGTGGACGTTGCCAACGCTTGGGACCTTGTTGAGATTGACGATGCTACAGGCGAGATTCGCTGGCGCCGGAAATGGTTCGGTCATCCCAAGACCAGAAAGATCATTGCCGTAGTGCTTATGGCCGGTTACGGCGTGGCCGCCATGGTGGCCTTCCTGCTTGGCTACATCCTCGTCATAGGCAAGGTGACCGCCAGCGCTTCTTTTGGCTATTGGCTTTGGGTGGTTATTGGCGTTGCCGTGGCATGGCGGTGCCTTTCTCAATCGGATCTTCTGCTCAATGGCAGCAAGAGCTTGGAGCGTTGGCTGGGAATGACATCACGTTCCTAGCAGGACGTGATGTGCGGATAGCGGTCAGTGCGGCCCAATCCGTCGTCCGCTTGGTGGGCCGTTGCTCTTGCAGGAATCGTCACTCTGTCCAGGAAAATTCAGGGACTCAACACGATGGAACATTTGTTCAACCAATCTGCATTGCTTCGGCAGGCGCTGCTTGCAACCGTCAGCTACCCGCTGGCTGATAACGGCGTGAGGCTGAGGACCTCACTGGACGCGACAGTGTTGAGTCTGGAGCATGCAGAGGCGGTCCGCCTGCTGATGGAGGGGAAGCTTGAGTGTTCCGCGGCTGCAATGCTGCGCTGTCAGTTCGAGGCGTTCGTCCGCGGCGTCTGGATTCTTCACTGTGCATCCGACGATCAAGTCGAGCTTCTGTCATCGTCGCCCAAGGAGGATGAGGGCAAGGCGCTTCCGATGTTGAGCAAGATGATTGAAACGCTATCCCAGGTGCCCGAAGTGGCCAATCTTGTTCCATTGCTCGAAGAGCTGAAGAATTACGCGTGGCCCGCGCTGAACTCATTCATTCACGCCGGTGTACATGCGGTTGATCGAAGCCGTGCAGGTTTCCCCTTGGCGCTGGCGGTGAACGTCGTGCGCAGCAGTAACAACCTGATGATGATGGCAGGGCAGCACATGGCCATTCTCACCGGGTTGCCTGGCCTGCAGGGGGAGGTTCGGAGGCTTAGCGATGTGTATGCCGACTGCCTGTTGCTGGATGAAGGGCGTCGCCGAGCCGCCGAAGCAGCAGCGTCAGCGCCCCGGTCCTACTGAAGCTACGTGGGTGAGGGGCGGCGATCACCCCATGCTCGCCGCACGCCCTCTCACTTCCTGCTGCATCCGCTCCTCCTGCGACTGCTGCTCAAGCTCACGACTCATCGCACGCTGCTGCGCTTCCTGGCTCACGCTTTCATATCGCTGCAGCGATTGCTCAACGGGTGTCTGCACGGCCTGCGCTGTCGGCATCGAGGAGCGCAGATGCGAGGGGTCGTTCAGCTCTCCCTGCACAACAAACACCGTCTGTCCTGCAGGGCCCTGCGCGGTCGCGTTGCTCAGCAGCACGTGGTCCACGCGTGACAGATCACTGTCTTTGGCCAGCACGAGCAGGCTCGCGCTCATGCGCTCGCTGATCGCATCGAAGCTGCGCCCATGCTTGGCATCCAGGGCCGCAACCCCGTCGCGAATCTGCTCGTAGAGGGGGTAGTCGGGGTGGCCCGGCAACAGCGGGCTGCCTGCATTTTGGGCTTCCTCCGCGGGCTTGCTGGCGTGGCCGTGCACTGCATGGCCGGGGCGCTCCGGTTCCTGTACCACGGCGGGAACGGTGGGGTGTTCGCGTTGCTGCCCATCCATCTGCGGCAGGGCAGGGGACGGGGCCCCACGGGCCGATTGCATGCGCGCCATATCCTCCACGGTGGTGGTGGAAGTCAGCTCCATACGGTTGCCCGGGGCGGTGCCGAAGGAGGCGATGGCGCTGTCCGCGCTGGGCGCGTGCGTGCGCGGGTCGGGCATCAGTTCCAGCGTGATGTCGGTCTGCTTTCCAACGGCGGCAAGCTTTTGTTCAACCGCAGCGGTAGTGGCGGCAAGCTGCTCCTCGGTGCGCGGAATGCCGTGCTTTGCGTACAGCGTCTCCACCTGGCCGCGCACGCCCTCAGGCGCGATGTGTACGGTGGCCTTGATCTGCTCGGCCATCCTGCCCATGTCTGCAATGCCGGCGTTCTGGCTCTGCCAGGTGATCTCCAGCTCATCGCCGATATTCCGATTGGCCTGGCTGTTGAAGCCCACGCCCTCGTGGACCCACTGGCCATCGGCATGACGGCTGTAGCTGCGGCCGTCGCTTGCACGCAGGGTATCGGCGCCGTCCTGCGCCTTGCGGATTGCCTGCGGAACGGACGGGTTCTGCGCGTCGCCGAAGTCACTCCAGCGGCCCTGCTCGTGGGCCACCATGTAGCGCGACGCCACCGACGCGGGGGTGTTGGCCGCGTTCTGCGCAATGACGGTGCGCGATTGCTCATCCAGGGCCGGTTCGCGTTCCGGCGGAACGGGCTCGCGCCGGGTGATGGGTGTGCGCCCGTCAACGACTTCCCGTATCTCCAGCTCCCATTGCCGCGAGACGGTATCGCGGACGAACTCCCTTCCGGTCTCAAAGGCGCTGGGTGGCGGCTCTTTCAAGCCACTGGCATTGAGTCGATAGGGATTCTGCGGCGGTGGCAGGTTGGCCAAGCCCAGCTCGTAAGAGGCACGGGCGGCCTGCCAGTTCAACTGGCGCTCCAGCGTGCCGGTGGCCACATAGTCGGCTTTGAAGGTGACATCGGCGCCCTGTGCCGTCTGCACGGGCCGCACTTCCACGCCAGTACCCAGGTCGGCGCTCTGCACCTGCTGTTGCTCGGCGCCGCGCAGCCAGCGGCCCTCCGGGTCTGCCGGTTTGCGCGTCCAGGTACGATGCAACGGGTCCTGCTGGATATAGACCCGGTCGATGTCTTTCTGTGCAGCCCACTGCTCACCCAGGTGGGCGCCAAGCGCGCCGCCAGCGATGCCTGCAACGACAGCGCCGGGGCCCGACCACGATCCAGATACGAGGCCAATGCCAGCACCTGCGGCGAAGCCGCCCAGCGCACCGCCCAGGTTGCGGCCGACGAAATGCGCCGAAGTGGAATCGGCCCCTGCGGTATTGCCTTGCGAGTTCAGTTCCACCCACTTATGGCCGGAAGTGGCGAAGTCGTGCGCCATAAGGGCGACGCCGGCAACGCCAAGTGCCTTCATGCCGGGGTTCACACCGTGAGGTACCGCCTCGGCTACTGCCACGCCCGGAGGCCCGCGCGGTGCGCCCGGCTGCAGCGGTGAATGGGGCAGTGGCTCGGGAAGGTCGGCAAACAGGCGCGGGCCTGTGGACAGCGCCGAGCGAGCAGCGACCCATTCCGCGCGGGTGGTGGACATCTCGTGCAGGCTTAGGGCGCTGTAGTCGTGCAGGGGCTTTTCGAAGAGGGTCTTGCCCATGGCGTCATAGCCATCGATGGGCTTCAGGTGCAGGCGCACCTGGGCCACGTCGACCGCTTGGCCAGTGTTGGTGGTGGCGTGCTGGGCCAGGGTGCGCTCGAGGGTTTGGTACTCGGCGGCTGACTGGCTGGCGAAGGTGAGCGGGTCCGGACCGAAGGCGCTTATGGGGTAGCCGTTGATGCGGAGTTGGGGGTGTTCGAGGGCGGTGGGCAGCTCGAAGTTGCTGAACCCACGGTTGGCGGGCGCACCATCTACGAAGGCGACAAGCGGCTTGCCGGTGGCGATGGCGTTCTCGAAGAACTGGGAACTGCCGGCGTTCCACATCATGTCCTGGAGAGCGCCAATGCCGGTTCCCATCGGCTTGAAGCCCCTAGCATCCATGAAATCTTGAAACTTGCCTGCAACCGCATGAAATTCCGGATGGGCTGCGGGTTTGTTGCCTGCCTCTTCAATATACTTGCCCCAGGGCGTATCCCCGATGATGCCTGTGCTTCCCTGCAAATCTTTACCGTAATCCGTCGCGTTGAAGTAGTTCCCCTTATTTGCCCTGTCAGTACCGGAGAACACCACATAGTCAACGCCGGACGGTAGCTCAGCAGGAAAACTACGCAGCTTTGAGTTGACGAACTCTTCGTAGCTCGTTAGCTGATCGGGGCCGGAGCCCGGGGACTTCAGATAGTCGACAATCTCTGCCTTCTGCTGGTCCGTGAGCCGCGCCTTGGTGGTCACATCTGTGGCAGGTGCCAGCGTCGTCAGCGCGAAGTTATCAAATGAAAATTGAGGCATATCACCCAACCTCGGCTCGACGCTGCGGAACAAAGAGACTGGCCAGGAGTACCACTCCATCGCGTAGTAGCGGGCTGTCTTCAGGTAACGCGATGCCGAGTTGGATCAATGAATCGACCCGACAAATGGCGATGTAACGAATGCTCTCAAATATGCTGGGCTGATTGGAGAAGACGTTCAGCAGTCCCTGCGCAACAGCGCGGATGAACGAAGTGGTGTCGTCTGAATTCCCGACATTTACTTTGAAATCGATGATCGATTTCAGCACTTCACTGGCGCTAAGGTCCAGTGTGTAAATGCGCTGGTGTACGCTACCCTGAGCCGAAAGAGTTTCAGTGCCAAGGATTCCGAGCGACGCAACCCGCTCTCCGTCGCGACGGAAAGTGTACTGGTATTCAATGGCTTCGCTTCCGTCGGACAGAGTTGCCGGTAGAATTCTTGGAAACGAAATTCTTACTGCACTCGATGCGTCAAATGCGGAGTTGGAGTCCGGCTTGAATTCAATGGACATTACATTTCTCTAGATGTGATAGTTGTGCCGCGCATTTACGCTGTGGGCACCCGCCCGCAGGCGGTGTGGCTGCGTAGAGTCCGGTTTCACGTCATCGGCCGCAATGCCGATCCTCGCGAGAGCGGTCGTGAGAGGTTGTAGCCAAGTGTGGTCTTCTCAGAATCATAGGAGATGAACTCGCTCATGGCAGACGACCTCAGTCGCACAGTACGGGAACGTAGATGCTGGCCAGTACAATGGCGCCATCGTCTCTTCGAGCGACGTTTTGGGGTGCCGCTCCCAGCCGGACCAGATCATCAACGTTCGCCAAAGCCACATAGCGGCGACGCTCCGTGTTGTTGACTCGGCCGGAAAACACAGTCACCAGCCCCTCGGCAACGCTGCAGATGAAGGAGTACTTTTCATCGGTGTTCCCCAAGGCCTTCTGCAGCCTAAGGATGGACTCGAGAACCTGGTGCGGGCTCAACTCCAGCGTGTAATGAACTTCGCGAAGTCCCTGCTGTTCGACGATTTGCCTGGTGCCAAAGAATCCTGTCGCGCCAACACGCTGCCCATCACGACGGAACATGTATTGGTACTCGATCTCGTCGCGCCCATCGCGTCCGGTTGCGGGCAGCATTCTTGGGAAGGAGACGGTCACACCGCTTTCTCGGTCAAAGGCAGTGTTCTCAACTGGCGTGAATCGAATAGGCATGGAGCTTCCGTGAAAGTCCTGTGGGTCGAAGCTGAATTGCGCGGTATCGTCAGCGCAGCGCTTAATCGCTGCCTGGCTGCAACGTCGCCTCGACGTGAACGTGGTCACGGATAGGGCATGAAACCATCGATCTGAAGTCCGGAGCATGCGTCCGAGCGCTCTTCATCAGCAATTCCTTTGCAGTGGCTGAACCACTATACGGCTGTACCTCCAGCCACTCCACTGGCAAGCCCTTGGCGGCGCTGGTAGTGCGAGTTAGTTCACACATCCAGCAGGTCAATTGTGTCCCACCCCGCTTCCAGTTACCCGCGCCCCCCTCTTCGACCATCCGGCCAAGACCGCGGGACCCAAATATGCACAGCAGGCATCAGGCTAGCGACACGCTCAACCGGCAACGCATTCCTGGCTTCGCCCGGCGCCTCACCGAACTGCGGCGGCAGCTCGCCGTGCGCGGGCAGATGTTCGGCGCACCATGCCGATTGCGTCACTTACCTCGTACTGATGCCCAGCCCAGGGTTCGGCCAAAGCGCATCGTCGCGCTCCAGATCGTAGTCACTGCCGACGGCCAACGCCGCCTCGCGCGGCGGCAGATTGGCAGAGCCGTCCAGCATGAAGGCATCCCTGCCTGCATCCTGGTGTTCGATGGCAATTAGTTAGAGACGGCGCGCCCGCATCACGCCCCCGCCGGCAGCGTAATCGACTTGATGTTGACGAACTCCTTCAAGCCCTCCGGCCCATGCTCACGCCCGTAGCCCGATGCCTTCACCCCGCCGAAGGGCAGGGTAGGGCCGGCCACGTTGAAACCATTGATGCAGACCATGCCGGTATCGAAGTAGGTGCTAGCCAGCTCGCGCGCGCGCTTCACATCGCGGCTGAAGATGCCGCCACCCAGCCCGTAGCGGCTGTCGTTGGCAATGCGCATGGCGTCATCATCGTCCTTGGCCTTGATGATGGCCGCCGCGGGGCCAAACAACTCGTCCTCATACGCCACCTGGCCCGGCGCCACATCGGCCAGCACCGTGGCCGGGTAGAACCAACCGGTCCTGGCCGGCACTTCGCCCCCCACCACCAGCCGCGCGCCCTGGGCAACGCTCTTGCTGACCTGCTCGTGCAGGGTGTCACGCTGGGCCTTGGATACCATCGGCCCGAGTTGGGTGTTGCCATCGTTCGGGTCGCCCATGCGGATCTGCGCGAACTGCTTGGCATAGGCCTCAACAAACGCGTCGTAGTTCTTCTCGGTCACGACGAAGCGCTTGGCATTGACGCAGGTCTGGCCGTTGTTGAACAGGCGCCCCTTCACACAGGTCTTTACCGCCAGTTCCAGGTCGGCATCGTCCAGCACCAGATAGGCATCGTTGGAGCCGAGTTCGAGCATGGTCTTCTTCAGTGCCTTGCCGGCCTTCTCGGCCACGGTGCGCCCGGCCTTTTCACTACCGGTGAGCGTTACCGCGCGCACCAGGTCGTGGTCGATGATGGCATCGGACTGGTCATGGCTGATCAGCAGCACGCCGAACAGCCCCTTGGGCAGGCCGGCTTCCTCGTACAGGTCGCGCAGGAACAGGCCGCTGCCGGTGCAGCTTTCGGCATGCTTCAGCAGCACCCCGTTGCCGGCCATCAGGCTGGCAATGGAGTAACGCACCGCCTGGTAGGCCGGGAAGTTCCACGGCTGGATGCCGTACACCACACCAATGGGCGAGTGGGTCACGATGCCTACGCCATTGGCCGAGGGGCGCTCCTCGTCGGCCAGCACCTTCGGGCCCTGCTCGGCGGTGTACTTGCAGATGGCCACGCACAGGTCCACCTCGCTGCGGCTGTCACCGATCAGCTTGCCTACCTCGTTGGTCATCAACTGGGCGAAGGCCTCCTTCTTATCTTCCAGCTTGCGCGCAATGGCGGCCACCACCGCAGCGCGCTCTTCCAGGCTGCGCAGGCGCCATTGCAGGAAGGCCTCGTGGCTGGCCTTCACGGTGTCCGCCGCCTGGGCGTCGGACATGTAGGCATAGGTATCGAGCACCTGTTCGGTAAGCGGGTTGATGGTCGTGAGCTGCTGCTGGGTCATGGTCAGGTCAACCTTGTCGTGGGGAGGGTAGGGGAGGGAGAGGGTGATTCCTGGCGGCATCAGGCGTAGCGACGGCGGTGCAGTGCCTTCAGCATCTCGTCGCGCCAGCCATGGGCGGGCAGCTCGCGCACTGCCGAATGGGCGGCACAGTTGAACGGGGGGGGCGGCGGTAAGGGCGAGCAAGGCCTGGCGCTGGGCCTCACTGGGGGTGTAGCTGTCCAGCACCACGAAGCGGCCGTTGCAGCGGCGTAGCGCCGAAAGCTGCGTACGCATGTCGAGCAGCCCGGCCACCTTGAAGGTGCCGCGCAGGTTCCAGAAGTCGGGGGCGAGTTGCTGCATCAGGATCAGGTGGCGAGGCGCTGCGGGCCGTCGCTTGGGGTTTGCTTGGGGGTGTGACTGATCGTGCGCAGGCCGCGATTCCAGCGGTGTGAAAGCGGGTGATGGGGATGTCAGGGGCGGCGGGGGCATTGGGATTCGCCCCCGTTCCTCAGACGCCTACCAAGGGCGCCTTGCCAGGCCTTTGAGGCGTTTCGTCCTCAATCCCTTGGCGGAATTTCCAGGCTGGCGAGAAGCAGGTAGCTGTCCAGCGAATCCAGCACGTGATGCGCGTTCGCTGGCACCCCCGCGCCGGACAAGGCATCGCGGGTGGTCAAGGCGACGTAGCGAACGGTGATCGGTGAGCTGACGCCGGAACCAGCAGCCGCCAGCAGCGCATGAACGATCCTGCGCAGAAACGAAAAATCGTCCTCGGTGCTGCCCAGTGCTGATTTCTTGCTGAGCAAGCATTTCAATGACTGCGGATGTGTGAAATCGAGCGAGTAGATTGTTTCCCGGCACCCCTCTTCTCTGATGTGCCAATCAAGGCCTCCTGCCACTCCCGCGACCCCTACGCGCTCTTCGTTGCGGGAGAACACATACCAGTACTCTGCAGGTGATGGCCCGCCGCCCTGCAGGCGGGAGAGGCTGACCCTGACCGCGTTCCGCATCTCGGCTTCTGATTTCGCATCTGGATAGAACGTACTTGGCATGCTTGTTCCTTCATGGTCGTTGATGCGCTGCTGGGGACTATGGCTGCCATCCAGCTGTGCATCTGGAAGCATCCCGGGGCGGAGGATGGAGATTCCACTCCGTTCGTTTACTGCAGATTTTTATTGAGGTTCGAAGTTAAGGGACATCACAGTGTCCATTGGCTTCGACTTCTCTATCGGCACGTGCTCTCGGGTGAGACGAGGCAGAACCGCTGGCTACGCGTACTACCCCGCGTAGCCTCAACGCCCAGGTGCCGCCACGGCATTGCGCGATCTTGGGTGGTTGGGCTCAATGGCGACCTCCATCCCAAGGGTCTGCTCCAGCAGCTTCACTCGCGCGTCCAGGCTTCCCGCCAGCGCCGCATCGCCCTCGATCAGGATCAGCACACGGTTGTCACCTGGGGAACCCGAAATACCCGTAATGCCTGGAATCACGCTGTGGATCAGCGAGGTGTTTCGCTCCAGTATCTCGTGGAATTTCTGCGCCGTATGCAGGTTCCCGATTTCGAACACGACGCGCGTGGTTCCGCTTTTGGTTTTCACCACCCGGTCGGGCACCGGCTTCGTTCCGGTGAGTTCCACGAAGATGTGCTGATCGGGGGAATGTCGCAATGAAATGGCAGACAAGCGGTCCGCAAACTCGCTGCTGAGACCTTCGAAGGCGGGATTGAGCTCGCCCTGAAGGGTCAGCCGTGTGATGGCGGCATCGATCGAAACGCCGGGGTGCTCGCTGATGTAGTTGCGCGCAACGATCGCCATCTCGGCATCTGCATCTGCATCCGCATCGGCGGCGGCGGTCTGGGCATGGGTCGTCCCCCAGAACAGCGCGAGCGTACCGGCCAGTATCAGCTGTCTTCCTTGCATATTGAACTCCTTGAGATTCCTGGCATTCGCCGGGGCGCTGGCCCCCATCCGTAAGGCCAGATTACCGCGCTGCGCTGGGCACGGCCGTGTTCGAGTTCTCAGGCCGGTGCTCTGGAGATCAGGCACGGTGATGGGTTCCCCGCCGTGAAAGTGGACGCAGGGTGTGACGCAGGTCCGCTCTGTATGGAGTTTCATTGCATTCCGATTGCCCGAACGCCCAGCCGCGAGTAAAAAGAGGCCGTTGCTGGCCATCTTGCCTGATGCCCATTGGAGGGGAAAAGTATGTCCAACAGTGATGAACAGGAAGGGCTGTTCGATCTGCAGCTGATCATCGGGCCGACCATCGTTGCCGGCAGCCCATTGCTTCGGCGTCTGGACGAGGTCGGAGTCTTCGATATGAATGCCTCCCAGAACCGGCTCTACCTGCCTGTCGAGCAGGCACTGGCCAACGAGATGGGCTGTGCGCGCTACGCAGCCGAGCCGCTCGAATCCTACACGCAGGGCATGTTGCAGCAGTTGGCCCGCATCGAGGTGTCGGTGGATGGGCAGGGGGCATTGCAGGGAGATGCGGGTGCCGTCGCGCGGGCCGTGGGCGCCGTGCGGGACTTGCAGGACATTGTGAAAGTAGCGCTGATCAACGGGGATTTGGTGCTGGCTGCTGGGGACGTCGGGTGAAGCGCGGTGAAGGCGGCCTTGAAGGCAGGATAGACTTTGGAAAGCTTGCGATAGCAGAGAGACTACACATGCAGCACTCACGTGAAAATTTGCCCATGCCAGGTAAGTTTTATCAGTTGGAACCTGATGCGCGACGAGGAGGAAGGGGGCATGGTGTTGTCTTTGAGAACCTCGCAAGTCTGCTGAAGCCGCCTCGAGTAATCCTACGCCCTGCTTCAGGAGGCTTTCCCGCTCTCGCGGAGACGCCGAGACTGGTCTACCGGCCTGAGCGTGGAGCTCCGCCCCAAGATCTTGAAGGTGGAATGAGCGGGTACTGGCTAGTGTCGGATCGCCTGCGTCGCGTGATGGAAGACGTCGATGCAGACGCATTCGCGTTTGCGGATGTGAGTTATGAAGCATCAGACCGCAGCTTATCTGGCGGATACTCCCTATGCGATGTAACACGCACGCTTGACGCGTTGGATGAAGAGACATCCGTACTTCACATTGAAGTCAGCGACGAGTTCGAGGCAGGGAAGTTCTACGACCTGACAGGCGAGATTCGCCTCGCGTTTCGCCCTGATGCGCTCCGCGATGCGCACGTCTTTCGCTTGGCGTTTCACGGAGGCGTGTTCTGCGACAGTGTTTTCCTCAGAGCCGTCGAGGAGGCTGGAATTATCTCGTCGAAGCGCTCAAACGGTCTGTGGTTCTATGACGTCGTGAATCGTTGAAATCCCGTTCCACGGAAGGAGAGTGATTCATGGCTGGATACGCGACTGTTTTTCAGGATCATCACAGCATTGAGCAGCAGACGCTGAAGAACAGTCAGATCCTCTCCTTTCTTCAAGATAGTGGTAGGTTCGATATTCACGCTCAGGAGAACCGGATATTTCTGCCGGCGCATCCACAATTTGCTCATTCGTTGGGTGTTACCCCGCATAGCGGCGGGCCTTTGGGGGAATATCAGAAGCAAATGTTGCAGCGGCTGCGGCGGATCGAAGAGAGCATTGATGGCCAGGCTGCATTGAACGGTGACGTGTTGGCCGCTGATCGGGTTTCCCACCGAGTGGAGTTGCTCCGCGATACAGTCAGAGTCGGCCTGATCAATGGTGACCTTTACACCAATACCCCAATTGGGAAAACGTCTCTTCAGGCGAATGTTGATATCCAGAACTTCTTTCGCGGTATTCCGGCGTACTACCAGATCCATGTCGGACAGGTCCAGGCTTTGCAAGGGTTTACTGGCGTCGATCCGGGTTGGTCTGCCATCGTTCATTCTGAGTCCAAAGTTGTGGGGACGCTCACGCATATCGAGCACCTCAGCACTCCACTTACCCGCGGTGGAAACCTTGAGCTCCAGCGCAGTGGTCTTTCACTTGCGATAGCCAACGCCCACCGTGATGGACGCGTGATCCTCTCTGAGCCAAGTATTTTGGTGGTGGAACGGGTCCTTGGGGATGAGGCCGGTTATCAGGTACGCGCTGCTCGCTCCCAGCAAGGCGGCTTCATAACCCTCGACCTCCTCATAGGCGAAGCCTCCGCCAGCCAGCTCGTCCGCTCCGGCGGTCTGCTCGCCTCTGGCGTGGATGCCATCCTGACTACTCAACGTATTTCCGAGCTCTTGCGGCAGGGCAATGGCACGGCCGCCCAGTCCGAGTTCAACCACACGCTCGCACGCAGTGGCGGTGGCTGGATGGGGGGCATGGCCACGGCATCGCTCATCGGCACATCCAGCTTCGTGCCGGCGGCGGTGGTGGCGGCCGACGCGCTGTTCATGAGCAAGGCCTTCGACAAAGGCGCCGATCTTCTCGACAACCGCGCGGTGTATCACCAGAACGACGCGGCAGGTGTGCCTTGGAAGTTCGACGGCCTGAACTGGCAGCGCCAGGCGAAGCTGGAGAATGCCGCCGAACGTTCACCCAATGCTGTCGAGTTAAGCGTGGGTGCCAGCTATGAAAAGGCGCGTGAGCTGGGGGCCAAGGCCAGCGTGAGCGCGGTTGAGTTGGCGCTGGGCAAAGCGCCCGAGCCGCAGAACCCGTTCAGCCTCCCCACTGGCCCGCAGGATGTGAACGGTCTGGATAACCAGAACTGGCAGCGCGATCCGCAGACCGAGCAATGGATCCGACAGGTCAAGACGCACGTGGTGGGGGCCAATGATCGCGGCGTATACGAAAACCTCGTAGCCACCCCGGAGCGTGCGGTCGAGTTGAACCGGCAGGCCGTACAGCGCATTGAAGACAACATCGCGCATGGCAAGGCGGCAATTGCAGCCAGCTACTTGGAAGCGCGCGCGGCAAGCCGCGCCAGCGATTTCGTGCCCTTGGTGCCGGACGCCGTGGACGCGGCGCGTGCCAAGCCCGATGCCATTCTCGGGTCGGACAACACGCTCTATCACCGCGATGCGAGCGGGCAATGGTCCCACCGGGGCGTAGTGGCCCAGGGCAACATGGCGTTGGAGCTGGAGCTGACCCGAACCATCCAGCAGCCATCGCTGGATGCGCTCGAGCGCAGCCTTGCCGAACTGGAGGCCAGGCCGGCACCCACGAATGCGGAGATGAACCGCAACGAGGTGCGGCATAGATACGCCTCGGCCGGTATCACGCCTTCGCCGCAGTGGATGGACGCCATCGAGCTGGCAATGGAGCGGACACGCACTCAGCACGGCATCAATGGGCCCACGCTGCAGCAATTGGCGCCCGCGGTGGACGGCGTCGCGGGTGAATCGCGCGCCATCACCCATTACCAGGTGGGCGAAGACGGCGTGGCCCGGCCGGTTGCCACGACAACCACCGAAGAGCTGCAGGCGGCGTGGCGTGAAGTGCGCGAGCGCGCTGGCGAGCGTGCGCCTATACCCGAGTCGCCCGACCTGCGCATTGCCGCGCTGTCGCCGCGTGAACACGAGGCGTACCAGCAGGCGCTGCAGGAGGCGAATCGGCAGGGTTCGGCCACTGTGGATGCTGGAGAGGTGGCGTTGGCTGCTGCACAGCATGCCCGGCCAGACGATCCCGCACCTGCCGACGCGCGCGACGCCGTCGCCGAGGCACAACGCGTAGCGGAACGGCATCGCCCGCCCACGCCCGTGGCGCCGGCGGCTGCGCCTGCGCCACCAGTGCTGCCGCCTGGCTCAGCAAGGGAGCGCGATCCCAATGCACTGCTGCCGACGGACGACCCACGCACCTCCCAGCCTTCTCGGCAGGAGGAAGCTACTGCAGAGCCCGAGCGGCGCACCGAAGTCTCGCAGCGCCCGGCGCCGCAATCAGAGGCCGATAGTCCCGGCCCCACGCAGTCCGCGCCTGTGCCTGCCGAGCCATCGCTGCAGCCGATCCGCGACGCGACGCCTGAGTCACTGCCAACACAGACCGCGGTGGCGCCTGTCACTGCGCAGGTTGTGCGGGACGAGCCCTCTGAACGCGAGCCCGTTAGTCACGCGAACACTGTGGTTGTAGACCCACCACCGCCGCGCCCAGCGCCGGATGCACAGATGGAACCTGCAGGGCCGCTGCGGAACGATCCGGAAGCGGCAGAGGTTGTGCCAGAGGGGGCTGCGGAACACCCCACCGTCGATCACACCGTGGCGCCTGAGGGTGAGCCGGCCAAGGTCAAGCCTGTTCCAGCGTCCGACGGGGTGCTTGAGGAGGCCGTGACTGCAGCTCCGACACGCGCATCTGCGCCTCAGCCCAGCGCTGTTGAGCCGCTGCGGGGCGCGCCTGATGACACGACGAACCCCACGCGTCCGGGCCACGTCGACTACCCGCTTTACCAGCAGATCCGCGAGCGCGTGCAAGACCTGGACGCCCGCTACGGCCGTAGCTTCGATGCAACCAGCGAGCGGGTGGCCGCCAGCCTGCTGGTGCTGGCCAAGGACAACGACCTGGAGCGGGTGGACCACGTGCTGGTCAGCAACGCCACCACGGAGCATCCCGCTGGCCACAGGCTGTTCGTGGTTCAGGGTGATCCGGCCGACCCCGCCCACCGGCGGGCCGACATGCCCACCGAGCAGGCAGTGCAGACACCGGTGGAGGAGTCGCTGCAGGCGTTCGATGTGGTGAGCCGTGAGGCGGCCCAGCGTGCAGCGGCCAATCTTGCACAGCAGCAGCTGGAGGACGAGCGCGTGCAGCAGGACATACAGGTGCGTGCAGCCAGCGCGGGGTAGACCGCTTGCACGGCGCGTGCGCCCAGCGCCCGCCTGGCAGTCGCGTGTCAGTCCTCCACCAGAAACTGCACCTTCACCCGCAACCGCACCGGCACTGCAACGCCATCAATCACCACCGGCTCGAACCGCCAGTTGTTGACCGCGCTGAACGCCGCACGATCGACGTCACGCAGGCGACTGGAGCGCGCCACCATCACCGTGGTCACCACGCCGGTGGCATCGACATCGGCTGCCACGATCACTGGCAGCGCCGGCGCCTCGACATCGGCGGGCAGGCGCGGTGGCGGCGCGTGCAGCGTGGTGGGAGCATGTTCCAGTTCGAAGTCGGTGTTGTCACCGGGTTCTACAAACACTTCGGTAGTAACGCTTGGTGGTGCGGCGCCAGCCGCCGCGCAGGGTGTGCCAGTTGCGAGCGCCGCAAGTGCCAGCGCCAGTGTTACGTTCAATCGAGTCATCGGGAATCTCCTTCTGAGAGTGGGCCCTGCATTCGGCTGACGACAATCCGGATGCTGCGATCATCCACAGGCGCACGTAAACATCGTGGTTGGAACATGCCAGGCATCGTTGGTCTCCATGAATGGTGCAGGGTAGTTGCTACACGGCAGGTGGGATCTGCTGCATTCAGTGCTTTTCGAACCGTGCCATGGCGCGGCGGGTGGCAGATTCGATCCTCTTCCAGTCTTTCAGAATGACGCGGGGGTAGGTGGCAGTGATGGAGATGCTGCGGTCCACATCCACGAAATAATGTAGGCAACCGGCCACCCGACTATCGGGCGTGTCGCTGAGTCGATTTCCGGAAATCTTCAGGCCATCGGGAAAGTGGGCCTCGCTATCGCACTTGATGAACGTTGTAAGTGCGCCCTGGTCACTGCGCGCTATGTACCAGTCCTTCTCCATGCGGGGGTTGCGACGTTGCGGCATCCCTGTTTCCTTCTCCAGTGCCGCCTCGAAGGCGGGCATCAGTGCTTCGTCGATGGCATAGGGCACCAGCCCGAAGCGCTTGGGCTGGGGGAGTCGCAGGTCCAGCCGTTGGTTTGGATCGTTGCGCCATGCCGAAGTGGGCGTCGATGTCTGCTCCGTGCTCGTGTAGCGCTCCATCAGGCCGGTGATCGGAGTGCGGTCGATGTAAGAGAAACTGAGCACTACCGAGCGCTGGAAGTCTTCCATGGAGCGGTCCGGGCGCGTTCCCGGCGGGGCGGGGCCCAGGTCTGGCCATAGCAGGGTCAACCCCAGGCTTCCATCGAAGTAGGGACCCATCTGGTTATCGTAGTAGTTGGCGGGGAACAGGAAGCGGTGCGGGCCCAGCGTGGCTTCCACCGGGTCGGTGGTGTAGGTGTGTCCCTTGATCGTGCGACGCACGTTTGGATCCTCCGTGGCCCCGTCATCACGGCGACCCGCATCCATGGAGGTGGTGTTGACACACCCACTGAGCGCGAGCGCCATGGCAACCGCGATGGCGTGGCCCGGTGATGCCGTCTTCATGAGGCAGTTCCATTGCGCATGAGGAGGCCAACTATAGCCAAGCGCGGTGCCGCCGCGGCACCGCGTGCCGTGGCACGTTCCGGAAGCTGCCGGAATGCTCGCTGGTTCACACATTCAGCAAGCTGATTGCTGCACTCGCCGCCCCTCCACCTGCCGCTCCGCCCAGCTGTGCGATCATCCGGCCAGGACCGCAGTACCCAACAAGGCAAAGCAGGCATGGAGCAGGCAACCCGCTATACCGTCACCGTATTCCTGGCCGCGCCGGGCACCCCGCTGAAGAGCGGTGGCAGCTCGCCGCGCGGGCAGATGTTCCTGCAGGTGGCCGCCGGTGACGAGGCCCACAGCTATGGTTTCGCGCCACCGCGCCTGCCGCCGGGCGAGACCGCCAGCGGCGTGCAGTACGCGCAGGTGCGCCACGACGATGCCGACGAGCACGTGGACCCGTACTACAGCCGCACGCTGGAAATCACCGAAGAGCATTACGGCTGCCTGCGCGATTTTGCCGAGGAGCCGGCCGAGTTCGAATTCGATGTGGACCGCCCGGCGACCATCAACCGCTGCAGCGATTTCGTCTGGGCTGCGCTGAACTACGCGCGCTTGCACCCGCTGCCCGCGCCGCTGGATGGCGGCAGCGATCTGGGCGAGTTCGCGGTGCTGTTCAACCTGCCGGAAATCCAGTGCATCGCCGCACCGTTCCCGGACAGCGATCTGAACGCCGAGCATCACCATCCGATGCCCGAGCGCGAGGCCGAGCTGCACCGCCAGGGTGTACGGCCCGACGATCAACCGCCGCCCACACCCATTGAAGTGGCCGGCACGCTGCTGGACCCCTCGCACCCCGACCATCGGCTGTTCGCACAGCTGATCCAGAAAGTGGCCGAACTGGATGCCGCGCACGGGCGCACGTTCGACGACACCAGCCAGCGCATCAGCGCCAGCCTGCTGGTGCTGGCCAAGCAGAACAACCTGTCACGCGTGGACCACGTGCTGCTCAGTCGACCCACCCAGGACAGCCCCGCGGCCGGCAGCATCTTCATCGTGCAGGGTGATCGCAACGACCCTGGACACCGCCGTGCCAGCATCGCCACCGAAGTGGCGGCACAGACCGACGTGGCCGATTCGCTGCGTCTGAAGGAGCAGTGATGCGTGCAGCTGCGGCGTCTATGGCGCTTGCCTTGCTGGTGGCCTGCGGCAGTGGTTCGTCACCGGAAGCGCCGAAGCTGCTGAGCCGTGCCGAGGCCGATGCGCGCACGGTAGTGCCGTTTACCCGTGGCGTGCGTCTGGACAAGGCGGGGCGCATCGTGGATGTGACGTTCGATGCGCCTGCGGTGGTTGATCGGTCCGCCACGCCAACGTTGATCATCGGACTCAGAAGCGAGGGTAAGGAGCCGGCAGAGGCGCACGCAGTAACCGCCGCCATCGAGCGCGACGGGCTCAAGGCGCGTGTGGTGCTGGAACGGCTGGATATCCCTTCGGCCGAGCCCATTCCGTTGTGGCGCGTTGCCGACGACGGTCGCAGCCAGGTCAAGCTGTCAACGGACATCGTGGGTGAACGGTTATGGGGGGCGGATGTTGCGGTGAGTACCCTGGCCGAAGCGGGGCTGTATTCCCAACAGCTGAGCTATGACGAACTGCAGTGGGCCAGCGCGGGCCTCGGAGAGCCAGGCCGATATCGCCTGCGGATTGATCTGCTGGAGGATCGTCCTGATCTGGAAGGACTTCAGATGGATGTGCTGGTGGGTTACCAACAGCGGGGAAGGTAGACATGACGCAGTCTCAACAGCGGCACGATGGGCAGCGCCCGCAGGAAGAGCAGCAGTCGCGCGGGCCGCGCAAGGAGCCCTGATGCAGGCGATGCGTGCGGCTGCGGCATCTATGGCGCTTGCCTTGCTGGTAGGCTGCGGCGGTGGTTCGTCACCGGAAGCGCCGAAGCTGCTGAGCCGTGCCGAGGCCGATGCACGTAACGTGGTGCCGTTCACCCGCGGCGTGCGGTTGGATAAAGCAGGGCGGATGGTGGATGTGACGTTCGATGCGCCTGCGGTGGTTGATCCGCAGATGCCGTGGCTGAAACTTGGGTTGAGGGTGTACGGGCAGGAATCGAAGGACCCGTCAGTCGTAGACAACAGGGTCAGAGATGGCGGGGTGAAGCTGCGGATTCACCTTGAGCGTGTGGGCGCCGCGGGGGCGGAGCCCATTATTCTTTCAGTGCCATCCAGCGACGGCCGGAGCATGGTTCCTCTCCCCGCGGATGGCCGCGTGAATCGCGTGTCGCCTGGCACCGTGGATATCTTTCCGCTGGAGCGGGCTGGGCTGCTCACCGGGGAATACGCTTACCAGGTGCTGCAGATCGCCGATGCGGGCTTGATCGACGCGGGGCGCTACCGGGTTACGGTCGACGCTGTGGATGACCGGCCCGAATACAGCAACCTGCAGATGGAGTTCATTGCAGCCTATTACTCACTGGGAAAGTAGATCAAGCAGGATGCAACCGAGCGCTGGAGCGTAACCCTCTCCATGCCCCGCCCCGCCTGCAGGCGGACGCCACAGCCCCCACCTGCTACCATTGGCCTGCTAACCCAGCCAGCCCACCCTGCGCAGACAGATGCGGGGCGGGCCGTCGCAGTACGGCCCAGCGAGCCAGGACACCCTCCCGTGCCCTTTCAAGGATGCTCGCATGAACCGTTTGTCGCTTTTCCGCTCGGCCGCACTGGCCGTGGCCATCTCGCTCAGCGTGGGCGCACCGTCGGCCTTCGCCGATAACGCCGCCGCCGCCCGCACCACCACCGCCGTACAGCGCCAGGCCGTTGCCCAGGGCGTGTACGAGCTGGCCTACAGCCCCACCCAGAAGGCCGTGTTCGTTGCCTCCTCCGGCGGCTTCGGCGACAACGCCGGCCCGTCGCAGGTGCTGCGCCTGGACCCGACCACGCTGGCCGTGCAGACCCGCATTCCGCTGGAGCGCAAGGCCTTCGGCGTGGTGCTGGATGACGCGCACAACCGCCTGTACGTGGGCAACACCGTGGACACCTCGGTGACCGTGGTCGATACCGCGCAGAACAAGGCCGTCGGCACCGTGCAGCTGATGGAAAAGAAGGTGGGCAAGGATGGCAAGGCCAGCTACACCCACGACCTGCGCGAGCTGGTGGTCGACAGCGCGGCCAACCGCCTGTACGTCACCGGTCATTCCGGCGAAGGCAGCGTGCTGTTCGTGGTGGACACCACCACGCTGAAGCTGATCGACACCATCCCGGGCCTGGGCAAGGCCAAGGCGCCGGGCCTGGCGCTGGATGCCGCCAACAAGCGCGTGTACACCAGCAACCTGCTGGCCGATCTGGTGGTGGTGGGCACCGACGCGAAGAAGGTGGTGGCCGAGCACAAGATCGCCGCCGAGCAGCCGATGAACATCGCGCTGGACCCGGACGGCAAGCGCCTGTTCGTGACCGACCAGGGCTCGGAAATGCTGCGCAACTACATGACCAAGAGCAGCGAAGGCTTCACCAGCAAGCACCCGGGCCAGCGCGTGCTGGTGCTGGACCGCAACACCGGCAAGGAACTGGCCAGCATTCCCACCGATGCCGGCCCGCTGGGCATCCTGCTGGATGCACCGCGCAAGCGCCTGTACGTGACCAACCGTGAGGCCGGTACCGTGACCGCCTTCGACAGCAACAGCTACCAGAAGGTGGCCACGTACGAAGTGCCCACGCACCCGAACAGCCTGGCGCTGGATGCGAAGAACAACGTGCTGTACGTCAGCATCAAGAACGGCGAAAAGGATGCCAAGGGCAGCGAAGAAAGCGTCGCCCGCATCCAGCTGTAACACGGTAGCGCCGGGCCGTGCCCGGCGGCTTTCCGCAGCAAAAGGCAGGGTGCAGACCCTGCCTTTTTCGTTGCCCGGTTGCAGGCGCCACGACGGCCCGCTACGGTTGCACTCCATGGCAGGGAGCCAAAGGATCTGAATCGTGCTGGGTATCCATCGCTGGCTGCGTGCTGGCCTGCTGTTCACGCTGTCGGGCGTACTGGGCGCCTGCAACAACCGCATACCGAATGCGCCGGAGCCGCTGGATCTGGTCAAACCCATCGACGTTGCCGAATCCGGCCAGGCCGTGCGGTTCGAGTTCGAGACGAATGCCCGAAACTTCCATCCCGGGCGACCCTATGTGCTGGACCTTGAGGTGCAGCGACATGGGCCGGCGCATGACACTCCGCCCGACATCAGCAGCGCTCACGTTCCCCTTGAAGTGTCCATGCAGCACTGGGTGGCAGGCGCCTGGAAAGACGTGGCCACCGCTGACATCTATCAGGAACGGGCGCGCAACCTGGCAGAGCCGCTGCCTCAATGGCATGCATCGCCCGACTGGCGCTATGCAATGCAGATTTCAATGGACGCCACTCACTACCGGTTGAACGTTGTCACTCTGCCGCTGGAGATGGACGCCCGCTACCGCCTGGATGTGCGCACGGTAGAGCCGAGTGCCGTGCTACGGGGTTACCCGGCACAGCTACGGATACATGCCGACCCTCTCTCTGGAAAGTAATCACCCCCTGAGCCCTGAAGGGAATCAAAAGGATTTTTCCTATGGATAAGCCGCGTTACACCGTAGAGATCGTCATCGCTGCACCCGGTACGCCGTTGGTGGACGAAAAGGGGAAGCAGAAAATGGATAACGGGGTTCCGCAGACCTCTGCGCCCGGCCATATGTTCTACGTGCTTCGTGGCCCGGAGGGTGCCAAGCACAGTTTCGGATTTGCGCCGGTCGAGCACGGAAGCATGTACGGGCCCGGTACGATCATGAAGACCGATGCGAGCGAGTACAAGGATCCCCGATACAGTCGCACGCTCGAAATCAGCGAAGAACAGTACAAGAAGCTCAAGGCGTTCGGTGAACATCCCGATACGTTCGGCTTTGATCTGAAGTACCAGGATGTGCGCAACAACTGCGTGGACTTTACCTGGGATGCCTTGAACCACGCGGGCATCCAGCGGAAGAAGAGTCTGGACGTGAATGTGCTGGGAGGCGCCTTGGGTCAGTTGGTTCCCGACGTCCGCATTCCCTTGGACAGCAAGGGCGAAGGCAAGGATGCGTATCGACCGCTGCGCAACATCCATGGTGTCGAAAGCATCGATGCGCCTTTCCCGGACAGCAAGCTCAACCGGACGACAACCCATCCGCTGCCGAAGCGCAGCCTGCAGCAACACTTGCTGAGTGATGCCGACGGCATGCCGGAGCCCGCAGGCGATCATCCTGCCCGCCACAGCAACGATCCGCTGCTGGCGCAGATCAACCAACGTGTTGCGGCGCTGGGCGCAGACAAAGGGCTGTCGTTCGATCACGAGAACACCAGCGCCAGCCTGTACGCGCTGGCCAAGGCCAACGGTTTCCACACGGTCGATCACGTGCTGTTGAGTGAACGGACGCCGCAGGCCGACGCCGCACAGACCATCTTCATCGTGCAGGGTGAACGCGGCGACTCGGCGCACCTGCGCGCCAGCATGCCCACCGCCGTAGCCGCGCAGACGCCAGCGGAGACCTCGTTTGCCCGCGCCGAGGAGCTGTCGCAGGTCGCGCAGGCGCGCTCGCAGGAAGAACTGCAGCAACGGCAGGTGCAGGAGCAGTCCGCGCCGCGCATGGGGTGATGATGTGCGCATGGGGCGCGTGGCAACGAGACGATGCCACGGCCCCGGCGGGGCTTTTATGCGCCCCGTGCAGCTTCACCGCGGGTTGCTTCAGCCCAGGCGGTGCGCCGGGTTCTGCTGCTGTTCCTGCTCGCGGGCCTGCTGTTCGACCTGCAGATCCATGCCCGGCTGCTGCGCGGTGATGCCCAGCTTCTGCAGCGATTGCTCGGCCGGCACCTGTGCCGCTTCGGCGGTGGGCAGCATGGCGCGCAGGTGGGCGGGGTTGGCCAGGTCACCCTGCACCACGAAGATGTTGTGACCGGCCGGGTGCTGCGCGGTCGCGTTGCTGACCACCACGTGGTCGACGCGTTCCAGGCCCTGTTCGCGGGCCTTCACGGTCAGGCTGGCGGTCAGGTTTTCGCTGGTGGCATCGAAGTCACGGCCATGCTTTTCGTCCAGCGCGGCCACGCCCTGGCGGATCTGCTGGTGGAGGCTGTAATCGGGGTGGTCAGGGTTCATCGGGTGCTCCGTGCGGCCGCGTCTGGTTCTGGGCTGGCAGTGTAGAACGCCAGTGGCTGCGTTGGTAACCGGTTTGTTGCTAGCCTGTGCACCTGCGGCGCAGGGGATGGCGCGCGCAGGGTTTCCAGGACGCTTCGGGGAGAACGGCACGATGGACGTGCACACATTCAGGCGCCGGCTGCTGGGCATGGGGATGCTCGCACTGGCAGGGTCGGTTCATGCACAGGCGTTGCCCGCCGAGGGCGATGACCCCAGTTGCCCTTCACAGGACTTCGCGCAGTTCCTGCGCCATTTCAGCAATCCGGCCGATGACCGGGTGCGCGTGCGCTACACCACCGATCCGCTGGAATACGAGACGCCTGCCTATGGCGCGGCCAGCGAGGGTGGCCCGGTGGCCACGGAAGTGCAGCGGGAGGCGGGGCCGGCCCGGCTGCGCCGCCTGCGTGGCGCCACGCTGCGTGCCACCCCGGCCATCACGCCGCTGGCCGAGGGAGGGCAGCAGGTGCTGCTGGGCGACGACGCGCAGGCCGAGCAGTACACCTTCGCGCGCCGCTATGGCTGCTGGATGCTGACCCGGGTGACCCGCCCGCAGGGCTGACCCCGGCGCCGCGCACGCCGGGCCAGCCGATGCTACTGTGCGGCCATCGCAACCTCAGCCTGTGGGGTACTGGGTGGACAAGGAACGGTCTCTTCCTGCGGTACTGCGTGGCCTGCGCATCAGCCTGGTGCTGGCCACGGCGCTGGTCCTGCCGGGCTGTGTGCCGGTAATGAAGTTTCTGCAATGCCACCACTTGTATTCCTATCTGAACGAAGGTGAGCGCCGCGACGAGGTGCTGCGCTGGGCCGATCGGTATGTGCTGGGTCAGCCGTCCAGCAAGTACCGGCTTGGCATCGGACAGTTGGTTGGACCGGGCAGGGACACGCTGCGCGACCTGCCGCCCTTACCGCCGGAGCTGCGCGGCAACGAGGTGCGCCTGGTGGCCGAGCGGCCCGATGGTATTTCGATCATCTTCATTGGTGGGCGTTCCTACCAGGGCCTGTGGATCAGCCGCGACCGGATGCCCGGTGCGGTGGCGAAGGTGCCCGGGTTGGCGGACGATTTCACGCAGTCCGAGTACGCCGGGCGCGTGGCGGTGCAGTGCTATCACCAGCGCTGACCGGACCGGCAGGAAGGTGATGGGCCCGCCACCACGCCTGCGGCGTGCACACGATGTCACGACCACAGCCGATTCCCTCACGGTGGCTATCGGTGGGGCTGCCTAGGGTAGGTGCCTCCTTCCCCACGGGAGCTGCCATGACTGCCCCTTCCATCCGTCTGCATGTCGAGGACACCGGCGGTACCGGTCGTCCGGTCATCCTGATCCACGGCTGGCCGTTGTCGGCCGAAGCGTGGAAAGCCCAGGTGCCGGTGCTGCGCGATGCCGGCTACCGCGTGATCAGCTACGACCGCCGCGGCTTCGGGCGTTCGGAAAAGCCGGCCGACGGCTATGACTACGACACGCTGGCCGCCGATCTCGCCGCAATCATGGACGAGCGCGATCTGCGCGACGTCACCCTGGTCGGGTTCTCGATGGGCGGCGGCGAGGTGGCGCGCTACATCGCCAACCACGGCCAGGACCGCCTGCACAGCGTGGTGTTTGCTGCCGCAGTGCCGCCGTACCTGCTGAAGACCGATGACAATCCCAACGGACCGCTCAGTCAGGCCGACGCCGATGCCATGCGCGCGGGGCTGCAGGCCAATCGGGAGACGTTCTTCGAGGGCTTCACCCGCGACTTCTTCAGCGCCAATGGCCAGTTGATGGTGACCGAGGACGCCCGTCAGGCGGCCATCGCGCTGTGTCACCAGTCCGACCCGCGCGCGGCACTGGGCTGCATGCAGGCCTTCGCCACCACCGACTTCCGCGCGGACCTGGACAAGGTGAGCGTGCCGACGCTGGTGCTGCACGGCGACAGCGATGCCACGGTGCCGCTGGAGGGCTCGGGCGCACGCACCCACAAGGCCATCGATGGCAGCGAACTGGTGGTGCTGAAGAATGCACCGCACGGCTGCAACACCAGCCACACCGACGACTTCAACCTGGCCCTGCTGACCTTCCTGAAGAAGTAGCACGGCACAGGCATACTGCCGCCATGGCCAGCCCCCGCACTCCGCCCTGGAAGAAACCCAACCCGAAGGGCCAGAAGTCGCAGCCGCTGTCGCCGGCGCAGAAGGAGGCCGCGCGGCAGCGTGCCGAGGAAAACGGCCGGCGCTATCCGAATCTGGTGGACAACATGTGGGCGGCGAAGCTTCCGCGCGGTTGAGGGTTTTACCGCGCTGCGCGGGGGCCCCAGGGCCGCCAGCCGCTCTCCCGCCACGGCGCCACGCTGCGTTCTGAGATCACCGCAGCCTTCGCGGCTGCTGGTGCAAGCGTGCCCAGCGCCGTGCGCAGGCGCTGGGCATCCACGGGTTGGCCGGTGGCGATCTGCAGCCGGCCGCCCTGGCGGCGCACCTGCACGGGAATCACCGCATGGGAGTCGGTGGGAGGGCCGAAACGGCTGCGCCGGTAGCGCATGCTGATCGGTCGCACCGCCTGCACGAGCACGGGGCTCCAGGTCTGCAGCAACGCGTCCTGCTGTGGTTCGTCGATGGCAATGTCGATGACGGTGGAGGGATAGCCCACGGTGCTTTCCACCATCAGCTGGAAGCGCGCGCCCTCCGGTGTCAGCACGGCACTGCCCACCGCCACCCCGATGATCATGGCGACGGTGATCAACAGCCAGTGCCGCGGTGCCGGCTGGGGTACCTGAAGGTGTGTCAGATTTGGCCTGCGGCGACGCATGCGACGGTAGCGGCGCTTGGCTGCCGGATTGTCCAGCAGGCTCTCTGCCGGCAACGGAATCTGCTGCGCAGGCAGTCTGGCCAGGCGCGCATTGATCCAGCGCGACGCCAGCAGCGCCACGAGCACGCCCAGCAGCAGCGGCGCTGCAATGCGAACGAACAGATACAACCCCAGCATCGGCATCCCTCCTGTGCAGGTCGCACATGATGGCGTACCCGAGCGCGGATGTCGCATCTGCCAGCCGACAGCCGCCGTGTGCTTGGCTAGCATGCGCGTCCTTCAAGGCAACGACGCAGGTGGCCGATGACCGCTTCTCTCGGCCGGATCTTCGGGCCCGGCTTGATGCTGCTGGTGCTGCAGTGCGTGTCGCTGCTGGCGGTGGGGTTGGAGGTGGGTTACTTCCACCATCGGGTTTCACTGCTGCTGGAGCCGCTGTCACCGGCCTGCGGTGGCGAGGACGCCACGGAGCGCATGCAGGTGGCCGAACACCTTCTGGCGCGTGCCAACGCGCTGGACGATTGGGATCCACTGGCCTGGGTGCCCGCCACCACGCTGCTGCTTGCACTGGCCGGGGCGCTGGCGGCAGCGTTGGAGCAGTGGCAGCGCAGCAGTGCGACGTGCCGGGCCAGTGCCGGCCGTCTGGTGGGTCTGCAGGTCGCCGCCCTGGTGCTGGGCGGCGCCATGCTGCATGCCTTCGATCGCGTCTGGCAGGGGTACATCACCCTGCTGCCGGCGGCCTGCATGTCCGATGTGCTGATGCGCAATGAAACCTCGCTGGCCGCATCAAGCGCATGGATCTTCCATGTCTTCGGCGCGGCGCGGGCGATGCCGCCGCACACGCCGGATACGATGGCGATCGTGCTGTGCGGACTCTTGCTGGCATCACTGGTCGTGGGCATCTGGCTGTGGCGGCAGGCACCGGCGCCGTCGGCTCTGTAGTGCACGCGCAGGTCGGGTGCTGGCGTTGCGCTGTCGGGTACGGCACGCTATGCACATGGAAAAGGATGTTTCACTGACACAGGCCAGCAAGTTCCTGAGCTTGGTACTGCGGCATGAACCGCAGAGGATAGGTCTGCAGCTGGATGCACAGGGCTGGGCCGACATCGCCGATCTCTTGCAGCGGCTGGCCCTGCACGGCCACGCGCTCGATCGCGCCGCGTTGCAGCAGCTGGTGCAGAGCAACGACAAGCAGCGCTTTGCGATCAGCGAGGATGGCCTGCGTATCCGTGCCAGCCAAGGGCATTCGATTGCCGTGGACCTGGGGCTGCAACCGTTGGAGCCGCCCGCGTGGCTGTACCACGGCACCGTGCCGCGCTTCCTGGATGCCATCGCCACGCAGGGCCTGCGCCCCGGCGAGCGCCAGCACGTGCATCTGTCGCTGGACCGGCAGACGGCGCAGCAGGTGGGCGCGCGCCGTGGCGCGCCGGTCATCCTGAGCGTTGACGCCGGCCGCATGCATGCCGACGGCCACCGCTTCTACCGTTCGGCCAATGGCGTGTGGTTGACCGACCACGTGCCACCGAAGTACATCGCCGGGTGAAGCGCCCGGCCCGCGGCTGTTGGCCGCGGCAATGCTGCTGAAACCTGGAGGAGTGAATGCGTTCGTTGCTGCGTGCCGTGCCGTTGTTGTTGCTTTCGCTGGTGGCGCATGCCGCCGAGGTGGACCGTCGTATTGCGGTCACCATCGACGATCTGCCGTGGGCGCGGCTGGACGAGATCGTTCCGGCCGATCTGCCGCAGCGCCATGCCGCGCTGCTGGCGCAGCTGCACCAGGCCAATGTGCCGGTGGTCGGCTTCGTGAACGAAAACAAGCTGGAAGTGGATGGCCAGGTGCAGCCGCAGCGCGTGCAGATGCTGCGCGACTGGCGCGATGCCGGCTACGCGTTGGGTAACCACACCTATTCGCACATGGATCTGAATGCCAAGGGCGTGGCTGCGTTCCAGCAGGACTTCCTGCGTGGCGAGCAGACGCTGCGGCCGCTGCTGGCCGAGCGTGGCCAGGCGCCGCAGTGGATGCGCCACCCCTACCTGCGCGCGGGGCGCACCGCCGAAGAGCGGGCGCAGATGGACGTGTTCTTCCAGCAGCACGGCTACCGGGTGGCGCCGGTTACCGTCGACAACGGCGAATGGGTATGGGCGTTCGCCTATGCCAACGTGATGAACGAGCAGGCCGATTCGCCGCAACGCGAGGCGCTGCTGCAGCGCCTGCGCCGTGGCTACGTGCCGTACATGCTGAACAAGGTGGACTACTACGAACGGCAGTCACAGGCGCTGCTGGGCTATGCGCTGCCGCAGGTGTGGCTGATGCATGCCAACGAACTCAACGCGGCCACCTTTGCCGAGCTGGTGGCTGCCACCCAGCGCCGGGGCTATCGCTTCGTGTCGTTGCAGGAAGCCTTGCAGGACCCGGCGTATGCACGCGGTGCCGAAGGCTACAACGGTCGCTACGGTCCCAGCTGGCTGCACCGCTGGGCGATGGCCGAGAAGAAGCCCAAGGACTTCTACGCCGGTGAACCGGTGGTGCCGCAGTGGGTGAAGCAGCTGGCGAAGGTGGACTACGAGTGAGCGTCAGCGGCGCACGGCCAGCACGCCGTCCAGCGCCAGTTCGGCCTTGAAGCCGGCTTTTTCCAGGCGCTTGGCCACCTCACGCGGCACATCGCGGCCGCTGGTCAGCTTGTTCGGCGCGCCGGTGTAGTGGAACAGGCGCCCGCCCTTGCGGATCACGCGGGCCAGGTGGTCGTAGAACACCTGTGAGTACAGTTCGCCGGCAATACCAAAGCGCGGCGGATCGTGCAGGATGGCATCGACGCTGTTGCTGGCCACCTGTTCGATCTGCTGCGAGACATCGCCCTGGCTGAACTGCAGGCGCCCGCCTGCCGCCGCCGATTCCGGGTCGGGCGACCAGGGGTTGAGCGTGCGCAGCCACATTACGTCGGCGTTCTTTTCGAACGAACGGATCTGGCCGACACCGGCTTCCAGCGCGCAGGCGGCGAAGTAGCCCAGGCCACCGCAGGTATCCAGGATGGCCTTGCCGGCCGGCGCCACCAGTTCCACCTTGCGCCGCGCATCTTCGAACGGTGACAGCTTGGAGGTCGGCAGCATCTTGATGCCGTCGATCTCGAAGGTCGGTGCGCCCCATTCGGTGGGCACCAGCTTGATGAGCGAGCCACTGAAGCGGGAAATGGGCGCGAATTCCTCGCCATCCCAGTAATACAGCGTGCGGTCCTTCAGCTTGCCCGGCCAGGGGTAGTGCTGGCCACGGAACTGGAAACCTTCGGCGGCCAGGACGACCGTGTCCTGGGTGCGGTCCAGATCCAGCGAGCCCTGCCAGTCGCCCGCGCCCTTGTCGTGCGCGCGCTGCAGCGCCAGCGCGCTGTCGCGGGTGAGCAGGGGACCGGAGTAATGGGGCACGGCGGGCTACCGGGGCAGGTGGGGGAGGGCATGGTACCTGACCGGCCGCAACAGCGTGGGGGAGGTGGCCACAGTCACGCTGCACCGGACGGGTCTGGTTACTTCAGGTAGATTGGGTCAGCGAACGTCGATAGTGCCAGCATTGCTCCCGCAGGTCTTGGGAATGCAACCTTCCATACCTGTATTCAGGCTGCGCTGAGTCATCTCAATGCAGTTGATTCCGGCAACATGCTGTCCGTCGAAGGCCGAATCGAAGAACTTGTTGTAGTACGTCGAGCATCTCCTGTTGTCGACCTGAACGCTTCCACGAAGTTCGCCAGGAACTGAACTGCTAAAACGTATGACGCCTTCCGCAAAGAAGTTCTGGCCCACGGATGCCTGACCGTTGGGTGCTGAGGCGAACACATAATCAGTGCTCTTGAATGCCTCTGAGTTGCTGCTGACGTTCGCGCTCGAACAGTGGAATGCGGAAGCACCCTCACCTTCGGTGATCGCTTCACCGGTCGCTGGATCCATGCCGAATTTTGCACAGTATGCGCGGTGATACTGCTGGGTCTCCTCAGTCTGTTCGCTGAAACGGTAAACATATTTACCCTTGCTGTTCAACGTCAACGATTGATGGACTTGGACCGTGTGCCCAAGGAAGTCTGGCCATTCGCTCGGTGCTGTAATCGTCGCTGGTACTGTTTGTTCGACTACGTTTCGTCCGGCTTCTGCACCTTGGGCTGTGGGCCAGCCGATGGAAGTGGAAACTAGAAGCAAGTAAATGGAGATGCGCTTCATGAGGAACCTCGGGTGTGTGGTGAGGTTTCATCATGTTGCTGTGTGCTCGTGCGATTCCGTGGCCCGTTGTGCGGATTCAACGAATTACAACTTTCCTCATTGGGCCGATCTTGTAATCCACAATTCATCCCACGGTTGCCGTCCCGCGGATGCCGCACACGGCGTATCAATCGCACTTCACCGCGTACACCGGGCCGGCACCGATCAGCAGCAGCGCCATGTAATCGCTGTCGCGGGCCTTGGCTTTGAGCGCAGCGCCATCCTTTGCGTAGAACAGACCGAAGCCGCCGGCGCTGCGGATCAACGCGCTGTCGATCTGCTGCGCATCGTCGGGGAAGTACGTGCCGATGTCGCTGCGGCTGGCCTTGTACAGCGCGTTGGGTTCACGCTGCCAGCTGCCGTTGCGTTCGAAGGAGACGAAGTACTGGCCGCCTTCCTTGTCGATGCGGAACTCGGCGGCGCGGCGCGTGCTGGTGGCGAAGCAGCCCAGCAGCGGGTCGCTGGAGAACGGCAGATGGGTATCGCCGCTGCACGCGGCGAGCAACAGGGCACCGGGCAGCAGCAGGCCGAGCATGCGCATGGGATGTCCCCACGGGGCGGGTGCGGCTAGTGTAGACAGCAGTCGGGCGCGGCCCGTGCAGAAAATCGGCAAGAACGAGGGAGCGGCGATGGCACAGGGCAGGGCACCGTGGTGTGGGCTGGCGAGCTGGCTGGGGCTGGTGGCCGGCTGGGGGGCAGGCCGTCTGGCCGCCTGGGCGTTCGGCGCCAGCGCGCCGTCGGCGGGGCTGGGCGTGGCCGTGCTGGCGTCCGTGCTGGTGGGCGGCGGATTCGCCGTGGCCGCGCGGGTGCGCGGGGAGCGCCATGCGTGGCTGGGGATCGGCGGTGCGGCGCTGAGTGCGTTGCCGCTGGCGGTGTATCTGCTGCGGATGATGCTGAAGCTGTGATGGTCCAGTCGAGCGTGGCTGAACGCTACGAAGGCAGCGCGCTTCTGTAGAGTCGAGCCATGCTCGACTGGCGCTGCGCAGAGCAGTCGAGCAAGCTCGACTCTACGGAGGCAGCGCGCTTCTGTAGCGTCGAGCCATGCTCGATTGGCTCTGCGCAAAGCAGTCGAGCAAGCTCGACTCTACGGTGCGTTGGTCCGGCGGTGGATTTCCAGGGTGACGTGCACCAGCTCCTCGTGCACGCCCAGCGCCCCGCGCAGCATATCGGCGTCGAGCGTGGCATCGTCGGTGACCACGCTGGCGGCCACCGCGTATTTGCCGCGCCCCACCTGCCAGACGTGCAGGTCGGCCAGGCGCGCCTGCCAAGGGCCCTGTTCAATCACTTCACGCACCTCGGCCACCACCGGTGCATCCATCTGCGCATCCAGCAGGATGCGGCCGCTGTCGCGCAGCAGGCCGATGGCCCATACGGTAACCAGCACCGCGCCGACCAGGCCCATCACCGGGTCCAGCCATGCCGCGCCCCACAGCTTGCCGCCCAGCAGGGCGACGATGGCCAGCACCGAGGTCGCCGCATCGGCCAGCACGTGGATATAGGCCGAACGCAGGTTCAGATCGTGCCCGTGTGCGTGGTCATGACCGTGGCTGTGATCGTGACCGTGATCGTGGTGGTGCGCATGTGCGTGGTCATGGCCATGTCCGTGGCCATGTCCATGGTGATGGTGCGCATGGCCCGGGCTGTCATGCAGCCACCAGGCGCACAGCAGGTTCACCCCCAGCCCCACGGCAGCGATGGCAATGGCTTCGTCGTAATGGATGGGCGCCGGTGTCCACAGGCGCTGCAGCGACTGCGCCGCCATCAGTGCGGCCACGCCCAGCAAGGCAATGGCGCTGGTGTAGCCGGCCAGGATTTCAATCTTCCAGGTGCCGAACGCAAAGCGGTGGTCGTGCGCGTAGCGGCGCGCACACCGGTAGGCGAACACCGACAGCCCCAACGCCAGCGCGTGTGAGCTCATGTGCCAGCCATCGGCCAGCACCGCCATCGAGTTGAACCACCAACCGCCCACGATCTCCACCAGCATCATGGCAACGGTCAGCCACATGGCGCGGCGCGTGTTGCGTTCGGCCAGCGGATTGCCGTCGTCGAAGCGGTGGTCGTGGCGGCGTGCGGCCGCAAGGGCGTCGAGGTGCATGGGGGCAAAGGAGTGGATGGGTACCCCCCTAGGGTATATGATTCGCGCATGGGACATGTACACACACAGCGGAAACAGTTGCTGGCCCGGGTGCGCCGCATCGGCGGCCAGGTGGCGGCGTTGGAACAGGCGCTGGATCGGCCCGAGGGCGAGGCCGCCGATTGCGCCGGGGTTCTGGTGCAGGTGGCCGCGGTGCGCGGGGCGGCCCACGGCCTGCTGATGGAACTGCTGCACGAGCACCTGCAGGAACACGTGGTGGCTGCCGAAGACCCTCAGCAGCGTGCGGCCGAGGCCGAGGTGCTGGTGGAGCTGCTGCGCCGCTACGGCAAGTAAGGGCGGTCACCGGTTACGCCGGGCCATGCCCGGCGGCAGCACTGTGGGCTGAGCCGGAAATGTTATACAGTAACATTTCCATCCGCAGCCTTCCGCCCCGCATGAACCCTGTTTCCCGCGCCGACCGCCGCCTGCCGGTCACCGTGCTGTCCGGCTTCCTGGGGGCCGGCAAGACCACCCTGCTCAACCAGATCCTGCGCAACCGCGACGGCCTGCGCGTGGCCGTGATCGTGAACGACATGAGCGAGGTCAACATCGATGCGCAGCTGGTGCGCGACGGCGGTGCCGCGTTGCGCCGAACCGAAGAAACCCTGGTGGAGTTCAGCAACGGCTGCATCTGCTGCACGCTGCGCGACGATCTGCTGCAGGAAGTGCGGCGACTGGCCGACAGCGGCCGCTATGACTACCTGTTGATCGAGTCCACCGGCATTGGCGAACCCATGCCGGTGGCAGCAACCTTCGCGGTGCGCGACGAGCACGGCTTCAGCCTGGGCGATATCGCACGGCTGGACACGATGGTGACGGTGGTCGATGGCAGCGCGTTCCTGGCTGATTTCGGTTCGACCCTGCGCCTGGCCGAGCGCGGCCAGCAGGCCGGCCCGGACGATGATCGCGGCGTGGTGGATCTGCTGTGCGAGCAGGTGGAGTTTGCCGATGTGATCGTGGTCAGCAAGGTGGACCAGACCGACGATTACGTGCTGCAGGACACGCTGGCGGTGCTGCGCGGGCTGAACCGCGAGGCCAAGCTGGTGCTGTCGCGTTTCGGTGATGTGCCGCTGAGCGAACTGCTGGATACCGGTCGTTTCGACTTCGAGCGCGCGCAGCAGGCGCCCGGCTGGGTGAAGGAGCTGCGTGGCGAACACACGCCGGAAACCGAGGAATATGGCATCGGCAGTTTCGTCTACCGCTCGCGCCGGCCGTTCCATCCGGGGCGCTTCGCGCGCGTGCTGCAGCAGGGCATGCCGGGCGTGATCCGCAGCAAAGGCTGGTTCTGGTTGGCCAACCGCATGGACTGGGTGGGCGAACTGAGCAGCGTGGGGGCCGCCACCCGGACCCAGGCCGCCGGCTTCTGGCATGCCGCGCGAGAGCGTGTGCGGGCGGGCGAGGAAGACACCACGCCGCTGCTGTCGCCCACGCCGTTGCCGTACAGCGACCTGGGCTGGGCGCGGCAGCAGGCCGACTGCTGGAGTGCGCCACTGCCTACGGCTGCCGAATTCGCGGACGACGCCGCACATGCGGCCATGGCGCGGGTGTGGCACCCGCTGTGGGGCGACCGCCGGCAGGAGCTGGTGGTGATCGGTGTGCACATGGACGAACGCGCCGTGCGCGCGACCCTGGATGCGTGCCTGTTGAATGACAACGAACTGCGCGCGGGCCCGTTGTTGTGGCAGCAGCTGCCGCAGGTGTTCCCGGTGTGGAAGCGTTGAAGCAACGGCATCCACGCGTGTGGTAGAGCGGGGTCAGATCCCTTCTGCGTTGCAGAAGGGATCCGACCCCGGCTGTGCGTCGCGCCACTGCCAGCCTGCGGCGCCCACGTGCAGGATCTGGGTGGGCTGCAGCGCCTGCAGCAGATGGGTGTCATGGCTGACCATCAGCAGCCCGCCTTCCCACGCGGCCAACAGTGATTCCAGCGCCTGCAGGGCGGCCAGATCCAGCGCGTTGCCGGGTTCGTCCAGCAACAGCAGCTGCGGTGCGGGATGCGCGTACAGCACGCTGGCCAGCGCGCCCTTCACCCGCTCGCCATCGCTGAGGCTGCTGGCCGGGCGCTGGATGCGCTGGGCATCCAGGCCGAGCAGGGCGAGCCGTGTGCGCAGTTCGGCAGGATCGGCAGCCGGGTTGGCGGCCTGCACCGTGTCGAGGATGCTGCGGTCGCCCGCCA
Source organism: Stenotrophomonas sp. Steno-C17 (assembly GCF_056393165.1). Lineage (NCBI taxonomy): Bacteria > Pseudomonadati > Pseudomonadota > Gammaproteobacteria > Lysobacterales > Lysobacteraceae > Stenotrophomonas > Stenotrophomonas sp. Steno-C17. The sequence goes on from NZ_JBWJPD010000006.1 coordinate 118,884, forward strand.
GTGCCAGCAGTTGCTGGTCCAGCAGGGCCAGCGGTGCGTGCCGCTGCACGCTGCCACTGCGCGGCTGCAGTTGCCCGGCCAGTACACGCAGCAGGGTGGACTTGCCGCTGCCGTTGTCGCCGACCACGGCAATGCGCTGGCCGCGGCGGATATCCAGCTGCAGTGGCGCGGCGCAGCCATGCGGCAGGACCAGATCCTGTGCCTGCAGCAGGCGCGCGCTGCCACGTTCGCCCTCGTGGGCGAACAGGGCCAGCTGTGGCGCAGCCTGCACGGCGGCTGCGGCACTGCGCAGCTGCTGCGCGCTGGCCTGCAGGCGATCGGCCTGGATCTGCTGCGCGCGGCCCTGCGTGGCTTCGGCACGCTGCTTCTGCCCACCCAGCAGGATCGGCGCCTGGTTGGCCTGCTTTGCATCACGGTTGCCGCGCGCCTGCCGCTGCTGCTGGCGTTCGTGCTGCTCGCGCGCGCTGCGCTGCTGCTGCCGGTGCTGCGCACGGGCGTGGTCCAGTTGGGCGGCGGCGGCTTCGCGTTCGGCGGTACGCGCATCCACGTAGTCCTGCCACGCACCGCCATAGCGATGCAGGCCGCGCCCATCCAGTTCGACGATCTGCTGCATGTGGGCCAGCAGGCCGCGGTCGTGGCTGATGGCCAGCAGACCGCCGCGCCACTGCTGCAGGTGCGTGTACAGCTGCTGGCGATGGCGCGCATCCAGGTGGTTGCTCGGCTCGTCCAGGATCAGCCAGTCGGCGCCACTGGCCCATGCGCCGGACAGCGCCACGCGCATGGCCTGGCCGCCGCTGAGGCGCGCGGCAGGTTGCCCCGCCTGCAGGTCGGCGGGCAGGCCCAGGGATTGCCACTGCTGCTGCAGGCGCTCGCGCAGATCCCAGCGCTCGCCCACGCAGGTGAAATCGTGCTCATCGATGCCACCGGCTTCGATGCGGTCCAACGCGGCCAATACATCACCCACGCCGGCCAGCTCGCCCACCGTGCCCCGTGGCGGATAGCCGAGCGTGGGCAGCAGGAACACCTGTCCACTGCTGCGCACCTGGCCGCTGTCGGGTGACAGTTGCCCGGCCAGCAAACGGGCGAGCACGCTCTTGCCCACGCCATTGCCGCCGACCAGCCCGGTGGCCAGCGGTTCGAAGGAAAACGACAGATCAGAAAACAACGGACGGCCATCGGCCAACCGATACGACACGCGATCGAGCGTGAGGGAGTGCGAAGTCATGCGACCTCCAAGCAATGCCATGGTCTCCCCTGCGCGCAGGGGCGGGAAGAGTCAGGCCGTCCGGTTTGCAGACGGCGGCATTACTGGCGCATTGGTCGCGAGCCTCTTGGAGGAATGAGGGGAAATTATAGCGTGGGTGGCTGAACGGGCGCGCGTGGGTTGTAGAGTCGAGCCATGCTCGACTGCTTCAAGCAGTCGAGCAAGCTCGACTCTACGGGTGCGCGCGGGTTGTGAAGTCGAGCATGGCTCGACTCTACAAGAAGGGTTACGGCACGGTTTCCAGGCGGGCGCTGACGAAATCGATGAAGGCGCGCAGCTTGGGCAGCACGTGGCGGCCGGACGGCCACAGCAGGTGGAAGATGCCGCAGGAATGCACGTGCTCGTCGAGTACGGTGACCAGGCGGCCATCGGCCAGTGCGTGGCGCACCGAGTGCACGGGCACGAAGGCCAGCCCGCCATCACGCAGGGCCATGGCAACGCGCGCTTCAATGGTGTTGGCCACCATGTTCACCGGCAGCTCCTGCGCCACTTCACCGTCGGGCCACTGCACCGGCCATGCTTCCAGTTTGCCGGTGCTGGGAAAGCGGTAATGCAGCAGGCGATGCTGCAGCATGTCCGCCGGCGTGCGCGGTACACCGTGGCGCTGCAGATACGCCGGCGAGGCCACCACGCGCCGTGGGAACACGCCCAGGCGCCGTGCGTTCATGCGTGAATCGCTGGGCTCGCCCACGCGCAGCACCGCATCGAAGCCTTCTTCGATCACATCCACCAGGCGGTCGCTGAAATCCAGTTCCAGGCGGATATCCGGGTAGGCGGCCATGAAGTCGGCCAGCAGTGGCAGGGTCAGGTCGCCGACCAGGGGCAGGCTGATGCGCAGGGTGCCGCTGGGCGATGCACTCTGCTGGGCCAGTTCGGTGCGCGCGGCATCGCGCTCGTGCAGGATCCGCCGGCAGCGCGCCAGGAACAACTGGCCCTCGGCGGTGAGGGTGATGCTGCGCGTGCTGCGGTGGAACAGGCGCACGCCCAGCGCGTGTTCCAACCGCGCCACGCACTTGCCCGCGGCCGATGCGGAAATGCCCTGCAGGCGCCCGGTTTCCACGAAGCTGCGGGTTTCGGCGGCATGGATGAAGGTCTGCAGGTTGGCCAGGTTGTCGAGCACGGACATGGCGGGCGTTCCGGGGGCATGGCGGTAGTGTCGGTCCGCTCATGGTGCCGATTGCGGACTTCACAGTCCACGATGTCGGGAGCGTGCCTTGGCTTTTTCCCGCCGACAGCGGGCTCTAACGTGGCGGCCCTCCCTCCCAAGGACTGCCGTGATGAATGCACTACCTGCGCTGGCGCCCGCCCCGCTGCTTCCTTCCGTGCAGCGCGTGCTGCAGCAGGCCCACCCCCGCCAGATCGTGGGGGCGGTGGTGCTGGTGCGGCACCGTGGTCTGTGGCGCCACGCCAGTGCCAGCGGTCTGGCCGATCGCGAGCTGGGCACGCCGATGCGCCGCGATCATCTGTTCCGCCTGGCCTCGGTCAGCAAGCTGCTGCTGACCGTGGTGTTCCTGCGCCTGGTGCAGCAGGGCGTGCTGGATCTGGATGCCCCGGTGCAACGCTGGCTGCCCACGTTCTGTCCCGCGCTGCCCAGCGGTGAAGCGGCGGCGATCAGCCTGCGCCAGCTGCTGAGCCACAGTAGCGGCCTGGGCTACCGCTTCCTGGAAGCCGATGCGCAGGGGCCCTACGCGCAGGCCGGGGTGAGTGATGGCATGGATGCCAGCCCGATCAGCCTGGCCGAGAACGTGCGGCGCATCGGCCAAGTGCCGCTGCAGTTCGCCCCCGGTACGCAATGGATGTATTCGCTGGGCGTGGATGTGGCCGGCGCCGTCGCCGAGGCCGCCACCGGGCAGTGCCTGCAGGATCTGTTCGAGCAGCACCTGGCCCGACCGCTGGGGCTGCGCGACACCGGTTTTGCCACTGCCGAGGGCGCACGCCTGGCCGTACCGTACGTGGACGATGCGCCGGCGCCGCACCGGCTGGGCGAAGGCGAAACCGTGCCGGTGTACGCCGATACCGTGGGCATTGCCTACAGCCCCGCGCGTGCCACCGATGCCACGCGCTTTCCGTCGGCGGGTGCGGGTCTGGTCGGCAGCGCCGACGATCTGATGGCGGTGCTGGAAGCGCTGCGCGACGTGCGCCATTCGTCGTTGCTGTCGCCTGAAATGGCTGCGCAGGTGGTGAGCCTGCAGGTCGGCCATGCCGGTCCTCCCGAGCCGGCGGGCTGGGGCTTCGGGCTGGGCGCGGCGGTGTTGCATGACCCGGCTGCCGCGGCCACGCCGCAGGCCATCGGCACCTGGCGCTGGGGCGGTGCATATGGCCACAGCTGGTTTGTCGATCCGCAGCGGGAACTGAGCGTGGTGGCGCTGACCAACACGCTGTACGCCGGCATGCACGGGCCCTTCGTGGATGCACTGCGCGATGCGATCTACGCCGACCTGGACGGTGCCCGATGAGCGGCCACGCAGCGGCCGATGCCCTGCCCGCGGGTGAGGCCACGCGGCTTCCCTGGGCGGCACTGCTGGCCCTGGCCGGTGGCGGCTTCATCACCCTGCTGACCGAAACCCTGCCGGCCGGTGTGCTGCGGCCGATTGGCAGCAGCCTGGGCGTGAGCGATGCCGCGGCGGGGCAGCTGGTGAGTGTGTACGCGCTGGGCTCGTTGCTGGCGGCACTGCCGATGACCGCGCTGACCCAACGACTGCCACGGCGCCCGCTGCTGCTGGCGGCCATCGCCGGCTTCGTGCTGGTGAACACGCTGACCGCGTTGAGCAGCAGCTACCCGCTGATCCTGGTGGCGCGCTTCCTGGCGGGTGTGTGCGCGGGCCTGTTGTGGTCGCTGGTGGCCGGCTATGCGGCGCGCATGGTGGTGCCGGCGCTGCAGGGCCGGGCCATCGCGGTGGCCATGGTGGGGTCACCGCTGGCGCTGTCGCTGGGTGTGCCGGCGGGCACCTTGCTGGGACAGCAGTTCGGCTGGCGCTGGGTGTTCGCCCTGATGAGCGTGCTGGCCGTGGCCCTGCTGGGCTACGCGCGCTGGGCGTTGCCGGCGCTGCCGGCCGCGGGTGGCGGGCAGCGCATGCCGCTGGGCGCGGTCTGGCGCCTGCCTGGCGTGCGCAGCACGCTGCTGGTGATGGCGCTGTACGTGCTGGCGCACAACGTGCTGTACACCTACATCGAACCGCTGGCCCTGCTGGCCCATGCCGGGGCATGGCTGGACCGCCTGCTGCTGGTGTTCGGGGTGTCGGCCATTGCCGGCATCATGGTGGCCGCCTGGGGCGTGGACCACCATCTGCGCGCACTGGTCTGGGCCGCCGTGCTGGGCTTCGTGGCGGCGGTGCTGGCCCTGCTGTTGTGGCCGCACAACGCGCGGGTGCTGCTGCTGGCGACGGCGCTGTGGGGGCTGGCCTTCGGCGGGGTACCGGCACTGTTCCAGACCGCACTGGCCCGCCGCGCGGGCGCCGCAGCGGACCTTGCGCAGTCGATGCTGGTGACCGGCTGGAACCTGGCCATCGCCGCCGGTGGCGTGGCCGGCGGCGTGCTGCTGCAGGCCGCCGGGGCGCAGGTGCTGGCGTGGCTGCCGCTGGGCCTGCTGCTGGTATGCGGGGCCTGGCTGCTGGCCCGGCCGCGGGCCTGGGGCTGACCGTCAGTTGTCGGAGAATTCGCGCTCGATCGGCACGCTGCGCGGGTTCTGCATGTGCTCGCGCGCGGCGCCGTACTGCTGCTGGCGCCGATGGTGGAAGGCCACGAACTCATCGCGTGGCAACGGGCGCGAGAACAACCAGCCCTGGCCGAAGTGCACGTGCTGGCTGTGCAGGTAGGCCAGCTGCGCTTCGGTTTCCACACCTTCGGCCACCACCCACAGGCCCAGTTCACGGGCCATCTCGATGATGTGCGGGGTGACCGGCGTGGTGGCGCTTTCGGTGCCGATCGCATCGACGAAGGACTTGTCGATCTTCAGTGCGTCCAGCGGCAGCTGTTCCAGGTACTGCAGGCTGGAATAGCCCACGCCGAAATCATCGATGGCGATGCTGTGCCCGGCCCGGCGTGCGGCGGCCATCATGGTGCGGGCGCGGTCGATATCCAAGAAGCCGCGCTCGGTGGCTTCCAGCCAGATCTGCTGCGGCAGGATGCCGCTGCCGGCCATGCGCGCCGAGACGACCTTCAGCGCACGGCCGCTGCTGATGTCTTCCGGCGCCAGGTTGATGGCGATGTGCGCGCTGCGGTCGGACACCAGCAGATCGCGCATGTCCTTCACCACGTTCTCGATCACTACATCGGTGAGCGCCTGGATCAGGCCGTGTTCCTCGGCCAGCGGAATGAAGATGTCCGGGCGCACCTGGGTGCCGTCGGGGTGCTGCCAGCGCACCAGCGCCTCGGCACCCACGCAGATGCCGGTATCCAGTTCGATGATGGGCTGGTAGTGCAGGTACAGTTCGCGGCGGCGGATGGCGGTGGCCAGTTCGCCGCGCATGGACAGGCGCCGCTGCGACAGCCACACCACCACGCCCACGCCCAGCGCGGCCAGCAGCAGGCCCACCGGTACGAACAGCCAGGCCTGCTGGCGGAACGTGGCGGCCAGGGCGGTGCGTGGCGCGGTGGCGATGGCCAGCCATTCGTCGTTGCGCGCGCTGGCATACAGGGTGTCCTGGTCCAGCCCTTTGCCCGGATTGCGCAGCAGGTCCAGCAGCAACTGGCGATCGATGCCGTCCTGGCGGGTCAGCAGGCGCCCATCGGGGCTGGCCAGGGCCAGCCGCACATCGGGGTCGGCGATGACGCCGACGAAGTGACGCGGGTCCACCAGCACATCGTACGACCCGTACAGCACCGCCAGCACCTTGCGCCCACCGGTGGCGGCGGGGCGGATATCCACGGCAATGCCGGCGCCGTCGCTGGTGACATGGTCGGCACGGGGCTGGTCCACGTTGCCTTCGAACGCGCCCCAGGACGTGCAGCGCAGCTTGCCGGCCTCGAAGTAGCCCATCTGGTCGATGGACGGGGTGGTCATCACCAGCGTCTGCATGCGCTTGATGTGCGCGCTGCCACAGGGCGGCATGGCGCCGGCCTCGGCCGATTTCAGCGCGGCCAGTGCTTCCTGGTAGGACAGGTCGGCGCGCCGCAGGGTTCGTTCGGCAATGCCATGCAGGCGCTGCTGTTCCACGTCCACGGCGCTGTTCCAGGTGGCATAGACCATGGCGGCGATGGGCACCACGGCAGCGACCAGCGCTGCGACGACGCCGAGGATGACGACCCGCAGGCGGCTCATGGCCGGTACTCCGGTCGGGCGGGCAGGGCTGCGGGCATGGCGGCCGATCCTTGGGCGGATGCGCTATCTGAGCATGCCGGGCCGCTGTGCGGAATGGGGCAGGAACGATAATCCGTCACATTGTGGCAATTGCGACAGCAGCTGGCGGCATCGAACCGACCCCGGCTGGCGCTCCGGGCCATACAGGACTACCGTCGAGGGCTTCACCCGCCCCTTCCAGCGCCCCGTCCATGACTGAACCCGCCACGCCCCCCGAGCATCTGCGCCGCAGCCTGTCCAACCGCCACCTGCAGCTGATCGCCATCGGCGGTGCCATCGGCACCGGCCTGTTCATGGGCTCGGGCAAGACCATCAGCCTGGCCGGGCCGTCCATCATCTTCGTCTACCTGATCATCGGCGCGATGCTGTTCTTCGTGATGCGGGCGATGGGCGAGCTGCTGCTGTCCAACCTGAACTACAAGTCCTTCATCGATTTTTCCACCGATCTGCTGGGCCCGTGGGCTGGCTTCTTCTGCGGCTGGACGTACTGGTTCTGCTGGATCGTGACCGCCATCGCCGATGTGATCGCCATCGCCGCCTATGCGCAGTTCTGGTTCCCCGAACTGGCCGCGTGGATACCGGCGCTGCTGTGCGTGCTGCTGTTGCTGGGCTTGAACCTGGTGACGGTGAAGCTGTTTGGCGAAATGGAGTTCTGGTTCGCGCTGATCAAGATCGTGGCGATCTGCGCGCTGATCATCACCGGTGCCGGACTGGTGGCGTGGGGGTTCACTTCGCCCAGCGGCCACACCGCCGCGTTGTCGAACCTGTGGAATGACGGCGGCATGTTCCCGATGGGCCTGGTTGGTTTCTTCGCCGGTTTCCAGATTGCGGTGTTCGCCTTCGTCGGCATCGAACTGGTGGGCACCACCGCCGCGGAAACCGCGAACCCGGAACGCAATCTGCCCAAGGCGATCAATTCCATTCCGGTGCGCATCATCATCTTCTACGTGCTGGCGCTGATCGCGATCATGGCGGTGACCCCCTGGCGCCAGGTGGTGCCGGACAAGAGCCCGTTCGTGCAGCTGTTCGTGCTGGCCGGCATTCCGGCCGCCGCAAGCCTGATCAACTTCGTGGTGCTGACCTCGGCCACCTCGTCGGCCAACAGCGGCATCTTCTCCACCAGCCGCATGCTGTACGGTCTGGCCGAAGAGGGGCACGCGCCGCGCGGGTTGTCCAGGTTGTCGCGTGCAGCGGTGCCCGCGCGTGGGCTGCTGTTCTCGTGCCTGTGCCTGCTGGGCGGCACGCTGCTGATCTACCTGATTCCCAACCTGGTTACCGCCTTTACCCTGGTGACCACCCTGGCTACCGTGCTGTTCATCTTCGTCTGGTCGCTGATCCTGGTGGCCTACATGGTCTACCGCCGCCGCTACCCCGAGCGGCACGCGGCATCGATCTTCAAGATGCCCGGCGGCGTGGCGATGTGCTGGGCCTGCCTGCTGTTCTTTGCTGGCGTGCTGGTGCTGTTGAGCCTGCAGGCCGACACCCGCCAGGCGCTGCTGGCCAGCCCGGCGTGGTTCGTGCTGCTGGGCGTGGGGTATTGGCTGCGTCGCGGGCGGCCGTAGAGTCGACCGTTGGTCGACTATTTGGTCGACTATCGCGCGCAGCGCGGGGATTCAGTCGACTGACAGTCGACTCTACCCCCCATTCACCCGGATTTAGCGGGCGCGGCCGGATCATCCGGCCGCCATGTTCCCCTGCCGTGCCGCCGTTGCGCTGTCGCTGCTGCTGGGCCTGTGGCCCGGCCTGGCCCAGGCGCGCACGGTGTACCGCTGCGTGCAGGGCAACACGGTCAGCCTGGCCACCGCACCCGAACCGGGTTCGCGGTGTACCGCAAAGCAGATCGATGACAACGCGGTGCAGGCACCCAACCTGTGGGGCAACATGGGGGTGTTCAGCGGCGTGCTGTACGAGCGTGAGCAGGACGGCGCGCTGGTCTATTCCACCCGCAATCTGCCAGGTTCGCGGGTGTACCTGAAGTTCACCGTGGCCACGCCACCGGGCGAGCCTGCGCATGAGGGCCTGGGCAAGGTGGGGGCGCCGCAGCTGGCGCCCCATGCCAAGCAGTTCAAGGCGGCAGCCAAAGCCACCGGGGTGGACGATGCCTGGCTGCGCGCGATCGCGCATGCCGAAAGCAACTTCGATGCGCTGGCCGTTTCCCGCAAGGGCGCGCAGGGCGTGATGCAGCTGATGCCGGAAACGGCGGTGGAATACGGTGTGCGCGATCCGTTTTCGGCGCAGCAATCAATCGATGGCGGCGCGCGCTACATGCGCAGCCTGCTGCGCCGCTACAACGGTGACCGCCCATTGGCGGCGGCGGCCTACAACGCAGGTATCGGCGCGGTGGCACGCTACAACGGCGTGCCGCCGTATGCGGAAACCCTGGCTTACGTGGAAAAAGTGATGGCGCTGTACGCGCGCTATCGGCAGGCCATGGGTATCCGCAGCGAGGTGCCGGCGAAGTAGCGTGGTTCAGCGCGACGATGTATTTCCGTACAGTGCGTAGCGCTCGATCCGCCCGACCTTGGCAATGGCCGCGCGCACGTCGGCGCGCTGCTTCAGCTGCCGCCAGCGCGCATCGATCTCCACTTCGGTGGGCAGCGACGGATAGACGCGCATGTCCTGCAGGTCCAGCAGGGCTTCGTTGCGGTCATCGGGCGATTGCAGCTGGCCGATCAGCGCGGCCGCTGCACCGTCCAGGTCGCCTTCCTCCAGCAGCATTTCCCGGTGGAAGGTGCGTGCCGTTTCGCGGTTGCGCACCAGCGTGGCCCGTGCCGTGGCAGCGGCGGCGGCATCGCCACGCTTGCGTGCCGCCACGAAGTCGATCAGCGCCTGCGCCGATTCCCGGTAGGGGGTTGGATTGTCCAGGCGGGCCAGCACCGTCTGTGCCTCGTCCAGCTGATCGGTGACGGCCAGCATGAAGGCCAGGTTCATGACGTGGTCCAGGTGGTCCTGGCCACGTGCACCGACCTTCTCGGCCAGCCGTGCCATGGCCCCGGCGTCATCCAGACGATCCAGCCGGCGCAGCGCCACCATGCGGTTGGTCAGCAGCCAGGCCATCCATTGCGCTTCATTGCCACCGGGCAGGTTGCCCTCGGCCACGAACTGCGCCATGCCGTCGGTGAACTGCACGATCTGTTCGTTCTCACCCAGCATCAACTGGGTGGCACTGAAATCAACCAGCGCAGCATTCAGGCTGCGATCCAGCAGGCTGGATACACGCAGGTCGTCCAGGTGCTGGCGCGCGGCGCGTTCGGGGTCATAGCGCGGGTCTGTGCGGTCTACGTAGCGGTCGAAGCGCTTGTCACTGCGCAGGGCGATCAAGGCCTGCGGTGTGCGGATGCGCTCGAGCGTGGCCGCCACATCACGGCCCGAATCGGTTTCGATCTGCAGGCGGGCCAGCGCCACCCAGTACGCGCTCGGTTCGAGCCCGTCAGTTTTCCAGCCGTTGTCGAACAGGGCCTTGAGCACCTCGCGCTGGCGTGCGGGCTGGTCGCGCAGCGCATACAGCAGGTAGCCCACCACGCGTGTGCCGAAGGTGAGGGGTTCGCGTGCGTGCGCCGTGGCCTGCAGCAGATGAGTGGCGGCCTGCTCGGTCTGCTTCTCGGTCAGATCGATCGATACCAGTGGCACCAGGGCTTCGATGTCGCCCGGATCGACGGCCAGCGCCATCTGCAGGTAGCGGCGCGCCAGGATGATGTCGTTCTGCAGGACCGCGGTCATGCCACCGATACGCGCGCCTTCGGCACGCGCTTCGGGTGTGAGCGTGGCCAACTGCGGATCGTCGATCAGCTTCTCGAACTCGACCATCGCGCCCAGCAGGTTGCCGCTGCTGGCGGTGGTCTGCGCGCTCTCCCAGCGTTGCTGGAACGTCGCGGCGGCCGTGCTGTCGGCGGCCGCCGCAGCGAAAGGCACCGCCAGCAGAGCGGCGGACAGTGCAAGCGGCAGCAGGCGGGCACGGGACATGGGCGGTTCCATCCTTGGCAAGAGCACTGATTGAAACCCGCCGCGCGACCGGCGGCAAGCGAGGGCATCGCAGGCGACCCGGCGGCGATTGGCACAACGGCACGCCAGCGACTATCGTCGTGGCCTGAAAATCGGCAGGGATGACGCGCAGCGATGGCACAGCGGTACTGGTGGGTGGCAGGTGTGGTGGTCGTGACGGCGGCGGCGTTGGCGGCGACCTGGTGGCCCATGGAGCCACCGGAGGCGTCTGCCCCGGTGGGGCCGCAACCCACGCCCCTGGCCTGGACCGCGCAGATTGAAACGCTGGCCGGCGACGGGCATCCCGGCAACCGCGATGGTGCCGCCGCGCAGGCGCGCTTCGCCGATCCCTATGCGGTGGTGCGCACGGCGCAGGGCGCGGTCTACTTCACCGATGCCGGCGACAACAACCGTATCCGCCGCTGGTGGCCTGATGGCCGTGTGCAGACCGTGGCCGGGCAGGGCGAGGGGCGCGTGGACGGACCCGCCCTGCAGGCCAGCTTCAACACGCCCTCGGGCATTGCCGCTGATGCGCAGGGCAATCTGTATGTGGCCGACACCGGCAACCACGCGATCCGCCGCATTGGCAGCGACGGACAGGTGACGACCCTGGCCGGGGGCGAGCAGGGCTACGCCGATGGTCCTGCCGCACAGGCGCGCTTCGATGGGCCGATGGGCATCGCCGTGGATGCGCAGGGCCAGGTATTCGTGGCCGATACCTGGAACGATCGCATCCGGGTGATTGGCACCGACGGCCAGGTGCGGACCGTGGCCGGCGGCGACCGCCCGGGGTTCACCGATGCGATCGGTGGCGAAGCGCGGTTTGATACGCCGGTGGCACTGGCCTTCGATGCGCATGGCGCCTTGCTGGTGGCCGACCTGTTCAACAACGCGGTGCGCCGCGTGGGCGCCGACGGCACTGTCAGTACGGTGGTGAGCACCGGCGGGGTGATGAACGGGCCCCTTGCGTTGGCCACGACCCACGATGGCGTGCTGTACGTGGGCGACCTGGACGGGCGCGTGCTGCAGATCACCCCGCAGGGCCACCAGATCGCGCTGCTGGGCAATGATCGCCTGCCACGCCTGGCCCGTCCCAGCGGCCTGGCGGTGGATGCCGATGGCAGTGTGCTGGTAGCCGACTCCACCGCGTACCGCCTGCATCGCCTGCGCCCGCTGCCGGTGGGCGAGCTTCCCGCACCGGCATTGGTGGGTCCGGCCGCCGATGCGGGGTTGCCAGATACCGGCGGACGCTGGCCGCTGGCACCGCAGGACGGCTGGCACGAAGTGGTGGGCACGCTGGGCGAAGTGCGTGGCACCTTCAAGGGCGAGAGCCGCCACCACCTGCACGGTGGCTTCGATGTGCGCGGCGACGTAGGGCAGACCGTTCTGGCCATTGCGGAAGGCAAGATCAGCAGCCCGATCGCCGCCTGGAGCCTGGGCGGGCAGGGCGAGGGCCTGGCGGTGGACCGCCTGAAGTACATCCACATGCGCGTGGGCCGCACGCCGCGTGGTGAACCGTTCGATGCACGCTGGCAGCCGCTGTATGCCGACGACGGAACGCTGAAGCGCATCCGTGTGCGCCGGGGCACGCGCATCCACGTGGGTGACCGGCTGGGCAGCATCAACAGCCAGGCGCACGTGCACCTGGCGCTGGGTACCGGTGGCTTCGAAACCAACGCGGTGGCCCTGGGCTTCCGCAACTACGCTGACCACTTCGCCCCGCGCATCACCGACGTGGCGCTGCTGGATGACAACGATCAACCCATGGCGCCGGGCAGCGACGGCGTGGTGATGGTGGCGCGGCAGGGACGCGGCGTGCAGATCGTGGTGGAAGCGTGGGACCAGGTGGACAACAACCTGCCGCGCCGCCGCCTGGGGCCTTACCAGGTGGGCTACCAGATCCTGGATGGCAGCGGCCAGCCGCTGCAGGGTTACGAGCAGCCGCGCTGGAACATCGTGTTCAACCGCATGCCGCCGCAGAACCTGGCAGCGAAGGTGGCCTATGCACCGGACAGCGGCATTACCGTGCACGGCAGTGCGGTCACCCGTTTCCGTTACCTGGTGACCAACACGGTGCGTGACGGCCTGATGGAAACCGGGCGCTGGCAGCCGGCCGCGCTGCCACCGGGCGAGTACATCGTGCGCGCCAGTGCGCGCGACTACAGTGGCAACGAGGGTGTGGGCCGGCGCGAGATCAGGGTGCGGCTGCTGCCGTAGCCGCAGGGGCGCCGCAGCGTTCGCGTTCGGCGTCCATGTCTTCCAGCGGGCGCACTTCGATGCTGCCGAAGCGTGCCCAGGGGAAGTCGCGGGCGATGGCCATGGCTTCGTCGCGGTTGCGCGCCACGATCAGGTTGAAGCCGGCCAGCAGTTCGCGGGTTTCGGCGAAGGGGCCATCGAGCACACGGCTGTGGCCATCGCGCACGCGCAGGGTCTGGGCGGTATCTACCGGCTGCAGTTTCTGCGCGGCCAGCAGGGTGCCTTCGGCCTGCAGTTGGTCGGCGTGGGCCAGGCAGTCGCGCATCAGCGCGTTGAATTCTTCGCTGGGCAGGGCCTGCAGCAGGGCGGGCTCGATATAGATCAGGAGCAGGTACTGCTGCATGGGGTGGTCCTGGCGTGGCGGGGCGGGTGACCATGATGGCGCAGGTCTGCGCGGAATCATGCTGCAGCGCGAAAAGCGCGCCTTCGGCGGGGACCGGCGAACGGCGGAGCCCCTCCGTGGTGGGTTTGGGTTTGTCGAGGAAAGCTGGGCTTGCTGGTTTGGGCCGGGCGGGTGGGGTTGGCTGGGACGCCGTGAATCCCTCCGTGGAGGCTTAGCCGCGCCATCCATGGCGCGGATACCCCGCCAACCCCACCCGCCCGGCCCCAGACAGGTTCACGCGGCTGACCCACCACGGTAGATCAAGAGAAAAAGGCAAAAGCAAAAGCAAAAGCAGTCCGGGCGCGGTGCTGGCTCTGCGAGCGAAGCGACCCGCTCTGTGCCTTTGCTTTTTGATTTCCCGTGGTGGGTCAGCCGCGGGAACCTGTCCGAGGCCGGTGGGGGTGGGGTCGCGGGACCGCAGGCGCCATGGATGGCGCCTACGAGCCTCCATGGATGGATTCACGGCGTGTCCCGCGGCCCCACCCCCGCCGGCCCAGCCAGCGATCCCAGAAAATGACCCACCACGGAGGGGCTCCGCCGTTCGCCGCCCCCCGCCGAAGGCGCGCTCTCCGCGATAAAAAATAAATTCCAGAAACCTGTCGATCCCCGTCCTCCTCGTTCGTTGTAAGAGAGAAGGGCGCGCCAATGCCGCCCACGGGAGAACGACATGAAAGTGATGGTGATCGTCAAAGCCAGCGCCGATTCCGAAGCCGGGCGCATGCCCAGTGAAGCGGAACTGACCACCATGGGCGCTTACAACGAACAACTGGTGGCTGCCGGCATCATGCTCGCCGGCGAAGGCCTGCACGCCACCGCCCGCGGGCATCGCATTCAGTTCGGTGAGGGCGCACCCACCGTGCAGCCCGGCCCATTCGCCCCGGCCGAGCAGCAGATTGCCGGGTTCTGGCTGTGGGAAGTGCGGTCGCTGGACGAGGCCATCGAGTGGGCACGACGCGCCCCGTTCAAGGCCGGTGATGCGCTGGAGCTGCGCCCGCTGATCACCGCCGAGGACTTCGGCGAGGCTTTCACCCCCGAATTACAGCAACAGGAACAGCGTCTGCGGAACCAGATCGACGCATGAGCCGTCCCGTAGTGTCATCGCCGGGCGCGCCCCGGCACCCACGCCCCCGCACACCCACTGGAGCATTGCCATGAAACTGATTCCCTTCCTCGGCTTCAGCGGCCAGACCCACGAGGCCATGGCGTTCTACGCCAAGGCGCTGGGCGGCCAGGTCACCTCGGAAATGAAGTACCGCGACATGCCACCCTCCGATGAGCCGGGATGTGGCGACATGCCGCCGGAAACGCTGGACCACGTGGCACACAGCCAGCTGGAAATCGGCGCGGCGATCCTGATGGCGGCCGATGGCCCGGGCGGCGAGGGGGGCAGTGCAACCACCATCAACGTGGACGTGGACAGCATCGAAGAGGCCGAACGCGTGTTCGCCGCGCTGGCCGAAGGCGGCCAGGTGCAGATGCCGATTGCCGAAACGTTCTGGGCGCATCGCTGGGGCATGCTGATCGACCGCTTCGGCAAGCCGTGGATGGTCAACTGCATGAAGCAGCCGTAACCGGCCCTCTCTTCAATCCAAGGAAAGCAGACCATGAGTGCAGCGCAACCGCAGATGATCTTCGTCAACCTGCCCGTGCAGGATCTGGACGCTTCCAAAGCGTTCTTCAGCGCCCTGGGCTACCAGTTCAATCCCGCGTTCACCGACGAGAACGCGGCCTGCATGGTCATCAGCGAGAGCATCTTCGTGATGCTGCTGGTGAAGCCGTTTTTCCAACAGTTCACCAACAAGACCATTGCCGATGCCCAGGCCACGACCGAGGTGATCACCTGTCTGTCGGCCGACAGCCGCAAGGCGGTGGATGTGCTGGTGGACAAAGCCGTGTCTGCGGGCGCCAGCGAGCCGCAGCCGGCGCGCGACTACGGTTTCATGTACCAGCGCGGCTTCCAGGACCTGGATGGCCATCTGTGGGAGATCGCGCACATGGACGGTGAGCCGGGGTGAGTGCCCCGCTTGTGGGGGCCGGCCGTTGATGCTGTGATCGGCACATGGCCGAGCCCACCCTGACCCAGCGCATGGATACCCTGTGGCGAATGGAATCGCCCGTGTTGATCGCACGCCTGGCACGGCTGCTGGGCGGTGATGTGGGCCGTGCCGAAGAGCTGGCCCAGGACACCTGGCTGGCCGCGCTGGAGCGTTGGCCGGCCCAGGGCGTGCCGGACAACCCGGGGGCCTGGCTGATGACCACCGCACGCAACCGCGCCATTGATGTGCTGCGCCAGCACCAGCGCGTGGCGCAGCAGCATGCGCAATGGGGTGAACTGCTGCACCCGGCGCCGCTGCCGGCGCCCGACGACAGCCAGGCGCTGGAGGACGATCTGGGCGACGATCTGCTGCGGCTGATGTTCGTGGCCTGCCACCCGGTTCTGCCGGCCGATGCCCGCGTGGCGCTGACCCTGCGCCTGTTGGGCGGGCTGACCACGCCGGAGATCGCACGCGCTTTCCTGCAGCCCGAGCCCACCGTGGCCCAGCGCATCGTGCGCGCCAAGCGCACGCTGGCGCAGAAGCAGGTGCCGTATGAAGTGCCGCGCGCCGATGCGCTGCCGCAGCGGCTGGGCTCGGTACTGGAAGCGATCTACCTGATCTTCAACGAGGGCTACGCGGCCAGTGCCGGCGATGACTGGATGCGTCCGGCGCTGTGCGAGGAAGCCCTGCGGCTGGTGCGCATCCTGGCGCACCGCATGCCGGTACCGCCTGTGCTGGGCCTGTTGGCGTTGATGGAACTGCAGGCCTCGCGCGCAGCGGCCCGCGTGGATGCGCAAGGCGCTGCGGTGCTGCTGGAGCAGCAGAACCGCGCGCGCTGGGATTGGCTGCAGATTGCGCGTGGGCAGCAGGCGCTGGCACAGGCGCTGGCGGCGGGCGGCCAGCATGACCCCTACGTGCTGCAGGCGCAGATTGCCGCCTGCCACGCCGCTGCGCGGCAGGCGCAGGACACCGACTGGGCGGGCATCGCCGCGCTGTACACCCAGCTGCTGCAGGTCATGCCGTCGCCGGTGGTGGCATTGAACCGTGTGGTGGCGGTGTGGCGCAGTGAGGGTGCGCTCGCCGCGTGGGCGCTGCTGCAACCGCTGCTGGTGGACGCACGGTTGCAGGGCTATGCGCCGCTGCAGGTGGTGCGCGGTGAGCTGCTGCAGGCGCTGGGGCGGGCTGCGGATGCGCGGGATGCATTCGCCGCTGCGGCGGAACAGAGCGCCAATGCCGCCGAGCGTGCCGTGCTTCGGGAACGGGCCGGCCACGGCGCGGAAGATTGAAGGCGACCCGGTACGCAGCGGGCGGGGCGCAGTCCTGCCGAACCCCTTACACTCCGGTAGGTTTGTCCTGCTGGAGAGAGCAATGAAACGAGTAGCACTGGGCCTGCTGGCCTTGTCGGTGAGCAGCGCATTGATGGCGGCCACGCCGAAGTTCGATGGCGCGCGTATTTCCGCCGATGTGAAGGAGCTGGCCTCCGACGCGTATGAAGGCCGTTCGCCGGCCACCGCAGGCGAACAGAAGACCATCGCCTACGTCAGCAAGCAGTTCGCCGAGGCTGGCCTGCAGCCGGGCGGTGACCTGAAGGACGGCAAGCGCCTGTGGACCCAGGCCGTGCCGCTGCTGAAGGGCGATATCGTCGGCGCGCCGCAGCTGGCGCTGCACCAGGGCGGCAAGACCGTGGCGCTGCAGCAGGGCAAGCAGATTGCCGTGCGCGCGGCCATGAACGGCGCCAGCGCGGTGGATATCAGCAAGGCACCGCTGGTGTTCCTGGGGTATGGCGTGAAAGCGCCGGAACGCAACTGGGACGACTTCAAGGGCGTGGACCTGAAGGGCAAGATCGCCGTGGTGCTGATCAATGACCCGGACTTCGAAACCGGCAAGGGCGACTTCGACGGCAAGGGCATGACCTGGTACGGGCGCTGGCCATACAAGTACGAAGAAGGTGCCTGCCAGGGTGCGCTGGGCGTGCTGATCGTGCACGAAACCGCGCCGGCGTCCTACGGCTGGGCCACGGTGGCCGGCTCCAACACCAACACCATGTTCGACGTGGTGCGCGACAACCCGGCCGATACGCATCCGACGCTGGAAGGCTGGATCCAGCGCGATCTGGCGGTGGACCTGTTCCGCTCGGCCGGCCTGGATTTCGAGGCGCTGAAGAAGAAGGCGCAGCAGCGTGACTTCACCCCGGTGCCGCTGACCGGTGCCAGCCTGGATGCGAAGTACGCGGTGAAGACCGAAGTGATCACCTCGCACAACGTGGCCGCGCGCCTGGAAGGCAGCCGCTATCCGGACGAGACCATTGTCTACAGCGCGCACTGGGACCACATCGGCGTGGGCGAGCCGGATGCCCGCGGCGACCGCATCTTCAACGGTGCGCTGGACAACGCCAGCGGTACCGCATCCCTGCTGGAACTGGCCCGTGGCTTCGCCAAGGGCCAGCGCCCGGAACGTTCGGTGCTGTTCCTGGCGGTCACCGCCGAGGAGAAGGGCCTGCTGGGTTCGGAGTACTACGCCACCCACCCGCTGTACCCGCTGGAAAAGACCGTGGCGATGATCAACATGGACGGCATGGCGCCGTTCGGTCCGTCGCGTGATTTCGGCATCTACGGCACCGCACGCTTCGAGCTGCTGGACCAGCTGAAGGAAGTGGCCAAGGGCTGGGATATCCGCTACACCCCCGATCCGAAGCCGGAAGCGGGCCTGTTCTTCCGCTCCGATCACTTCTCGTTTGCCAAGCGCGGCGTGCCCGCGCTGTCCTGGTCGGCCGGCCAGGACTGGGTGGACGGTGGCGTGGCGGCGGGCAAGAAGGCGTCCGACGATTACACGGCCAAGCGCTACCACCAGCAGGGCGACGAGTGGCAGCCGGACTGGGTGTTCGCCGGCGCGGCACGCGACCTGGAAGTGCTCTACACGCTGGGCAGCCAGCTGGCCAACTCGCGCAGCTGGCCGAACTGGAGCACCGACGAGTCGTTCCGTGCGGTGCGTGACGCCAGCGCCGACCAGCGCAAGTAAGGGAAGGCGGGGCACCACCCCGCCGACCTTCGGTAGCGCCGGGCCATGCCCGGCGTTGCTGTAACACCTTCCATCCCCACTTTCCGGGGCTTCGTCGCAGGCCGCTTGTCTGCCCGATGCGTCGGCCTATGCTCGGCTCACCCCTTCCCACCAAGGCACTGCCGTGTTTGCCAGCCTGATCCTCATCCTCCGTCATCTGTTGGCCTGGGCCGTGGCGCTGCTGGTGGCAGGCATGGTCTGGAGCGGCATCTTCAGTGGCATGAACGATGGCCCGGGCTGGATCTTCGGGCTGCTGGCGATGTTCCTGATGATTTCCGCACTGGGCAGCGCCATCACCCATGTGCGCCGGGTGTGGATGGTGGCCGGCAGGCTGGATGGCAGCACGTTGGCCGGGCGCCAGCGCCGCCAGGTGGAACTGCCCATGGACGCCGGCCAGGCCTACGCGGTGGTGGAGGCGGCGGTGGCCGAGTTGCCGCGCGTGGAAGACGTGGAAAATTCGGCCGGCAGCCTGCAGGTGCGCGCGTATGTGCGCCGCGTGGACCCCTGGAACGGCCGCCAGCCCTCGCGCTGGAACCTGCCGGCGCGGCTGGCGATCAAGCGCAACAGCGTGCAGGCCACGGTCACGCCGGGGCAGGGCACCAGCACGGTCACCCTGTTGTTCGAGCCCGACGCCGGCTGGTGGGCCGACCTGCTGGCCCTGGACGAGGGCAGCAACTACGAGAACGCCGAAGCAGTGACCCGCGCGATCAGCCGCCGGGTGGCCGACCAGCGCCGCGACGAACAGGCCGCTGCCGAACAGACCCAGGTGGAAAAGGAACTGTCGGTGGCACGCCTGAACCTGCTGCACGCGCAGGTGGAACCGCACTTCCTGTACAACACACTGGCCAACGCGCAGGTGCTGACCCGCACCGATCCGGGCCGTGCCGAGCAGATGCTGGGGCACCTGATCCAGTACCTGCGCAGTTCGCTGCCGCAGGTGGATGAATCGGTGTCCACGCTGGGCGTGGAACTGGAGCGCACGCGCGCCTATCTGGAAATCCTGCGCATCCGCATGGGCGCTCGCCTGGCGGTGGAAGTGCAGGTGCCCAGCGAACTGCACGGCGTGCACCTGCCGGCGATGGCCCTGCAGACGCTGGTGGAAAACGCGATCAAGCATGGCCTGGAGCCGAAGCCGGGCGGCGGCACCATCTGGATCCTGGCGCGTGGCTTTGATGACCACGTGACGGTGACCGTGGCCGATGACGGGCTGGGCTTCGGCCAGGGCACCAGCGGTACCGGCATCGGTCTGAAGAACCTGCGCGAGCGCCTGCGCCTGACCTGCGGTGAGCAGGCCGGCGTGGCGATCGTGGCCAACTTCCCCTCGGGCGTGGCAGCCACCATGACCCTGCCGCAGCCCGCCCAGGAGCGCACCCATGCCGCTTGAAGCGCTGATTGCCGAAGACGAAGAGCTGCTGCGCCAGGCGCTGGTGGAACAACTGGCGCGGCTGTGGCCGGAATTGAAGCTGGTGGCCGAATGCGAGGATGGCGCCAGCGCGCTGGAGCAACTGGCCGAGAAGCAGCCGGATATCGCCTTCCTGGATATCCGCATGCCCGGCATCAGCGGCATCGAAGTGGCCCGCTCCCTGTCCGAACTGAGCCCGCGCACGCAGGTGGTGTTCGTGACCGCCTACGACCAGTACGCCATCGATGCGTTCGAGCAGGGCGCGATGGATTACCTGTTGAAGCCGGTCAGCGACGAGCGCCTGCTGGCCACGCGCGAGCGCATCCTGGCGCGGCTGCCTTCCACCCGCCAGGACGATGCGGTGCTGGAACGCCTGCTGCAGCGGCTGGGCCCCTCGCAGGCGCATCCCGAACGCCCGCCGCTGGCCTGGATCACCGCCAGCAATGGCCGCGAAACCCAGCTGATCATGCTGGACGACGTGATCTACTTCCGCGCCGACAACAAATACACCACGGTGGTGACCGCCGCTGGCGAGAGCCTGCTGCGCACGCCGTTGCGCGAATTGCTGGAAGCGCTGGACCCGCAGCAGTTCCGGCAGATCCACCGGTCCACCATCGTGCACATGAAGGCCGTGGCGGCGGTCAGCCGCGACGATACCGGACGAGGGGTGCTGCGCCTGCGCCAGCGCCCTGAAACGCTGGTGGTCAGCCAGCCCTTCATGAGCCTGTTCCGCGGCATGTAGCGGGTACCGGAAAGAACAATGCCACCGTGGCTGTGCACGGTGGCATTGTGGCTCCCCCCGCTTTCCGGGCGATCAGAACGCCGGCTGCAGCGTCATGTCGTGGTGGTGTTCGGTTTCGCCTACATGGTTCAGCCGGCCCACCAGTTCCGAGTGCTGCTTCATGCGCCCGATCTCGGTCATGATGCGGATGTCCTCGTGGCGCAGCTCGCGCTTGGCGGTGACCGCCTGCTTGTAGTCCAGTACTTCCGGATAGTGCTCGGCCAGGTCCAGCGCTTCGGCCACGCATTCCACGCTGTCGGCACTGGAGCTGATGCGCGCGCGGCTGTTGAAGGCCTTCATCCAGCGTTCGAAGCCGGCGGTGTGGTCGAACATGTTGGCCATGAACCAGATGACGAACAGGATCGACACCCAGGAACCGAACACGATCACCACGCGGGTGAAGGTGATATGGAAATCGTCGCGCCACAGGTAGTTGGCGATCAGGCCCAGGATCAGCAGCGACGCCGCCTGCCAGCCCACGATGGAGGCCATCAGCCATTGGCACTTGGCCTTGGCCAGCACGGCCACTTCATCGCGGATCTGCTGCTCGCTCAGGTTGCGCCAGTGCGCGACCTGTTTTTCGAACGGGCTGCTGTACAGCTCGTTGTCCCGCAGCAGCATTCCCAAACCCTTGAACAAAGCAATCATGGCTGGCTCCTTTCTGGAACGTGCGTCGATCAGCAATGGACGATGTGGCGGGTTCAGTTCTAGCACTTCCAGCGGCCGGTGCAATGGGCGCAAAGCGAAGGGGCGCAAGGGTTTTGCCTGAATGCGTGAAGATTGGTGCGGCGCACCATCGCATTCACAGGCTGCGACAAGATGTCGCAGGGTGAATCGTGCTGCGTGCGCACATGCTGCCGCGGCGCGGCCGTCGGGCTCGCCGCGAGGCGCGTGATCGCCCAGAATCAAGCCGGACCGCGCAGAACCCGGTCGCTTCCGCCACCCACTGGACCCCGTATGCCGCCGTTGCTGCACCGTTTGACCCGCCCGGTTACCGCGCCCATCCGCCGCTGGGTGCTCGACGCCTTCCCGCGCGGCCAGAGCGGCATCGATTACGACCACCCGCAGGGCGATCCGGGCTGGTTCGGGCCGGACAGCA
Source organism: Stenotrophomonas sp. Steno-C17 (assembly GCF_056393165.1). Lineage (NCBI taxonomy): Bacteria > Pseudomonadati > Pseudomonadota > Gammaproteobacteria > Lysobacterales > Lysobacteraceae > Stenotrophomonas > Stenotrophomonas sp. Steno-C17. The sequence continues at coordinate 140,441 of NZ_JBWJPD010000006.1, forward strand.
TCACCTGGCGCGTGCATGCCGAACTGCCGTCGATGCTGGCCGGGGGCCTGTGTGCGCTGATGCTGCAGAGCCTGCACCCGCGCGCGCTGGCCGGCGTGTACGACCATTCCAACTTCCGCCAGGACCTGGTGGGGCGGCTGCGGCGCACCACGGCATTCGTGGCCGGCACCAGCTATGCGCCCCGTGGCGAGGTGGAAACGCTGGTGGCCAAGGTGCGCCACATCCATGCACAGATCCGTGGCCGTACCGCGCAGGGCCAGCCGTATGCGGCGGATGATCCGCAGCTGCTCACCTGGGTGCACGTAACCGAGGCCTATGGCTTCCTGCAGGGTTACCGCCGCTATGGGCGGGACGTTCCCGAAGCGATTGCAGACCGCTACTACGACGAGTACCGCTGCGTGGCCGAGGCGCTGGGGGCGGTGGACGTGCCGCGCAGCGAAGCGGAAGTGGCGGCGTACTTCTGTGCACGCCAGCCCGAACTGCTGGCGGATGCGCGTTCGCGCGAAGTGCTGGACGTGCTGTCTGCGGTGAACCTGCCGGTGCCGATTCCGGGGCTGTCACGCGCGGTGTTCCTGGGCGCCGGTGCCGCGCTGCTGCCGGACTGGGCCGAGACGATGCTGGAACGCACGACGGCTCAGCGTGCGCAGGCCGCGGCCTCGGCAAAGCTGATGCAGGGCATGGCGCCGCTGTTCCGCCGCGCCTTGCCCGATGGCCTGGCCACCCGTGCCTGTGCGCGCATGGGCGTGCCGGTGGAGGTGTTGCGCGAGTGGCCGGCAGCGCGGTGATCCACGTTGCCCATCCACGCATGGCGTGGATCTGCTGCAAACGAAACGGGCGCCTCTCGGCGCCCGCTCGCGTTACATCACCACACCTTGACCCGCTTTTCCGGCGCCAGGTACAGCTTCTGGCCGTCCTTCACTTCAAACGCCGGGTACCAGGCGTCGATGTTGCGCACGGTCAGCGCACGGAACTGGCCCGGTGCGTGCACGTCGGTCAGCAGCGAATTGCGCAGCGCCTGTTCGCGGCTCTTGCTGCGCCACGCCTGGGCAAAGCCCAGGAAGAAGCGCTGGTCCGGGGTGAAGCCTTCCAGGGTCTGGCCGGGCTTGCCCTGCAGCGACAGCTGGTAGGCATCGTAGGCCGTGCCCAGGCCCGCCACGTCGGCGATGTTCTCGCCCAGGGTCAGCTTGCCGTTCACGTGCACGCCGGGGAACGGTTCGTAGCTGCTGAACTGCGCGGCCAGCGCATCACCGGCGGCGTTGAACTGCTTCAGGTCTTCGGCGGTCCACCAGTTGTGCAGCTTGCCGGTTTCGTCGAACAGGGCGCCGGCGTTGTCGAAGCCATGGCTGATCTCGTGGCCGATCACCGCGCCGATCGCACCGTAGTTCACCGCATCGTCGGCGGCACCGTCGAAGAACGGCGGCTGCAGGATCGCGGCCGGGAACACCAGGCGGTTTTCCAGCGGCACGTTCATCGCGTTGATGGTCTGCGGCAGCATGGCCCACTCGCTGTGGTCCACCGGTTTGCCCAGCTTGGCGATGTTGCGCTCGTATTCGAAGCGTTCGGCACGCTGCGCGTTGCCTAGCGGATCGTCGCGGCGGATCTCCAGCCCGGTGTAGTCGCGCCACTTGTCCGGATAGCCCATGCCCACGGTCAGGCCGGCCACCTTGGCCTTGGCGCTGGCCTTGGTCTGCGGTGACATCCAGGCCAGTGCATCGATGCGCTTGGCAAAGGCGGCAATGATGTTCTTTGCCATCTCGTCGGCGCGTTCCTTGGTCTTCGCGTCGAAGTGCTTTTCCACGTAACGCTTGCCGATGGCTTCACCGACCGCGTGGTTGGCATCATCCACGGCGCGCTTCCAGCGCTCGCTCTGCTGCGGCGTGCCGCTCAGCGCGGTGCCGTGGAAGGCGAAGCGGGCGTCGGCGAAGGTCTTGGGCAGGTAGCTGGCGGCGCGGTCCAGCGCGTGGAAGGTCATGTAGTCCTTCCAGGCATCCAGCGGTTCGGTGGCCACCAGCTTGGACAGGCCGGCCACGGCCTTGGGCTGCCAGACGATGAAGTCCTGCTGCTGGCCCAGCTTGGCCGCTTCCAGGAACGCGGCCCAATCCATGCCCGGCGCCTTGGCGCTGAAATCGGCCTGGGTCCAGGGATTGGCACCCTTGGTCACGTCGTTGGTTTCTTCCTGGGTGGCGTGCGCCTGGGCGATTTTGGTTTCCAGCGCCAGGATGCGCTGCGCCTTGCCGGCCGGATCGGCCACGCCGGCCAGCTGCAGCACCTTGGCGATGTAGGCCTGGTACTGCTTGCGCAGCTCGGCCATGCGGCCATCGCCCAGGTAGAAGTCGCGGTCGGGCATGCCCAGGCCACCCTGCACCAGGTACGGCGCGGTGCGGTCGGGCTGCAGCAGATCCACCGACACCCACAGGCCGAACAGACGGTCGGTGTAGAAGTTGGTGGCGTTCAGCAGGTCCACGTCGGCGCGCATGTCATCGCCCAGTGCACGCGCCAGGCCGGCCTTGTCGGCGATCGCGCCGATGGCCTGCAGCTGCGGCTGCACGGGGGCCAGGCCGCGCTTTTCAATGCCAGCTTCGTCCATGTAGGCGGCGTAGTAATCGCCGATCAGCTTGTCATCGCCGCTGGCCTGCGCATTGCCTGCCGCGCCTTCCAGGATGGCGCGGGTATCGGCCTGGGTCTTCTCGGCAATCACGTTGAAGCTGCCGAAGCGCGAACGGTCGGCCGGAATTTCGGTGTTCTTCACCCAGCTGCCGTTGGCAAAGCCGAAGAAGTCGTCGCCGGCGGCAATGCTGCGGTCCATGCCGCTGGCATCGAAGCCGAAGCTGCCCAGCATCGGCTTGGCGGCGGCCGGGGCGGCGTCGGCGGGCGCGGCGGTGCCTGCCGCCGGCTCGGCCGGGCGATCGCAGGCGGCCAGGGACAGGCTGGCGAGGATGGCCAGCGCCAGGGTGGGACGGCGCAGCTTGGACATGGACTTCTCTTGCGACGGAAAACCCCAAGTCTAATCCCCTGCGGCGGCGCTGGACGCGCGCCAGCATGGGGTCGGGTGTGCGCGATCTGGCTGAACACGCGCTGTCGTGCTTCACGCAGTCATCCCGCTGGTGCATGCTGCGGGGCAGGGACCCACTCAGGGATTGGCCCGCAGAGCACGACGGGGCGTCAAGAATGCCGCGCTGCGGCCGCTCTGGTCGGGGATGTGGAGGAATCGTTCGCGCATGAAGCCAGCTGTCTGCACAGGGAACACCGACCGATGCCCGCGCTGAAGCGTGCGCTGGCGCGGCCATTGCGTGCCATCACCTGGGGCGGTGTGGCGTTGGGCGTGCTGCTGGCCGTGGGCATGGCGGCCATGCTGGCCAATGATCACCAGCGTCGGCTGGAAGCGGCGCAGCGGCAGAGCCGCGCCCTGGCGGTCGGCAGCGAGCGCCTGCTGGCGCTGGAACTGCGCAACCTGGAACGCGCGCTGGCCGGCATTGCCGGCGATGCCGCCGAACTGTTCGGTACGGTGCCGGCGCAGGCCCCGCAGTTGCTGGATGCGGCCATTGCAGGCGTGCTGCAGCGCCATGCCGAGCTGCACAGCATCGTGGTGGTCGATGCCTACGGGCGTGCGCTGACCGGCGGCGCCGACGAACTGAAGCTGCCGCTGTGGGCCGACCCGCAGCGGCGCGGGCAGGGCAGCGCGTTGTACCTGGGGCCGCCGCAGCGTACCGACGACGGCACCTGGGTGGTGCCGCTGGCGCTGCCGATGGCCGATGATCGCTGGCTGCTGGCGCGGCTGCGTTGCGGTGAACTGCAGCGCATCATCGGCGGTTTGGATGTGGGCCCCAACGGCATGGTGTCGATCACCGATGCCGACGGTTTCATGCTGGCGCGCGTGCCCGATCCCTATGGCACGGTGGGGCGCCGCTACACGCTGCCCTACCGCGACCTGGTGGGCGGTCCGGCGGTGGTGGAACTGGGCAGCTTCCCCGGCGTGGTGGACCAGATTCCGCGCATGTCCACCATCAGCACGCTGGAACACAGCCCGCTGGCGGTGCAGGTGGGGCTGGCCGATGCCGATGTGCTGGCCGCCTGGTGGCCCTACCTGCATGCGGCGGTGGCGATCCTGCTGACCTACGTGCTGGTGCTGCTGGGCCTGTTGTTCGCGATGCGCCGCAGCACCCGCAGCCAGCAATGGATGGCGGCGGAACTGCGCACCGGCCATACCGAACTGCGCATGGCCCACCAGGTGGGCCGGGTCTGCACCTGGTATGTGGACGAAGACGCCGCGCTGCTGCACTGGTCGCCGCTGGCGCGCGAGATCTTCGGCGTGCAGACCGACGCGTTGCCGGTGGCCGAGTTCTTCGCCCGCGTGCACCGCGAAGATGCCGAACGGCTGCAGCATGCCTTCCATGAAGCGTTCGCGCGCGGCGCGGTGCTGGATGAAATGTTCCGCCTGGTGCTGCCCGGCGGCGATGTGCGCTGGGTGTCGGCGCGCGGGCAACGGGTGGAACTGGCCGACAGCCAGCGGCGCATGATCGGCGCATTGACCGACGTGAGCGAACGGCATCTGGCACGCGAACAGATGAACCAGGTCGAGCGCCGCTTCCGCCTGCTGTTCGACCGCAACCCGGCGCCGTTCTGGGTGTTCGATCCCGATACGCTGCGCTTCCTGGAAGTGAATGAAGCGGCGGTGCTGCAGTACGGCTACACGCGCGAGGAATTCCTGGGCATGAGCATCCTGGATATCCGCCCGCGCGAAGGCTGGGAGGAAGTGAAGGGCGCCATTGCCCGGGCACGCGTGGGCGAACTGCAGGATGCGGCCGTGCGCATGCACCGGCGCAAAGATGGCTCGGTGTTCGAAGTGCGTGCGCACTTGTCGAAGCTGGATTTCGATGGCCAGCCTGCCTGCCTGGTGCTGGCCGAAGATGTGAGCGAGCGCTTGGCCTACGAGCGCGACCTGGCCTACCGCGCGCGGCACAACCCGGCCACCGGCCTGTTGAACGTGCGCGCCCTGAGCGAACAGCTGGACAGCCAGGACCGCGGCTACACCATTGCCTACGTGCAGTTGCGCGGCCTGCAGCTGGTGGCCGACACGCTGGGCCGCGAGATCGGCGATGCAATCCTGCAGTCGATGGCCGCGCGCTTGGGCGGGTTGGGCGCGCGCTTCGGCACGCTGGCCTTCCAGCCGGCCGAAGATTTCGTGCTGGCCATCGCGCCGCAGCACAATACCCAGGCGGTGCTGGACGACCTGCTGCAGATCGTGTCGGCACCGATGCGCGGCAAGGATTCACTGCACCAGTTCGAGCCGCGCATCGGCGTGGCTGTGCGCGAAGAGGGTGACGCGCTGCGTGCCGAACAGGTGGTGGGCATGGCCGCACAGGCAGCGCATGCCGGGCGCGCCGAAGGCAACGTGGTCGCGTGGTTCGACGCGGCGGTGTCCAACCGCCTGGCCGACCGCCTGCGTCTGGCAGGGCGCATTCATGCGGCCATCGACAACGAATTCCAGCTGTACTTCCAGCCGATCCGCCATGCCAGTGATGGCAGCCCGGCAGCGCTGGAAGCCCTGCTGCGCTGGCCGCAGGCCGATGGCAGTTTCATTTCGCCCAGCGAGTTCATCCAGCTGTGCGAGGACACCGGGCTGATCCTGGCGCTGGGGCGCTGGGTGATCCGCGCGGCTGCACAGGCGCAGCGGCGGCTGGTGGCGGCGGGCTGGGGCGAGTTGCCGATCGCGGTGAACGTATCGGCCGTGCAGTTCTTCAACAGCGATCTGGTGGCCGAGTTCGCCCGCGCCCAGGAGGACTTCGGCCTGGCCCGCGGTGCGCTGCATGTGGAACTGACCGAGAGCAGCCTGATGCGCAAACCGGCGCAGGCCATGCAGACCATGCGCCGCCTGCACGAGCAGGGCATCTGCGTGTCGCTGGATGATTTCGGTACCGGCTACTCCAGCATGTCCTACCTGCAGCACCTGCCGCTGGATATCCTGAAGATCGATCGCAGCTTCGTGGCCGACGTGGAAACCAACCCGCGCAACGCCTCGATCTGCCGCGCCCTGTTGTCGCTGGGCCACAGCATGGGCCTGACCATCATTGCCGAAGGCGTGGAAACCCCGGGCCAGCTGGACTGGCTGGCCGCGCACGGCTGTGACCAGGTGCAGGGCTACCTGCTGGGCCGGCCGGCGCCGCTGGAACAGATCATCAAGACGCTGGACGAAGTCGTCGCCTGATGGTGCAAACCCGCCGGGCATGGCCCGGCGGATGCCTCACACCCCGGCTTCCACCAGGTAATCGATGAAACTGCGCACCTTCGGTGCCAGGTGGCTGCGGCTGGTGTATACCGCGAAGATGCCGATCGGCGGCACTTCCCAGTCGGGCAGCACGCGCACCAGGCGGCCATCGGCCAGTGCCTGTTCCAGCAGGAAATCCGGTTGCAGGATCACCCCCATCCCGGCGATGGCCGCTTCGCGCAGCACGTCGCCGTTGTTGGCCTGCAGGATGCTGCTCACCGTTACCCGCACCTCGCCTCCCGGCCCCTGCAACGGCCACTGGCTGCCTGAAGCCCAGTAGCTGTAGCCCAGGCAGTCGTGCGCCGCCAGTTCCTGCGGCGTGGACGGCGTGCCGCGCGCGGCCAGGTAGGCGGGGGCGGCGCACAGGGTGATGCGGGCCTGGCCCAGCTGCCGCGCAATCAAGGCCGGGCTGGGGTCGCGGGTGATGCGCAGGGCCACGTCGTAGCCTTCCTCCACCATGTCCACCAGGCGGTCGGACAGGGCCAGGTCCAGTTCCACCTGCGGGTAGCGTTGCCGATAGCCGGCCAGCAGCGGCCCCAACCGCGCGATGCCCCAGCTGACCGGTGCATTGATGCGCAGCGTGCCCGACGGTTCCAGCGCCTGCGCCCCGATACTGGCTTCCAGCGCGTCGAACTCGGCCAGCAGGCGCACGCACTGCGCGTAGTACGCGGCGCCGGCACTGGTCGGGCTGACCCGCCGGGTGGTGCGGTGAAGCAGGCGGGTGGACAGGCGTTTTTCCAGCGCGGCCACCTGCCGGGTCACCCCGGCCGTGGAAACGCCCAGGGCGTCGGCGGCGGCGCTGAAGCCATTGCGCTCGACCACGGCCACGAACACACGCATCGCGTCCAAAGTGTCCATTGTTGCGCCTTGTGAAATAAATATGGTCGTTTCATCGTATTTATCGGCGCAAGAGTGCGCAATAACCTGTACGCACTCTCCCTGAGGTACGCCCCCATGAAAGCCTCCGCCACTGCCGTTTCGCCGCTGGCCCCCTATGCCGCCACCCTGCTGCGCCTGGCCTTGGGCGGCCTGTTCCTGGTGCATGCGTTGACCAAGCTGCTGGTGTTCACCCCCGCCGGTACCGCCGCATTCTTTGAATCGCTGGGCCTGCCGGGCGCGCTGGGCTACCTGACCATCGTGATCGAGCTGGCCATCGCCGCCGCCCTGCTGCTGGGCGTGTACGCGCGCTGGGTGGGGCTGCTGGGCGTGCCGCTGCTGCTGGGCACGATCGTCACCGTGCACGGTGCCAACGGTTTCGGCTTCGCCAACGCCGGCGGTGGCTGGGAATACCCGGCTTTCTGGGCGCTGGCCCTGGTGGTGCTGTTCCTGCTGGGCGATGGCCGCTGGACCCTGCGTTCGCGCTGATCGCTGCTTCCCCCTGATTCTGGAGAACGTCATGTCCCGCCTGCCTTCGCTGTACATCTCCCACGGCTCGCCGATGACTGCCCTGCACCCGGGGCAGGTGGGCGTGCGGCTGGCCGAACTGGCCCGCGACCTGCCCACCCCGCGTGCCATCGTGATGGCGTCCGCGCACTGGCTGGCGCGCCAGCCGCTGGTCGGCGCACATCCGCAGCCGCCCACCATCCACGACTTCGGTGGCTTCCCGCGCGCGCTGTTCGAGCTGCAGTACCCGGCCCCGGGCGACCCGGCGCTGGCCGAAGAAGTGGCCGGGCGCATCGCCGCGGCTGGCCTGCCGGTAGCGTTGGACGCCCAGCGCGGGCTGGACCATGGCGCCTGGGTGCCGCTGCGGCTGCTGCGCCCGCAGGCCGATATTCCGGTGGTGCCGCTGTCGATCCAGCCGATGCTGGGGCCACAGCACCAGTTCGCGCTGGGCCGTGCGTTGGCGCCGCTGCGCGAACAGGGCGTGCTGCTGGTCGGCTCGGGCAGCATCACCCACAACCTGCATGACTGGCGCGACTACCAGGACGGCAAGGAAGCGCCCTACGTGCGCCCGTTCATTGAATGGGTGGAACAGCGCCTGGCCGCCAACGATCGCGACGCGCTGTTCGATTACCGCCGCCAGGCACCGTTTGCCGAACGTGCGCACCCCACCGACGAGCATCTGCTGCCGTTGTACTTCGCCATGGGCGCGGCTGGCAGCGATGATTTCGGTGCCACCCGCATCGATGCGGGTATCGATGCGGGCATGCTGGCGATGGACCTGTACCGCTTCGACGGCGCCGCGCCCGTGCAGGAGGCCGCATGAACCCCGTGCTGACGCCGGTGCTGGAGCGGCCGGCGCAGGGCAGGGCGCAGGGCCTGGTGGTGCTGCTGCACGGCGTGGGCAGCAACGAGCAGTCGCTGGCTGCGCTGGCCAGCACGCTCGATCCGCGCCTGCACGTGCTGCTGCCGCGTGCACCGCAGGTGTTCGGGCCGCAGGCGTTCGGCTGGTTCACCGTGCGCTTCGGCGCGCAGGGGCCGGTGATCGATCCGGCCCAGGCCGAGGCGTCGCGGGTGCTGCTGCGCGATTGGTTGGCGGTGCAGCAGCAGCGGCTGGGGCTGGATGCGCGGCAGACCGTGCTGGCCGGCTTCAGCCAGGGCGGCATCATGAGCGCCAGCGTGGCGCTGACCGCGCCGGAACGGGTGAAATCCTTCGCGATCCTGTGCGGGCGCATCCTGCCGGAGATCGCGCCGTTGATTCCGCCCGATGTGGCCGGCGCCGGGCTGCAGGGGCTGGTGGTGCACGGGCGGCAGGATGACAAGCTGCCGTTCGCGCTGGCCGAGGCGGCCTCGCAGCGCCTGCACGGGCTGGGCGTGGCCCACCAACTGCGTGATTACCCGGTCGCGCACACGTTGTCCGCGGACATGCAGCGGGACACACGGGACTGGATCGCGGCGCGTTTGCTGTCGCCGCCCTGACGCGCATTCATGCAGGCGGCCGCAGCGGACGCCAGCTGTGCTAAGTTTTTTTCCTGTCTCCGGCGCATACCGGTTTTTTACCGGCCCCACGCGCCGCTTCCCGGAAGAAGCATGCACACCATCGAAGTCGTCCTGGCGATGCTGGTGGCCGTTGTCGCCAGCGGTTACCTGGTTCGCGTCCTGCCCTTTTCACTGCCGCTGCCGCTGGTGCAGATCGGTCTGGGCGCGGTCATCGCCGGGGTGTTCAACCGCGGCCACGCACTGGAACCGGAAGTGTTCTTCCTGCTGTTCCTGCCGCCGCTGCTGTTCCTCGATGGCTGGCGCATTCCCAAACAAGGCCTGTTCCGCGACAAGGGCGCGATCCTGGAACTGGCCTTCGGCCTGGTGGTGTTCACCGTCATCGGCGCCGGCCTGCTGATCCACTGGATGATTCCGGTGATGCCGCTGGCGGTGTGCTTCGCGCTGGCGGCCATCGTCTCGCCCACCGACCCGGTAGCGGTGGGGGCGATTGCTTCGAAGGCGCCCATTCCCAAGCGGCTGATGCACATTCTGGAAGGCGAATCGCTCTTGAACGATGCCTCCGGCCTGGTCTGCTTCCGTTTCGCGGTGGCCGCGGTGATGACCGGTTCGTTCTCGCTGGCCACCGCCTCGCTCACCTTCCTGTGGGTGGCGGTGGCGGGCCTGGCGGTAGGCGTGGCGGTCACCCTGGGCGTGTCCACCTTCCAGCGCTGGCTGTGGCGCCGCTTCGGCGAGGAGCCGGGTGCGGCCATGCTGGTGAACCTGCTGATTCCGTTCGCCGCCTATCTGCTGGCTGAAGAAATCCATGCCTCGGGCATCCTCGCGGCCGTGGCCGCCGGCATTGCCATGAGCTACGTGGAGCTGACCGGCCGCGTCTCCGGCAGCATGCGCGTGCAGCGCGCCGGGGTCTGGAACATGCTGCAGTTCAGCTTCAACGGCATCATGTTCGTGCTGCTGGGTGAGCAGTTGCCGGGCATCGTCGAGCGCGCGACCACGACCATGAACGAGACCGGTCACCAGAGTGCCTGGTGGTTGCTGGTGTACGTGGTGGTGATCAACGCCATGCTGATCGCGCTGCGCCTGCTGTGGGTCTGGCTGTCGCTGCGCTGGAACCTGCTGCGCGCACGCCGCCGTGGCCTGCAGCATGGCGAGGCGCCGAACTGGCGCATCGTGGTGGCCACCTCGGTGGCCGGCGTGCGCGGCGCCATCACCCTGGCCGGCGTGCTGACCCTGCCGCTGTTCCTGCCCGATGGCAGCCCGTTCCCGGCGCGTGACCTGGTCATCTTCCTGGCCGCAGCGGTCATTCTGTTCTCGCTGGTGGGCGCCAGCGTGGCCCTGCCGCAGCTGCTGAAGGGCCTGCAGCTGCCGGCCGATTCGGGCGAGCGCAAGGAAGAGGACCTGGCCCGCAAGCTGTCCTCCAAGGCCGCCCTGGCCGGGGTGGAGCGCATGCGCCAGCAGCTGGTGATGAACCAGAACACCGACAACGTGCAGCTGTTCAACGACGCCGCCTCGCGGGTCAGCCTGCTGTACCAGCGCCATCTGGAAAAGGACAACGAAGGCCCCGACGTGGACCCGGACAAGGTGAAGCGGATGGAGCAGGGCTACCGCCAGCTGCGCAGCGCGGGCCTGAATGCCGAACGCGAGGAACTGTTCCGACTGACCCGGCGCGGGGTGATTTCCGATGAGATCTCGCGGCGCCTGATCCGCAACCTGGACCTGCTGGAATCGCGCCAGCGCGGCTGACCAACCCTGCCCATGCCGCTGCGTGGCTGACCCTGAAACGTAGAGTCGAGCTTGCTCGACTGCGCTTGCTGAATTGTAGAGTCGAGCCATGCTCGACTGCTCTTTCCCAAAGCAGTCGAGCATGGCTCGACTCTACAGAAGCCGGTTATTCCGGCTTCTGTTCCAGGAAGTAGACCTCGACCTTGCCCTTGACCTTGATGGTCATCGGGTTGCCGCGGCGGTCGCGCGCCTTGCCGGCCTGCACGCGGATCCAGCCTTCGCTGACCGAGTACTCCTCGACGTTGTCACGCTCGACGTCGTTGAAGCGCACGCCCACGCCGCGCTCCAGCGCCTGCGCATCGTGGAAGGGGCTGGCCGGGTTGATGGCCAGGTGGTCGGGAGGGGTATCGCTCATCGCATCATTCACAGTGACGGCCACCACGGCCGGCTTCAGCGGCACAGGATAAACCGTAGAATGCCGGCCTGCCCCACAGGAATGCCCGCCATGCCCGACAACAGCGACTATTTCGACTTCGAGGAAGATGCCCACGATTTCGACGAGGACGATTTCGAGGCCCGTATCTGGAACCTGCTGGTGCTGATCAACCCCGGCGACGAGGAGCTGGCGCTGCAGCAGTTCAACCGCTGGCGCGAGATGCTGGCCGAGGCCGGCGAGCCGCTGGAGGCCGACGCCGACTGGGTGCCTGCGCTGTTCACCGCCATTGCCTGGCAGTCCGGCTTCGAGGTGGAGCGCGACGATCTGGAATCGCTGCAGTCGGCGGTGAACGAGCTGTCGGCGCGCTTCAACCTGCAGCTGGACTGGGGTGGCGACCTGGACGACGAGGATTTCGCCGAAGACCTGGACGGCGTGCAGTTGATGTCCACCGCCTTCGACCGCCTGCGCGAGCACAACTACACGCTGTGGAGCGTGGATGCCGGCAGCGACGGCTTCACCGGCTGGATGGCGTTGACCCGCGACGACGATGCGCTGCTGGCGCTGTGTTCGCTGTTGAACGTGGAAGTGCGGCTGGGCAGCGACCCGTTCTGATCGATGGCCCGCCCCGGCGGGGTTGATCGGGAACGGGGCGGAGAGCAGTCGACCAACGGTCGACTCTACCGGTACTGCGCGCGGTCGGTTTCTGAGCGATGGCCGGCCCCGGCGGGGTAGAGTCGACCGTTGGTCGACTGTCGCGCGCAGCGCGGGGTTGATCGGGACCGGGGCGGAGCGCAGTCGACCAACGGTCGACGCTACCGGTACTGCGCGCGGGCGTTGGCGATCACCGCTTTCACCAGGGCGCGGTCGGTGTGGCGGGAGATGGCGCGGGCGCCGAGGGCGATCGCCTGCGCGCGCAGTTCGGCGTTGACGTCGTAGTGCGCGCCGCTGGCCTTGTTCTGGAAGGCCCGGGGCGGGATGCCGAGCTGCGCCGCCATGGCGTGCAGCTCGGCCAGGGTGTCGGCCATCAGGTGCGCCCAGCGCTGTCCGCGCCAGGCATGCACTGCGTCATCGACGTAGACCGCCACCGCCGCGGCCGGGTCAGGCCTGCGGCTTGCCGTCGGTGTCGGCGTCAGCGGCCGGAGCGGCCTCGGCGTCGGCAGCGGCTTCAACCACGTCGCCTTCAGCGGCGTCTTCGCCTTCTGCGGCCTGCTCGCTCTCGAACTCGGCCACCAGCTTGCCCAGGTACTCGTCAGCGGTCTGGCCGGCTTCGGCCGCCAGGGTGTCCAGCAGCTTCTGCATCAGTTCGGAATACTCCAGGTTGACCTTGCGGCCTTCCTTTTCCTGCACGTTGGACAGGTGCTTGAGCATGGCCAGCATCGGCACCGGGTTATCGGCATTGCCCATGGTCTGGCCGCCGATGGCCAGCAGCCACTCGCGGCCCTGCAGACCGATGGCGGCGACCGGCTGGCCGTCTTCATTGGTCAGCACGGCGTGGTTCTGCACCTGCTGCTGGGCATTGAGGCGCAGGAACGGACGCTTGGCCTGCTGCTTCTTGCGCTTGTCGCGCTTGGCCTTGGAGTTCTGGGACATGGGGTGGGGTCACCTGGAAACGGAAAGACCGCCATTGTACTGCCCTTGGTAGGTGCGGACCTTGGTCCGCACGCGTTCCGGGCCCGGGGTAGGTAGAGTCGACTGTCAGTCGACTGGCGCGCGAAGCGCGGGATGGTGGATACCAGCCCTGCAGCAGTCGACTGACAGTCGACCCTGGAGCAGTCGACTGACAGTCGACTCTACCCCTCGATTCCCCGTCCCAACCTCCTGTCAGGGCGTCACGGCCGGAGGGCTGGCCTCGCCCTGCGCAGCCTTCACGTCCGGGTCGACCGTGGTGGCCGACAGCCCCACCTGCGGGCCGGCACCGGCCAGTGCGGCCTCTTCGGCGGCGTGGGTCATCACCACGATGCTGATGCGGCGGTTGATCGGGTTCTGCGGGTCCACCTTGTCGAACAGCACCGACGAGGACAGGCCGACCACGCGGGTGATCTTGCTGTCTTCCAGGCCGCCGTCCACCAGTGCGCGACGCGCGGCGTTGGCACGGTCGGCGCTCAGTTCCCAGTTGCCGTAGCCACGCGCGGCCGAATAGGCGGTGATATCGGTGTGGCCGGTCAGGCTGATCCGGTTCGGCACATGGTTCAGGTACTCGGCCAGCTCGTGCAGGATCTGCTGCGTGTACGGCTTCAGCGACGCGCTGCCCAGGTCGAACATCGGCCGGTTCTGCTTGTCCACGATCTGGATGCGCAGGCCTTCCGGGGTCAGGTCCAGCAGCAGCTGGTCCTTGAACGGTTCCAGCGCCTGGCTGCGGCTGATCGCTTCCTGCAGTTCCTTCATCAGCGTTTCCAGCTGCTGCTTGTCGCGCTGCTGCTGGTCCACCGGCTGCTGCATGGCCTGCTTCTGGTTCTGGAAGGGATCGTTGCTGTTGCCGCGCGACAGATCGGTGGCGCCGCCCAGCTTGATCATCGAGGTGCTGGCGCCGCCGGGGCCGGCCATGCCCGGTGCCGGCGTGGGGCTCTGCCCGGCCAGCGGGCTGGGATTGCGGAAGTATTCGGAAATGGCCGCGCGTTCGGGCTTGCTGGTGCTGGCCATCAGCCACAGCACCAGGAAGAAGGCCATCATCGCGGTCACGAAGTCCGCATAGGCCACCTTCCACGAGCCGCCATGGTGGCCGCCGTGGCCGGCCTTCTTGACCTTGCGGACGATGACGGTGGGCTTGGTCTCGGCCATGGCTTACTTGACCGTCTTCAGGTGCTGCTCGAAATCGGAGAACGCCGGGCGCACGTTCGACGGCAGCGTCTTGCGGGCGAATTCCAGCGCGATCTTCGGGTTGTAGCCACGCAGGCAGGCCAGCAGCGCGGTCTTCACCGATTCGTAGATGCGGCTGTCCTGTTCGGCGCGGGCTTCCATGGCCGAGGCCATCGGGCCGACGAAGCCATAGCCCAGCAGGATGCCCAGGAAGGTGCCGACCAGCGCACCGGCCACGTGGCCGCCCACTTCCACGATGTCGCCCCCGATCGAGCCCATGGTGATGACGATGCCCAGCACCGCCGCCACGATGCCGAAGCCGGGCAGGCCGTCGGCCACCTTGGTCAGCACCTGCGACGGCGCCATGGCTTCGGCGTGGTGCTTTTCCAGCTCCAGCTCCAGCAGCGGTTCCAGTTCGTGCGGTTCAATGTTGCTGCCGATCATCAGGCGCAGGCAGTCGGTGATGAAATCGACCAGATGGTGGTCGGCCTGCACCTTGGGGTAGTTGGCGAACAGGGCGCTCTCGGCAGGGCGTTCGACATGGTCTTCCAGCGCCATGAAGCCTTCGCGGCGGGCCTTGTTCAGCAGTTCATAGAGCAGGCTGAGGACGTCGATGTAGTCCTGCTGCTTGTAGCGCGGGCCCTTGAACACGCCGACCATGGCTTGCAGGGTCTGCTTGACCGTCTTGGCCGGGGTACCGACCAGGAAGGCGCCCAGGGCGGCGCCGCCGATGATGACCAGTTCGTAGGGCTGCCAGAGGGCACCCAGGCGGCCGTGGGCACCGAGGTAGCCGCCGAGCACGCTGATGATGACAACCAGGAATCCAACGATGATGAGCATGGCGCGACGCAAGGAGGGGGGATATCTCCTTGTCGGCGCGCCACCGGGATTTCTGAAGAGGGAATTGTGTGAAGTCGGTCGGCGGGGGTGTTCAGTCCGCCGTGCCGGCCTCGGCGCCGCCACGCTGCAGCGGGTCGGGCCACGGCTCACCCTGGCCGGTGAAGGAAAGTGAGACGGAATTCAGGCAGTGGCGCTCGAAGGTGGGCGGCGGGCCGTCCGGGAACACGTGGCCGAGGTGGCTGCCGCAGCGGGCGCAGGTGATCTCGGTGCGCACCATGCCATGGCTGGTATCGCGGATCTCGCGCACGTGGGCCGGGTCGTACGGCGCGAAGAAGCTGGGCCAGCCGGTGCCCGAATCGAACTTGGTGCTGGACCGGAACAGCGGCAGCGCGCACAGGCGGCAGCAGTAGACGCCGTCGCGCTTGTTGTCCAGGAACACGCCGCAGAACGGTGCCTCGGTGCCATGCTGCAGCAGCACGCGCCGCTCTTCGGCGCTCAGGCCGGCAACCAGTGCTTCGGTCTGGGCGGCGGTGGGGGGCGTGAGGTCGAACGCGCTCATGCGGCTCTCCGGGACGGTGGTGGGATGCTGGCAGAAGTGGGGGTGGCGGGGTGGCCTTGCAAGTGTGATGCGCGTTCATGGGCGGCACACGGGGCCGGGCGCATGGTGGGGGCAGTCCACGCTGGAGCGTGCCATGAACCGCCCCCTTGTCCTGCTGCTGTCGGCGCTGCTGCCGCTGGCCGCGCACGCGCAGATGCCGACCGGCAACCCGACCACCACCCGCAGCAGCACCGCGGTGGCGCCGCAGCCGGTGCAGCCGCCGGTGCAGCCGGCCCGCCCGCAGCCGCAGCCGTTGCCCTCGCCGCAGCCACGCCAGCCGATCAAGGCCACGGGCCCGGCGCCGATCACCTCCACCCCGGCGCCGGCACTGCCGGACAAGGTGTATGACCGCAACGGCCGCATCGTGCCGGGGGTGAAGCCGGTGGGCCCCAACCGCGTGTTTGATTCGCGCACCGGGCGCTACTACGACAGCGTGCCGCAGGGCACCGGGCAGCAGATCAAGCCGTGAGGGGCGGCGCGGGCGTGGCGGGCTGAACCCAGCAAAACGCGTGCGTGCCGATCACTGTTTTTTCGCCTGCGATTAACCCGCACGGGACCACCGTGGCGCTGCGTCGGCAACGTGCCGCCGCATGTCCTTCGTCCTTTGGATCGCGATCATGAAGAACCAGCAGAACCGTCCGTCCGGCAAGGAACCGCAGGGCCGCAACCCGCAGCAGCAACAGCAACAGCAGCAGATGGACCAGCAGCAGCCGCACAAGGGTGGCAAGCAGCAGGACCACCGCCAGCAGGGCGGCATGAAGCATCCGCAGCAGCGGTGACCGGCCCGGGGTCAGAGCCCGCCCTGCGGGCTCTGACCCCATCACCAGCCCCGGGGTCGGATCCCGCGCAGCGGGCTCTGACCCCACAGGCGGCATCGCCTCAATCGGCAATCGGCAGCGCCCAGGTCTCTTTCACTTCTTCCATCACGATGTAGCTCTTGGACTCGCGCACATGCGGCAGGGTCAGCAGGGTGCTGCCCAGCAGCTTGCGGTAGCTGGCCATTTCGCTGATGCGCGCCTTCAGCAGGTAGTCGAAATCACCCGATACCAGGTGGCATTCCAGCACGTTGGGCAGCTTCAGCGCGGCGCGGCGGAACTCTTCGAAGATGTCGCCCGATTTGTAGGCCAGGCTGATTTCCACGAACACCAGCAGGCTGGCTTTCAGCGCGGTGGGGTCCAGGTGGGCGTGGTAACCGGTGATCACGCCCTCGCGCTCCAGCCGGCGCACGCGTTCGGTGCAGGGCGTGGTGGACAGGCCGACCCGTTCCCCCAGCTCGGTGAAGGAAATGCGGCCTTCGGCCTGCAGGATGCGCAGGATCTTGCGGTCGATCTTGTCCAGTTCGCGGGAGCGGGTGGCCATGGCCGTCAACCTCGGGGAATGAATCGCAGGGAAACTGCCTGACTGTAGTCCTAAAAACAGGCAAATGCTCTAGGAATGCAGGCCTATACTTCCCCAATTATGGTCCCGGCGTGCTCAAACGCAGGGAATGATCGGGTTGGAGAGTCCCCATGCGAGTCCTCGTTCTTGGCAGCGGCGTGATCGGCACCACCAGTGCCTGGTACCTGCGGCAGGCCGGCTTTGAAGTCACGGTCATCGACCGCCAGCCGGGCCCCGCGCTGGAAACCAGTTTCGCCAACGCGGGCCAGCTCTCGTTCGGCTACACCTCGCCGTGGGCCGCCCCCGGCGTGCCGAAGAAGGCGATCGGCTGGCTGTTCGAAAAGCATGCGCCGCTGGCCATCAAGCCCGGCATGGACCTGGCCCAGTACCGCTGGCTGTGGCAGATGCTGCGCAACTGCACGCAGGAGCGCTATGCCATCAACAAGGCGCGCATGGTGCGCATGTCCGAATACAGCCGCGATTGCCTGAACGAGCTGCGCGCGCAGATCGGCATCGAATTCGAAGGCCGCGACCTGGGCACCACCCAGTTGTTCCGCACCCAGCAGCAGCTGGACGCCTCGGCCCAGGACATCGAGATCCTGGCCCAGTACGGCGTGCCCTACGAAGTGCTGGACCGCGCCGGCATCATCCAGGCCGAGCCCGCGCTGGCCCATGTGGACGGCCTGGTGGGTGCGCTGCGCCTGCCGCGCGACCAGACCGGCGACTGCCAGCTGTTCACCCGCCGCCTGGCCCAGCTGGCCGCCGACGCCGGCGTGGAATTCCGCTACGACCAGGACATCACCGGCCTGCAGGTCGAGGGCGACCGGGTGACCGGCGTGCGCATCGGCAACCGGGTGGAAACCGCCGACCGGGTGGTGGTGGCGCTGGGCAGCTATTCGCCGGCCATGGTGGCGCCGCTGGGCATGCGCCTGCCGGTGTATCCGCTGAAGGGCTATTCGTTGACCCTGCCGATCACCGACCCGGCGATGGCGCCGACCTCGACCATCCTGGACGAGAGCTACAAGGTGGCCGTCACCCGCTTCGACAACCGCATCCGCGTGGGCGGCATGGCCGAAGTGGCTGGGTTCGACCTGTCGCTGTCGCAGCGCCGCCGCGAAACCCTGGAGCTGGTGGTGCGCGACCTGTACCCGAAGGGCGGCGACCTGGCCAAGGCGCAGTTCTGGACCGGCCTGCGCCCGGCCACCCCGGACGGCACGCCGGTGATCGGCGCCACCCCGCTGCGCAACCTGTACCTGAACACCGGCCACGGCACCCTGGGCTGGACCATGGCCTGCGGTTCGGGCCGTTACCTGGCCGACCTGATGAGCGCGCGCCAGCCGCAGATCAGCACCGAGGGCCTGGATATCTTCCGTTACGGCCAGTACGGCCACGCTGCCCCGCAGGAGAGCCGCGCATGCGTCCTGCCCGCGCGCTGATCGATCTGGGCGCGCTGCGCAGCAACTACCGCCTGGCCCGCGAACTGGGCGGCGGCAAGGCACTGGCGGTGGTCAAGGCCGATGCGTATGGCCACGGCGCGGTGCGCTGTGCGCAGGCGCTGGAAGGCGAGGCCGATGGCTTCGCGGTGGCCACCATCGAAGAAGCACTGGAACTGCGCCAGGCCGGCATCCGCGCGCCCATCCTGTTGCTGGAAGGCATCTTCGAAGCCAGCGAACTGCCGCTGGTGGCCGAACATGACCTGTGGTTCTCGGTGGGTTCGCCGTGGCAGGTGGAGGCGCTGGCCGCCTTCGACAGCCCGCGCCCGCTGACGGTCTGGCTGAAGCTGGACAGTGGCATGCACCGGCTGGGCCTGGACGTGGCCGGTTTCCGTGCCGCGCATGCGCGCCTGTCCGCGCTGCCGCAGGTCGAGCGCATCGTGATGATGACCCACCTGGCGCGCGCCGACGAACTGGACAGCGAGCGCACCCATGAGCAGGCCGCGACGTTCAAGGCGGCCATCGACGGCCTGTCCGGCGAGACCAGCGTGTGCAACTCGCCGGCGCTGCTGGGTTGGCCGGACGTGCGCAGTGACTGGGTGCGCCCGGGCCTGATGCTGTACGGGGCCAACCCGCTGCCGGACGACAGCGCGCTGACCGCGCGCCTGCGCCCGGTGATGACCATGCAGTCGCAGGTGATTGCCGAGCGCTGGATCGAACCCGGCGAGCCGGTGGGCTATGGCGCCCGCTTCGTGGCCAAGGTGCGCACCCGGGTGGGCGTGGTGGCACTGGGCTATGCCGATGGCTACCCGCAGTTCGCCCCCAATGGCACCCCGGTGCTGATCGACGGCCAGCCCGGGGGCCTGATCGGCCGTGTGTCGATGGACATGCTGACGGTGGATCTGACCGCCCACCCGCAGGCCGCTGTGGGCAGCGTGGTGGAGCTGTGGGGTAGTGCCCCCACGCTGGCCGAACTGGCCCCGCGCTGCGGCGTCAGTGCGTACCAGCTGCCGTGCGCGGTGAAGCGCGTGGCGCGGGTTTACCAGGGTTGAGGCAACGCCGGGCATGGCCCGGCGCTACCTGGAACGTTCATGCGATGGTAGCGCCGGGCCATGCCCGGCGGACGTGCGTTACCGCGCGGCAGTGACCTGCGGGGTCAGCTGCTTCTTCACCCAATCGTCAATCAGACGCTTCTCGTAGCGCAGCGGATCGGTGTCGCTGCGCACGCCGATGTTGTGCAGGTAGCCGCTGTCGCTCAGCTTGGCCTGGCCTTCATCGATGATGCGGCCGCTGGCGTCCTTCAGCGTGTACTGCAGGCTGATGCGCGGCGGGTAGATGTCGCGCATGATCCGGATATCGCTGCCACGCGAGCCGTGCCAAGGCTCGTAATCACCCGCGCGTTTGATGTCGGTCACAGTCACGTCCAGTGTCTGCCCGGGCTGCAGCGGCTTGGCCGCGGTGGTCTGGATGTAGCGCGCGATCTGCTGCACCCAGTCACCACGCTCGGCCTCAAAGCGGTTGGTGGTCTGGCGCAGCTCGGTGAACTGCGCCGGATCGGTCCACTGCACGCTGACCGGGCCATTGGCCTGCAATGCGCGGGGTGCATCGGGTGCGGTGACCGTACGTGGCGCGGCGATGGCGCTGCCGGCAGCCAATGTGCAGGCCAGCAGCAGGCTGGCAGCGGCGGTGAAACGCATGCGGTTCATGGCAGGACTCCTGCGGCCGGAAGGGCCGATGGTCGAGGTTTCAGGCCGAGTGTGAGCCTGCGCCCGACCCGCTGCAACGGCGGAATACGTCACAGTTGGTCGCAGTTGCCGCCAATTCATTCACGTCAAGCATGACCGACGGCGCTTGACGCTGTGAATACGTCCTTTGGAAGATGCTGTGCGTCCATACCGGCTTGCCTCGACCCCCTTTGTCCACACTGCCGCCCCTCGCCGAGCGTCCAGCGCTGCTGGCCCCTACGCCGGAAACCGATCTGCACCGAGGCGTGCTCGAGCGCATCAATGCCGGTTTCTGCGTGATTCACGTGATGTTCGAGGGTGACCGCGCCGTCGACTATCGCTTCGTGGAGGTCAACGAGGCCTTCGAGCGCCACACCGGGCTGAGGAACGCGCGCGGCAAGCGCATGACCGAACTGGAGCCCAACCACGAACGCGACTGGTTCCGGATCTACGGGGAAGTGGCACGCAGTGGCCAACCGGCCCAGTTTGAAATGGAGGCACGCGCGCTGGGGCGTTCGTTCTCGGTCGACGCGGTGCGCGTCGGCCAGGAGGGCGAGGACATGGTCGGCATCTTGTTCTTCGATGTGACCGCCCGCAAACAGATTGAAGTGGAACTGGGCGAAAGCGAGGCGCGCTTCAGCGCGCTGGCCGACGGCCTGCCGATGCCGGTCTGGGTGCTGGACGACAAAGGCCATGCGCGCTTCGTCAACAGCGCCTTCAGTGAGTTCTTCGGCGGCGATGAAACCCGCGTGCCGGAAGATGTCTGGCGCGGCCTGGTGCATCCCGACGATGCCTCGGTGTTCGAATACGAGCTGCAGGAAGCGCTGAAGGCGCAGCGGTCGATGCATGCGCTGGTGCGCGCGCGCCGTGCCGACGGCCAGTGGCGCTGGCTGGAAATGAACGCTCGCCCGCGCTTTTCGCGGATGGGCCGCTTCATCGGCCTGGCCGGCAGCAGCCCGGACGTGACCGACCGCCGCGAGATCGAGCTGGCCCGAGAGGAACTGCTGCAGTCCGAGCGCGCCGCACGCAGCGCGGCCGAAAACATGGCGCGGCTGAAGGACGAATTCCTGGCCACGCTGTCGCATGAACTGCGTACCCCGCTGACCACCATCCTGGGCTGGAGCGAGCTGTTGCTGCAGCGGGTGGACAACACCAGCCCGCTGTTCAAGGGCTTGAACGTGATCGCCAGCAGCGCCACGGCGCAGAAGCGGCTGATCTCGGACATGCTGGACCTGAGCAGCATGCTGCTGGGCAAGGTGCAGCTGGAAGTGGAATCGCTGGACCTGCGTGGGCAGCTGGTCGAAGCCATGGGCGCGCAGGAACTGGTGGCCGAAGGCAAGGCGCTGGACGTCAGCCTGCAGATGCCCGAAGAACGCTGCCTGGTGCTGGGCGATGCCACGCGCCTGCAGCAGGTGTTCTGGAACCTGCTGTCCAACGCGATCAAGTTCACCCCGGCCGAAGGTCGCATCGATGTGCAGCTGCAGGCCGATGGCGCGTACTGGGTGGTGACCCTGCGCGATACCGGCGACGGCATTGCGCCGGAATTCCTCAATCACCTCTTCAGCCGGTTCCGCCAGGCCGATGGCACCACCACCCGCCGCCACGGCGGGCTGGGGTTGGGGCTGGCCATCGTGCAGCAGCTGGTGGAGCTGCATGGCGGTACGGTCAGCGCGGCCAGCGAGGGCCACGGCCACGGCGCCACCTTCACCGTGCGCCTGCCACAGCATTACCCCGATGCGGACAAGCGGCCGCTGCGGGAAGTGATCAGCGGCCCGATCGTCGAACCGATGGTGGTCGAGCCTTACCCGCTGCGCGGCCTGCACGTGCTGGCCGTGGAAGACCAGCCGGAAGTGCTGGAATACCTGCGGCGCATGCTGGAAGAGCAGGGCGCATCGGTGTCGGCGGCCACCTCGGCCGGCGAAGCGCTGGCCCTGCTGGCTGACAATGGCCACCTGCACTACAACGTGCTGCTGACCGACATCGGCATGCCGGGCATGGATGGGTACGGGTTGGTGCGCACGCTGCGCGATGACATGGGCGTGGATGCCACCACGCTGCCGGCCGTGGCGGTGACCGCGCTGGCGCGCGCCGATGATCGCCGCCGCGCGCTGGCATCGGGCTTCCAGGAGCATGTGGCCAAGCCCTATTCGGTGGCCCAGCTGGTGTCTGCGGTGCGCCACGTGCACGCGGCGCGCAGCGGCGACGCATTGCACTGAGCATTCACGGCCGATCGGCGACCCTGCGTGCAGGAGGTCGCCGAATGTCCCGTATCGCTCCCCGTATCCACACCGACCCGGCGCAGATTGCGCGCCTGGAATCCCTGCTGCCGCAGCTGGAAGGCGAAACGCAGGTGGAACTGACCCTGCAGGATGGTCGTCGCCTGCTGGGCACCGTGGCAGTCAGGCCAACGGTGCAGCAGTTCCGTAACGACGCCGGTGATGAAGGCACCAACGGCCAGCTGCGCCTGGACGACTACGATGCGCCCGTGCAGCAGCACTATGTGTGGCTGGACGAGATTGCCAGCGTGCGCAGGTTGCCGCCGAGGCCATGAGCACAGCCACGCATGGCATGGCTCTACCCGGTAGAGCCACGCCATGCGTGGCTGATCTGCCTAATGCTCGAACACGGTAGGCGTGGCCTCGAACCGGCGCGCGTAGGCGCGCTCCTCGGCCACGCGGGCCACCTCGTCATCGGCCAGATCCGGGGCGCCGTAGACCGCATACGCCACACTGCCATCGGCGCCATGGCCGACCTGGTGCAGGCGGTAGCGTGAATGCCCACCGCCGGTGTCTTCGGGGTAATGCACGGGCGGATGGCTGCCTTCCAGATCCATTTCACTGTTGTCGACCACACCACCGACGAACAAGGCGCGCATGCAGGAGCTCCAATAGGTTGCGGGGGGAGCCCTTACCCTGAACCCTTCAATGTTGCCGGCGCATCAACGCCCCGTTGAACTTTCGCAAAGTGCGGGCGGGGCGGGGCGGGCCGAGCCGGTACAATGGACGGCCCTCACGCTTCCAGTACCCGCGCCGATGGCCGCCAGCGACGACGCCCCCCTGCAGACCCTGTTCCTGCCGTTTTCCAGCGGCGCCCTGCGCTGGCCGGAGGGTCCGGTGGCCTTCCTGCGCGCCCGCGATGGCTGGCCGCTGCGCGAAGCCGCCGGCACCCGCGAGGTCCATTTCGAGCAGAGTTTTGCCCCCTTTGCGCAGCCCCTGCAGGCCAGCGGCTGGACCGTCAGCGGCCAGCTGGATGATGCCGCCGGCAAGGGCCGCTACCCGCTGGTGCTGGTGCTGCCGCCGCGCCAGCGCGAGGAAGCGCGTGCCTTGTTCGCGCGTGCCCTGGCGCTGGTGGCCGAAGGCGGCCGAATCGTGGCCTGCCAGTCGAACAACGAGGGCGCGCGCTCCGGCGAGGGCGACCTGAAGCAGCTGACCGGCCTGGGCGGCTGCCTGACCAAGAACCATTGCCGGGTGTACTGGACCGCGCCGCTGCAGGGCCAGCACGATGCCGACCTGGCCAAGCGCTGGGCCGCCCTGGATGCGGTGCGGCCGATCATGGGCGGGCGCTTCCTCAGCCGCCCGGGCGTGTTCGCCTGGGACCGCATCGATCCGGCCTCGGCCCTGCTGGCCGAGCACCTGCCCGCCGACCTGGCCGGCCGTGCCGCCGATCTGGGCGCCGGTTACGGCTACCTGTCGCGCGAACTGCTGGAGCGCTGCCCGAAGATCACCGCGCTGGACCTGTACGAGGCCGAGCAGCGGGCGCTGGCACTGGCCGAACTGAACCTGGCGCCGCCCCCGCGCGCCGTGCCGCTGCGCTTCCTGTGGCGCGACGTGACCGCCGGCATCGAGCCGGGTTACGACGTCATCATCAGCAACCCGCCGTTCCACACGCCGTCGCGTGCCGATCGTCCGGACATCGGCCAGCGCTTCATTGCCGTGGCCGCGCAGGCCCTGCGTCCCGGCGGCCGCCTGTACGTGGTGGCCAACCGCCACCTGCCGTACGAGCACACCTTGAACGACAGCTTCGGCGCGGTGCGCGTGGTGGCCGAGCGCGATGGCTTCAAGCTGGTGGAAGCGGTGAAGGGGAAGGGTCGATGAAACTGGTCAAGCACATCGCCAACCTGGGCTACGGCAGCCGCAAGCAGGTGCAGTGGATGTTCCGCGAAGGGCGCATCACCGATGCCGACGGCGAGGTGCTGTACGCCGATGACCAGGTGCCGCACGAGGCGGTGCGGGTCGATGGCGAGCCGCTGGACCCACCGCCGGGCCTGACCATTGCCCTGCACAAGCCGGCCGGCTACACCTGTTCCACCAAGGACACCGGCCGCCTGATCTACGATCTGCTGCCGCCGCGTTTCCGTGACCGCGACCCGGTGCTGTCCACCGTCGGCCGCCTGGACCGCGAAACCAGCGGCCTGCTGCTGCTGACCGACGATGGCGGCCTGCTGCACCGGATCATCTCGCCCAAGTCGAAGCTGCCCAAGGTCTACGAAGTGGAACTGGCCCAGGACCTGCGCGGCGATGAGGTGGCGCTGTTCGCCAGCGGCACGCTGATGCTGGAATCGGAGAAGACCCCGCTGCTGCCGGCCGAGCTGGAGGTGCTGGGCCCGCGCCAGGTGCGGCTGGTGCTGCACGAAGGCCGCTACCACCAGGTGCGCCGCATGTTTGCCGCCACCGGCAACCACGTGCAGGCGCTGCATCGCAGCCGGGTGGGCGGCATGGACCTGCAGGGCCTGGACGAAGGCCAGTGGCGCATGCTGGGCGCCGCCGATCTGGACACGCTGTTCGCCGTATGACTGTGATCGCAGCGCTGCCGTTCCTGCCCGACGCCGTCATCTTCGACATGGACGGCTTGATGATCGACAGCGAGCGCGTTTCGCTGGCCTGCTGGAACGAGGCCGCGCAGGCAAGCGGGCTGCCGCTGGATGAGCGCTTCTTCCTGCGCATGGTGGGGCTGGGCGACCGCGATTGCCGCGCGCTGCTGCAGCAGCAGGGGCTGAGCGAGGGCGCGATCGAGGCGCTGGTGAGCACCTGCCATGATCTGTATGACGCGCGTACCCAGCACGGTCTGCCATTGCGGCCGGGCATCATGGAACTGCTGGAGCTGCTGAAGGCGCACGCGGTGCCACGCGCGGTGGCGACCTCGACGCGGCAGCCGCGGGCCAACCGCAAGCTGGCCGCCAGTGGCCTGCTGCCGTACTTCGATGCGGTGGTGGCGGGCAACGACGTGGAACGGCCCAAGCCGGCGCCGGACATCTATCTGCTGGCCGCGCGCAAGCTCGGGCAGGACCCGCAGCGCTGCCTGGCGCTGGAAGATTCACCGGCAGGCACGCGCGCCGCATTGGCGGCGGGCATGACCGTGATCCAGGTGCCGGACCTGGTCGATCCGGACGAAGCGCAGCGAGCGCTGGGCCATCGTATCGTGGCCTCGTTGCTGGACGCGCACGCCCTGCTGCTGCCCCTGCTCAGGTAGGTGCCAACCTTGGTTGGCACGCCTCACCGCGTTGGTAGGTGCCAACCTTGGTTGGCACGATTCTCAAGCAGTCGAGCAAGCTCGACTCTACGGGGGCGACGTGGCGCGATTTTCGACCCGCGATTCCCGGTAGGTGCCGACCGTTGGTCGGCACGCCCTTCCATCACACCCGGCCGAACACCAGCGCTGCGTTGGTGCCACCGAACCCGAAGCTGTTGGACATCACCGTGTCCAGCTTCTGTTCGCGGCTTTCGCGCAGGATCGGGAAGCCTTCCACCGCCGGGTCCAGCTCGCTGATGTTGGCCGAACCGGCCACGAAACCATCGCGCATCATCAGCAGGCAGTAGATCGCCTCGTGCACGCTGGCCGCACCCAGTGAGTGGCCCGACAGCGCCTTGGTCGACGACAGCGGCGGCACGGCATCGCCGAACACTTCGCGGATCGCACCCAGTTCGGTCACATCACCCAGCGGGGTGGAGGTGCCGTGGGTGTTCAGGTAATCCAG
This sequence comes from Stenotrophomonas sp. Steno-C17, assembly GCF_056393165.1. NCBI lineage: Bacteria > Pseudomonadati > Pseudomonadota > Gammaproteobacteria > Lysobacterales > Lysobacteraceae > Stenotrophomonas > Stenotrophomonas sp. Steno-C17. The sequence goes on from NZ_JBWJPD010000006.1 coordinate 166,483, forward strand.
CGGACGATCGACGTTCTGCAGCGCCATCTTCATGCAGCGCACCGCGCCTTCGCCGGACGGGGCGACCATGTCGGCGCCGTCGGAGGTCACGCCGTAGCCGATCAGTTCGGCGTAGATGCGTGCACCACGGGCCACGGCATGGTCGTAGTCTTCCAGCACCAGCATGCCGCCACCGCCGGCAATGACGAAGCCATCGCGGTCCTTGTCATACGGGCGCGACGCGGTGGCCGGGGTGTCGTTGAAGCTGGTGGACAGCGCGCCCATCGCATCGAACATCACGCTCATCGACCAGTGCAGGTCCTCGCCGCCACCGGCGAACATGATGTCCTGTGCGCCATGGCGGATCATGTCCGCGGCGGCGCCGATGCAATGCGCCGACGTGGCACACGCAGCGGACAGCGAATAGCTGACACCCTTGATCTGGAACGCGGTGGCCAGGCAGGCCGACACGGTCGAGCACATCGTGCGCGGCACCATGTACGGGCCGACCTTGCGCACGCCACGGGCGCGCAGCAGGTCCACCGCACCTACCTGCCATTCACTGGAACCACCACCGGAACCGGCGATCAGGCCGGTACGCAGCGCGCTCACCTGTTCCTGGGAAAGACCGGCGTCGGCGATCGCATCGCGCATCGCCACGTAGGCGAAGGCCGCCGCATCGCTCATGAAGCGCTTCTGCTTGCGGTCGATCTGTGCATCCAGATCCATGTCCACGCGGCCGCCGATCTGGCTGCGCAGGCCAGCTTCGGCGTGGTCGGGCAGCGCGGTGATGCCGGCGCGGCCGTCGCGCAGTGCCGACGACACGGTATCCAGATCGTTGCCCAGGCAGGAGGTGATGCCCATGCCGGTAATGACGACGCGACGCATCAGAAGCTCCCGGTTTCGGTGAACAGGCCCACGCGCAGGTCGCGGGCGTTGTAGATTTCGCGGTCGTCCACGTACATGCGGGCGTCGGCCTGGGCCATCACCAGCTTGCGGTTGATCACGCGGGTGATGTCGATCTCGTAGCGCACCAGCTTGGCTTCCGGCAGCACCTGGCCGGTGAACTTCACTTCGCCGCAGCCCAGGGCGCGGCCCTTGCCGGGGGCACCCAGCCAGGTCAGGTAGAAGCCGGTCAGCTGCCACATCGCATCCAGGCCCAGGCAGCCGGGCATCACCGGATCGCCGATGAAATGGCAGCCGAAGAACCACAGGTCCGGGCGGATATCCAGTTCGGCACGCACCATGCCTTTGCCATGCGGTCCGCCGTCCTCGCGGATTTCGGTGATGCGGTCGAACATCAGCATCGGGTCGTTGGGCAGACGGCCGGCGGCGGCGCCGAACAGTTCACCGCGGGCGCTGGCCAGCAGCTGGTCGCGGTTGAACGCGTGGAGACGAGTCATGGAAAGCGCATTCCTGGAAGCGAAAACAAGGCAACAAGTCCCCGAGGATGCACGACGGTTGCAACGGGAATCAAACCGACACACCGTACGCGTGCGTAGTGTCCTGCACCGGAATCGCGCATCCCGTTGATGCACAACGACCATACTTTGGCGTCTGGACGGGTACGGTGCAGGTATGATGGCGGCCGACCATGAACGCACTGCGCAAGATCATCCACGTTGACATGGACGCCTTCTATGCGTCCGTGGAGCAGCGCGACGCGCCTTCCCTGCGCGGCAAGCCGGTGGTGGTGGCCTGGCGCGGTGCACGTTCGGTGGTCTGCGCGGCCTCCTACGAGGCTCGGGTGTTCGGCGTGCGCTCGGCCATGCCAGCGCTGCGTGCCGAGCGTCTGTGCCCGGATGCGATCTTCGTGCCGCCCGATTTCGCCCGCTACAAAGCCGTCTCCCGGCAGGTACGCGAGATTTTCCTGCGCCATACCGACCTGGTCGAACCGTTGTCGCTGGACGAGGCCTACCTGGATGTGACCGCGCCGAAGAGCGGCATGGCCCTGGCCACCGACATCGCCCGCACCATCCGCGCGCAGATACGCGAAGAAACCCACCTGACCGCTTCGGCCGGCATTGCACCGAACAAGTTCCTGGCCAAGATCGCCTCGGACTGGCGCAAGCCCGACGGTCAGTTCGTCATTCCGCCGCAGCGCGTGGATGCCTTCCTGCTGCCGCTGCCGGTGAACCGCGTGCCGGGCGTGGGCAAGGTGATGGAGGGCAAACTGGCCGCGCGCGGCATCGTCACCTGTGGCGACCTGCGGCAGTGGGCGTTGCCGGATCTGGAAGAAGCGTTCGGCAGTTTCGGCCGCAGTCTGTACAACCGTGCCCGTGGCATCGACGAGCGCCCGGTGGAGCCGGACCAGCAGGTGCAGTCGATCTCCTCCGAAGACACCTTCGCCGAAGACCTGCTGCTGGAAGACCTAGGCGAGGCGATCGTGCATTTGGCAGAGAAGACCTGGAAGGCCACGCGCAAGACCGAGCGCATCGGCCATACCGTGGTGTTGAAACTGAAGACCGCCCAGTTCCGCATCCTGACCCGCAGCTTCACCCCCGAGCGCCCACCCGAATCGGAACAGGAGCTGCGTGACATCGCCCTGGCACTGCGCGCGCGCGTGGACCTGCCCGCCGACACGCGATACCGCCTGGTAGGTGTCGGCCTGGGTGGTTTCCGCGAAAAGGAACCGGTGGTGCAGGGTGAACTGTTCGGGCAAGAGCCAGACAGTCCCACAGAAATCTAGTCGTCAGACAATGGGGTCAGAGCCCGTTGCGCAGCAACGGGATCCGACCCCTCCATCGCGCTGGTGAAGGTCGAGGCAATCGGGTCAAGCCGTCGAGCATGGCTCGACGCTACAGAAACCCTTCCAATCACATTGATCCCAGTTCGGGATCCGACCCCATGCCATTCCGACAGACCGCAGCCAACTGTCGAAGGCGGGGTGGGTCCGGTTGCGGGGGTGTCCGCGGCATGGATGCCGCGGCCAAGCCTACAAGGACGTATTTACGGCGTCCCCCGCAACCGGACCCACCCCGCCATCCCACGGATAGCCCGCTTTTGCCGTAGCCGTTGACGTTGAGCAGGTGCAGGGCGCAGCCCTGCAAAAGAATCCCCACCTTACGGCCACTGCATCTCGCCCTTGGCCACCTTCGCACTCAGCTCCAGCGATTCCACGCCAGCCAGCGTCGGGTAGCGCGCCCGCATGGCCTGCACCAGTGCCGCACTGTCCTTCGCCTTCGCAGTTTCAACATCGAACGCACGGATGTAGTCGGCAGTGAAGCGCAACGCGCTGGCATCCAGCGCCGCGCCTGCAGCGTAGTGCCCCGGAACCACCACCTTCGGCTTCAGCGCCTGCAGCTGCTGCAGGGTATGCAGCCAGTCGGCATGTGACTGCGCGCTCTGCGTGTCGGCCATCCACACGTGTTCGCCGGCGACCACCGGAATGCCGCCGACGATCGCGTGCAGTGAGGGCACCCACAGCACACTGCGGTCCGGTGTCGGCCCATCCAGCCCGATCAGCGGCAGACGCTCGCCTTCCAGCGTCAGCGCATCGCCGTCCAGCACCTGTGGCACGACGATGCGCGCGGGCACATCGGCCCCCATCTTCGGCCCCCAGTACGCCAGCTTGGCGGCCTGGGTCTGCTGGATATGCGCCACCGTCTGCGCGGTGGCGACGATGCGCGCCTGCGGGAACGCATCCTGCAGCGTGGCCAGGCCGAAGTAGTAATCGGGATCGCCATGGCTGATGTAGATCGTGGTCAGCTGCTTGCCGCTGGCACGGATCTTCTCGACCAGCGCACGTGCGTCGCTGGCAGCGAACTGGGCATCGACCAGGATCGCATCACGGCGGCCTTCGATCAGTACCGAGGACACCGCGAACAGTGCCTGCGACCCGGGGTGGAAGGTCTGCAGGCGCAGTTGTGCCTTCGCCGCGGTTGCGGCAGCGGGCGCAGCGGGAGTGGCCAGCAGGGGCGCACTGGCGAAGCCGGCGGCCAGGGCGATGGAGCACAGAAGAACAGTACGCATGTGCGATGCCTCGTAGCGTCGAGCTTGCTCGACGGCGTTGTTGGTCAGTCGAGGTAGCGTCGACGACGGCGGGATCAGTACGCGGCGGTGATGATCTGCTTCGGGTACGTGCCCGCTTCCAGTTCCGCAACGAAGGCAGCGCCGTAATCGGCGTAGCTGATGCGGCTGTGGCCTTCGGCATCGGCCAGGAAGGTCTTCGCCTGCACGCGGTACTGGCCGCGTTCGTCGCCCGGGCCGATTTCCGCCGCTGGCGAGAAGAACGTCCAGTCGATGTCCTCCACGGCCTGCAGCTGCTTCAGCGCTTCGCGTGCGGCCAGTGCATACGGCTTGTAGGCGTCGGGGAACCCGGGGGTGTCGACCAGCTGCACGCCGGGCGCCACTTCCAGGCTGCCGGCGCCGCCGACCACCACCACGCGCGGCACCTGGGCCTGGCGTGCAGCGGCCACCAGCTGGCCGGCCACGGTGGCGATCTGGCCGATGTCATCGCCCGGGCGAGGGCCATAGGCACTGGCCAGCACATCGTGGCCGGCAATGGCGGCGGCCAGCGCATCGCTGTCATCCAGCGCGGCGATGACCGGATGGGCACCGGCCAGTTCGCTGGGCAGGTTCTGCGCGCTGCGCACGATCACGGTCAGGGTGTGGCCGTGGGCCAGGGCGTGGCGGGCAATCTGGCGGCCGATGTTGCCGGTGGCGCCGACGAGGGCAATCTTCATGGCAGGACTCCGTGGGGCGGTAGGGTGGGGTACGGGGCCACTGTAGGCCGCTGCAGTTGCTCGAAAAACAGCGTATAACGCGCTTGTTTGTTGCATGGATCGAGCATATGGACCGATTGACCGCCATGACCGTGTTCGTGGAAGTGGCCGAGCGTGGCAGCCTGACCGCCGCCGCCGAAGTACTGGACATGTCGCGGGCGATGGTCAGCCGCTACCTGGCCGAAGCCGAGGGCTGGCTGGGCGCGCGCCTGCTGCACCGGACCACCCGCCGCATCAGCCTGACGAGTGCCGGTGAGGCGGCGCTGGCACGCTTCCGGCAGATGCTGGCCATTGGCGAGGAACTGCAGGGCGAGCTGGCCAGCGACGACCCGGAACCGCATGGCACCCTGCGGATCACCGCGAGCGTTTCGTTCGGGCAGAGCCATCTGGCCCGCGCGGTGGCCGCGTTCGTGCAGCGCCATCCGGCCGCACGCATCGAACTGCTGCTGGTGGACCGCATGGTGAACCTGGTGGAAGAGCGGGTGGACCTGGCCGTGCGCATCGCCCGGCAGATCGATCCGGGCCTGATCGCGCGGCGCTTGGCCACCTGCCGCTCGGTGCTGTGCGCCAGCCCGGCCTACCTGCAGGCACGCGGCACGCCCACCGTGCCGGAGCACCTGGCCGCCCACAACTGCCTGACCCACCATTACGTGGGGCGCAGCCTCTGGCAACTGCACCGTGAAGGCCGCGCGCTGTCGGTTGCAGTGGGCGGCAACATCAGTGCCAACGAGGCCTCATTGCTGGTGGAAGCGGTCCGCGCCGATGCGGGCATTGCCATGCTGCCCAGCTACCAGGTCGCGCCCATGCTGCGCAGTGGCGAGCTGGTGGCGGTACTGCCCGAGTATCAGCTGGACGAGTTGGGCGTTCATGCCGTCTACGCATCGCGTCGACAGCAGCCCGTTATCATGCGGCGATTCCTGGATTTCCTGGCGGGATGCTTCAGCCACGATCCGGCCTTCCAGGACCTCGACTGGCAACCGACGGGCAAGGAGCGCGCATGAACCAGGGAACGGTAGTGATCGACCCCTCTCGTACGCTGTGCGATCTGCACGCGCAACAGGCAGCGCCGGCGCCGCACCCGGTCGACGCCGAGACCATCGCCGCCGCCCGCAGCGGGCGATGGCAGGTGCACCTGACCCCGCGTGCACTGCCGCTGGACTGGCTGGGCGATGTCCGTGGCCGGCGCATCCTGTGCCTGGCATCCGGGGGCGGCCAGCAGGCGCCGGTACTGGCCGCTGCGGGCGCGGATGTCACCGTGTTCGACCTGTGCGAACAGCAACTGGCGCTGGACCGCGCGGTGGCCGCACGTGATGGCCTGCGCCTGCAGGCGGTGCAGGGTGACATGCGTGACCTGCAGGCCTTTGGCCACGGCAGCTTCGACGTGGTGTTCCATCCGGTGTCCAACCTGTTCGTGCCCGACGTGCGACCGGTGTGGGCCGAATGCCACCGCGTGCTGGCGCGCGATGGCGTGCTGCTGGCCAGCTTCTACAACCCGGCGCTGTTCGTCGGCGCGCACGACCTGCAGCTGGCCGAACAGGGGCTGATGCGCCCGCGCTATGCCATTCCCTATTCCGACCTGGACGACCTGCCCGCAGATGAGCGTCAGGCCAAGCAGGCGCGTGGCGAGCCGATGGTCTTCGGCCACAGCCTGGGCGATCTGATCGGCGGCCAGCTCGATGCCGGCTTCGTGGTCGAGCGCTTCATGGAAGACTGGCAGCCGCGGCCGCGGGTGCTGATCGAACGCTATCTGCCCGCATTCCTGGCTACCCGGGCGCGGCGGATCGGCTGATGCCGGGGGAGTACACTGGCCGGCCCATGTCGCACAGGTGCCGTCTCTTGTCCTATCCCTATCCGTTGGTGGTGTTCGACCTGGACGGCACGCTGGTGGACAGCGCTGCCGATATCGCCGAAGCGCTGAACCGCACGCTGGAAGCTATCGGCCTGCCACGCGTGGCCGAAGCGACCGTGCTGGGCTGGATCGGCGATGGCGTGCGGCGGCTGGTGGAACAGGCGGTGCAGGCAGCCGGGCGCGAACTGGATCTGGCACAGGTGATGCCGGTGTTCATGGTGCACTACCGCGAGTGCCTGCTGCGCAGCCCGCGCCTGTATGACGGTGTACCCGAAGCGCTGCAACAGCTGCGGGCGCAGGGCGTGCCGCTGGCGATCTGCACCAACAAGCCGGCCGCGCTGGTGCCGCCGCTGCTGCAGCACCTGGGCATCCGCGATGCATTTGCCCTGCTGCTGGGCGGCGATTCGCTGCCGCAGCGCAAGCCCAGCGGTGAACCGCTGCGGCACATTGCCGCGCACTTCAATCTGCCGGTGGCGCAGTGTCTGATGGTGGGCGATTCGCTCACCGACTACCGCGCCGCGCAGGATGCTGGCATGCCGATCGCGCTGGTGCGCTACGGCTACCCGCGCGGCCTGGATCTGGACACCGCACAGGCCGTGGCCGTGATCGACGACCTGCGCGATCTGCCGGGGCTGGCCGCCGACCTGCCGACGGCGTGATGCATCGATAGCGCCGGGCGTGGCCCGGCGCTACCGCGCGCGCATCAACCGATCACTTCGGCTGGTAACGCACGCTCAGCTGGTACTCGCGGCCCGGCTGGTTGAGCCAGGCAATGGTCTCGTACTGGCGGTCGAACACATTGGCCACGCGCGCCAGCACCGACCACGCCGGGGTGAGCGCGTACTCGGCACGCAGGTCCAGCAGGCCATAGCCGCCCACCTTCACCGCGTTGTCGGCATCGTCGAAGCGCTTGCCGGCGCCCTGTACGGTCACACCGGCGCGGAAATCACCGAAGCGGCGGTCCACGTCCAGGCGGGCGGTCTGCTGCGCGCGGCGCGCCAGCCAGTTGTCGTACTGGCCGCTGCCTGCGGTGCGGTTGCGCGGGTCGGTGAAGCTGAGCTGCGCATTGATGTCGAAGCCGGCCAACACCGCGCCGCCGGTCAGTTCCGCACCGCGGATGCGCGCCTTTTCCACCTGCTGCATCATGAAGGTGGCCGCGTCGTAGGTGATCAGATCGTCGATGCGCGTTTCATACACATCCAGGCCCCAGTGCCAGCCCTGGCCGTGCTGGGAAACACCGATGTTGGCGCTCTTGGATTCTTCCGGGTCCAGCGTCGGCACGCCGCTCCACGGGTCATACAGATCGCTGAAGGTCGGCGCCTTGAACGCGGTGCCATAGCTGGCATTCACGCGCAGCCCGTGGCCCAGTTCCATCGCCCAGCCCAGGCTGCCGGTGGCATGGTTGCCGAACTGCTGGTTGTCGTCGTTGCGCGCGCTGGCCTGCAGCTGGTGGCGGCCGAAGCGGGCCTGGTACTGCACGAACACGCCGGTGTTGCGGCGGCTGTCCACCAGGTAACCGGCGCTGCTGCCGTCCAGGTTGTCCTGGCTCCAGTCCACGCCGGTGCTGAGCAGTTGGCCGTCGGCCACGCCGATGTCGGCCTGCAGTGATGCACTGTCGCGGTGCGTCTGCGCGCTGCCACGGACACCGAAGTCACCGAAGTTGTCCGACTCGTTGTCGCTGCGGCCGACATTGGCGGTCAACGCCAGGCGTTCGGACGGGGTGTAGCGCAGCTTGCCGGCCAGCACCTGCTGGCGGGTTTCCGAATAGTTGTAGTAGCCGTCGTAGTGGTTCTGGCCGTCAGCGCGCAGTGCGCTGCCTTCCACGGTCCACTGATCGTTGAAGCTGTAGCCACCGCGCAGGCTCTTGGACAGATTGCGGTAGCCATCGCGATCGGGTTCATCGGCAAAGCAGCCGGTGAACAGGGTGGCCGAACCGCGGCAGGCATCGATGCCATCGCTGTGCTGGTAGGCAATATCGGCGCCGAACCAGCCGTTCTCACCGCTGCCGCCGATGCCGCCGCTGGCCTGGCGCAGGCCATTGCTGCCACCGCCCAGCTGGAAATGCGGGGCGAAGCTGCCGGCATTGCGACGGGTGAAGATCTGGATCACGCCACCGATGGCGTCAGCGCCGTACAGGCTGGACTGCGGGCCGCGCACGATCTCGATGCGTTCGATCTGCGCCAGCGGCAGGTCCTGAAACATGGCCAGGTTCAGGTCGGCGCTGTTGATGCGCACGCCGTCGACCAGCACCACGGTGTGCGAGGAATTGGTGCCGCGCAGGAACAGCGAGGTCTGCTTGCCCAGGCCGCCAGCGTTGGTCAGGTTGATGCCGGCGCGGCCAGCCAGCAGTTCCTGCAGCGAGGTCGCCTGGCTGGTTTCGATCTGTTCGCGGTCGATCACCTGCGCCGGTGCGATGCTGTCCTGCAGGGCGATCGGGGTGCGGGTGGCGGTGACCAGGATGGGGTCGAGCGCATCGGCGGCTTCATCGGCCAGCGCCAGCGCGGGCAGGGCGGCCAGCACGGCCAGGGACAGCAATCGGGACTGCAGCTTCATCGGGGGAACTCCGGGTGCCGCGCACGCCCGCGCGGCGAAGGGGAGGAGCCACGAGGGCAGGCACGCGCCGATGCCGCAGCCCGTGCTGCAGTCATCCAGCGCCATGCCCACCGCATCGCGACCTGAGGCTTCCGGGCCGGTCTCCGGGCTTGCCGCCTGATGGCACCAAGGCCATCGCCCAGGCGCCTTCCCGTGCGCGCGGCACAGTGGCGTGTTGCCTGGAACTGACGTGCTTACCGTTGCGGGGGCAGCGCCGGCCTGGCGTGTTGCCACGCGTCACCGGCTTCCCGTTTCAACCTGCCGGCCAAGGCCGCAGGTCACCTGGAAGTGCGCGCAGTCTACGCCATCCCCGCCAACGCGTAGAGTCGAGCTTGCTCGACTGCCTTTGCGCCCCCGTAGAGTCGAGCTTGCTCGACTGCATTTCCCGTACCCGTAGAATATCCCCTCGCTCCCGTGGTGCCGTTGCCGATGTCCCGCTGTTTCCCGCAGTTCCCGCGTTGCCTGCCCAGGACGCGCGCATGATCCTCGATCTGGTCCGCCACGCTGCCAATGGGCGCGATGAATTCCTCGATGGCCGCAGCGATCCGCCGCAGCTGGCCCGTCTGCCGCAGGAACTGGTCGATGCCTACGCCGCGCAGGAATGGCAGCGGGTGATCAGTTCGCCGCGGCTGCGTTCGCTGCACACCGCGATGGCCCTGGCCACCCCGCGCGGGCTGGACGTGGACGCCGACGAGGAATGGGAAGAGCTGGATTTCGGCGACTGGGATGGGCAGAGCCTGTTTGATCTGCCCGAAGACGCGCTGGCCGCGTTCCATGCCGACCCGCATGCGTTCCCGCCGCCGCACGGCGAAAGTTGGGGGCATTTCGAGCGCCGCATCGCGCGCGCGCTGGACCGCCTTCTGGACGAAGAGGACGCCGTGCCCACCGTGGTGGTCAGCCATGGCGGCCCGCTGCGCATGGTGCTGTCGCTGGTCTGTGGCCTGCCGCTTTCGCTGTGCTGGGCCCTGCGCATCGACCACGGCACGCGTCTGCGGGTGTGGGTCGAGCGCGGTGAAGTGGGGTTGGTGGGCGAACTGCTGGAACTGCAGCAGCCCTGAGTGCGTCGCCGGGCATGGCCCGGCGCTACCCGACGAATACCGGGCCACGCCCGGCGGAGACGCGCGCACACCGGTAGCGCCGGGCCATGCCCGGCGAGCGCGGCGCCCTCAATCGTCGTCGGTGCTGTCGGTCGTGTCGTCGTCGTCGTCGCCGTCATCGAAGCGCTTCTCGTGCACCGGGCCCGAGGCCGGGCCGGCCGCCTTCAACGGGTGTGCGGCAATACGCGCTTCGTAGTCCTGTACCAGCGCTTCGCGCTGCGGTTCGCTCAGCTCCTGCCAGTGGCAGTCCAGCAGCGCGCCTTCCAGCGAATAGAGCAGGTTCAGGCTGGGTTTGAAGCCGGCCCGCTTGACCTTCACGAAGGCCCCGACCGCGCCGAGCGCGGCCAGGTCTTCGCGGCTGCGCAGACCGACCTGGCGCAGCCAGGCCGCACTCTTCGGGCCGATGTTGCGCAGCTTGGCCGCGCTCATCCCAACGCCTCCACGAACACGCGGGCGATGGCTTCCAGGCCGGCCTGGTCGTCGCCATCGAAGCGGGCGGCCTTCGGGCTGTCGATGTCGAACACGCCGATCAGTTCATCGCCGCGCAGCAGCGGCACTACCAGTTCCGAACGCGAGGCCGAATCGCAGGCAATGTGGCCGGGGAAGGCATCCACGTCCTCCACGCGCTGGGTGACGCGCTGGCTGGCGGCGGCACCGCACACGCCCTTGTCCAGCGGGATGCGCACGCAGGCGGGCAGGCCCTGGAACGGGCCGACGACCAGTTCCTTGCCGTCGTACAGATAGAAACCTACCCAGTTCAGGTCGGGCAGGGCGTGGTAGACCAGCGCAGAGAGGTTGGCCGCATTGGCGATACGGTCGGTCTCGCCGTAGACCAGGCCACGGGCCTGTTCCAGCAGCTGGGCGTATTTTTCCGGCTTGCTGCCGGTAAGCGAGGCATTGGCGAACATGGCCGCAGTCTAGCAAGCGCGCCGGGCCAGCGATAATGAACGCTCTGTTGCCCTGCTGGAGCCCCTGCCATGCCGTTGCCCACCGTGTTGCCGCCGGCGCTGTTCGTCACCGGTACCGATACCGAGATCGGCAAGACCGCTGCCAGCACGGCACTGCTGCACGCGCTGCGTCGTCGCGGCCTGCGCGCGGTGGGCATGAAGCCGGTCGCCAGCGGCAGCCAGGACCTGGGGCAGGGGCTGCGCAATGACGATGCGCTGGCCCTGCAGGCGGCCAGCGACCCCATCCCGGCCTATGCCGATCTGAATCCCTATGCGTTGCGGCATCCCCTGGCGCCGGAACTGGCCGCGGCCGAAGACGGCGTGCAGGTGCAGCTGGCGCCGATCGTGGCGGCGTTCGATCGCCTGCGGGCCACGGCTGACACCGTGGTGGTGGAAGGCGTGGGTGGCTGGCTGGCACCGCTGTCGGCGCAGCTGGACCAGCTTGACCTGGTGCGCGCGCTGGGGCTGCCGGTGGTGCTGGTGGTGGGCCTGCGCCTGGGCTGTGTGAACCATGCGCGGCTCACCGCGCAATCGCTGCAGGCGGCCGGCGTGGAGTGCCTGGGCTGGATCGGCAACCACATCGATCCGGCCATGCAGCGCCAGGACGAAAACATGGCCACCCTGGTGCAGCGCCTGCCGATGCCGTGCTGGGGCCGCCTGCCCTATCTGCCAGGCGCCGATGGCCGAACCCTGAGCGAGCACCTGGGCGCGGGCCAGCGCGCGGAGCAGCGGTAGAGTCGACTGTCAGTCGACTATCGCGCGCAGCGCGGGGTTCTGGGGCGTTCTACGGGAAGCGGTCGACTGACAGTCGACTCTACCCCGTCGTCACCCACCCGTCGTCGATTCCAGCCGCTCATCACCGTGCCGCCAACTCCCGCGCGATCGCACCCAACCGTTCGACCGCACCGATGAACCGCGCATCCAGGCTCTGGCAGCACGACAGCCGCAGGCAATGGCGGTAGCGCGCGCCGCGCGAATACACCTGGCCCGGCATGAACACGATGTCCTCCTGCAACGCGCGTTCGAACAGTTCGCCGGTATCGACGCCCGGCAATTCCAGCCACAGCAGGAAGCCGCCCGAGGGTTCGGTGGCGCGCGTGCCTGCGGGGAAGTGTTCGGCCACCAGTTGCCGCAGGCGCCCCACCTGTTCGCGGTACAGGCGGCGCATGCGGTGCAGGTGGTGCTCGTAGCCACCGCCTTGCAGATACGCGGCCACGGCGTCGGCCAGCAACTGCGGTTCGCCACCGGTGCTCTGGAATTTCAGCAGCGCGATGCGTTCGGCGAAGCGGCCGCCATCGAGCCAGCCGATGCGGTAATCCGGCGCCAGCGTCTTGGAAAAGCCGCCCACCACCATCACCCAGCCGTCGCGATCGAAGGTCTTCAGCAAGGGAGCCGGGGGCTCGCTGAACTGCAGTTCGGCGTACACCGCATCCTCGATCAACGGCAGCTGTCGGGTATTGGCCAGCTCGGCCAGCCGCTGCTTGTCGGCCACCGGCATGCTGCAGCCCAGCGGGTTGTGCACGGTGGGCATCACCACCACGGCGGCCAGCGCGGTGTGCTCCAGCAGGGCCTCCAGTGCATCCACCTGCAAGCCATGCTGCGGATGGGTGGGAATCTCGATGGCGCGCAGGCCCAGGTTGGCCAGCAGCGGGTACAGGTTGAAGTAGGACGGTGCTTCGATGCCGACGGCATCGCCAGGCTCGGCTACCGCACGCAGCGCCAGCTGCAGTGCTTCCATCGCACCGTGGGTCAGCAGCAGCCGCTCGGCCTGGGTGTGCAGCCCCATGCGCGGGCCGCGGCGCACGATCTGCGCCAGCAAGCGGGGCGAGCCGTTGGTGCGTGCATAGGTTTCCAGCGTGTGCTGGCCATGCCGCAGCACCTGCGCCGTGTGCCGGGCCAGCTGAGCGCCAGGGTAGAACTGGCGACCACGCGGGCCGGCGAAGGCCAGATCGACCACGCCGGGGCGTTGCTGCGCGGCCAGCACGCGCGCCATCAGCGCCTGCTGCTGCGGCGCGGTGGGGGCAGACGGCGCGTCCCGCAGGGAGCGCTGTGGTGGCGACAGGCGCGGCGCCACCTCGAAGCCGGCCTTGGGCCGTGGGATCACCAGACCGGCGTCTTCCAGCTGGCGATAGGCCGCAATCACGGTGTTCAGGCTCAGCTGGCGCTGCGAAGCCATCTGCCGCAGCGAGGGCAGGCGGCTGCCCACCGGCAACCGTCCGCCATGGATGGCCTCGGCCAGTTCATCGGACAGGCGCTGGTAGCGTGGCGGGGCCATGCTGGCCTGTTCATCTGTATCCATCGATCTGGCCATGCGCTGGCTCTGTACCCGTTGTGCGGGTGAGCCTAGCATTTCCTTGTCGGCCCGGCCTGATCGGGGCAGGGCCGAACTTTCGCAGCGCACGGTCCTGGTGGCCGTGCGTTTTTTTTGCGGCGGGTTCGTGGCGTCGAGCGTGCTCGACCGGTTGACCCAGGTAGAGTCGAGCTTGCTCGACTGATCGGCAAAGCAGTCGAGCAAGCTCGACTCTACGAAGGACCAAGTCGAGCAAGCTCGACTCTACGAAGGGCCAAGTCGAGCAAGCTCGACGCTACAGAAGCGGGGTGCCATCAGCGCATCGGTACCAGCGTGGGCTGGCGGCGGTACAGCGCGGGGAACTGGCGGCCCAGCGCGGCCAGTTTCGGGGCGTCGTAGTAGCGGATGTACGCGGCCTGCGGGTAGTTGGCCATGTAGTTCTGGTGGTAGGCCTCGGCCGGGTAGAAGCGCTGCCCGCTGGCAATCTGGGTGACGATCGGTGCGCGGTAGACGCCGGCCTGCTGCAGCTGGCCGACGTAGGCGCGGCTGGCCGCCAGCTGGCGCGCATCGTCGCTGAAGATCGCCGAGCGGTACTGGCTGCCATGGTCCGGGCCCTGCCGGTTCAACTGGGTCGGGTCGTGCGCCACCGCGAAGAACACCTGCAGCAACTGGCCATAGCTCACCTGGCGTGGGTCGTAGTCGACCTTCACCGCTTCGGCATGGCCGGTATCGCCGCGGCTGACCCGCTCGTAGCGCGCGTTGGCCGCGCTGCCACCGGCATAGCCGGACACCGCATTGCTGACGCCCTTCACGTGCTGGAACACGCCCTGCACGCCCCAGAAGCAGCCGCCAGCAAACACCACGCTGGCATGGGTGGCATCGTCGGCAAACGCGGCCGCCCCGGTCGGCGCGGGCAAGGCTACGGGCGCAGGCGCTGCAACAGGCGCGGCGACGGCGCCGCGGTCCAGCAACAGCACGCCTGCCACCAGCGCGCTGGCGACCAGGCCGGCCACGCCGGCGGCAATTCCCTGTTCAAAGGACAGCTTCATCGCAACCTCCCGGTTCAACCGAAGGTAAAGGCGTAGGCCTGCACGCCGGCATCAAGGAACTCGATCTCGAAACGGTGCGGCGCTACCGCACCGCGCTGGCGCACCAACTGGTACAGCCGGTGTTCGTCGACTACGCCGCTGCCATCGGTGCGCACATCCGCGCCGGCATCGGCGGCAGGCAACGGCTTGCCATCCAGCAGCACGCGGAAGCGCACCGGGCGTCCGTCCGCGCCGGGCGCCAGCACCAGATGCAGGTCGCGCGCATGGAACTGGAAAGCGATACGGCCGCCGCTCTGCTGCAGTTGCGCGTCTTCATCGTGCACCGTCCAGCGCCCGGCCAGCCCCCACTGGTTCAACGCCAATGTCGTGGGCAGGGTGTAATCGAACGGCGCGTCCTTGCGCTGGCCGCCGGGCGAGGCGAAGTGTTCGGCGCGGGCATGGCCCAGGTAGGTTTCCGGCGAACGCAGGTTGCCCATGTCGGCCTGCGCGGCCACACCCTGCAGATCGGCGGCGGCAGGGTCGGCCGGTGCCGGCAGGTCGGTCTGTCCGGCTTCGGTCAGCAGACGGCGGATCACCTGTTCGGAATGCGCGTAGTTGCCCTCGCCGAACTGGTGCGCGCGGATGTTGCCCTGTGCATCCACGAAGTAGTGCGCCGGCCAGTAGTTGTTGTTGAACGCACGCCAGATCGCGTACTGGTTGTCCAGCGCCACCGGGTAGTCGACCTGCAACTGCTGCACCGCCTTCATGACGTTGCGCGGGTCCCGTTCGAAGGCGAATTCCGGTGTGTGCACGCCGATCACCACCAGGCCATGGTCGCGGTAGCGGCGTTCCCATTCGTGCACATAGGGCATGGCGCGCAGGCAGTTGATGCACGAGTAGGTCCAGAAATCGACCAGCACGACCTTGCCGCGCAGCTGCTCGCGGTCCAGCGGCGGGCTGTTCAACCAGCCGGTGGCGCCGGTCAGCGCGGGCAGGGTGCCTTCCACGGGCAACGGTGCATCGGCTGCAGCGCCAGTGGCCGACATCATCATCGACGGCGGCGACGGTTGTGCGCCGGGCACGGCATCCAGCAGGCCCTGTTCGATGCGCGCGGTGCTGACCGTGGAAAGACGGGTCAGCAGACCGGTGTCCCAGCCCAGGCCGATGGCCACCACGGCCAGCAGCGCGGCAACGCCCAGCACCTTGCGCACGGCGTCGCCCAGCCCCAGCCGCGCCTGCAATGCGCGGAACACGCGGCCACCCACCCACACGGCCAGCGCCAGCGCGGTCATCGCGCCCAGCGCATAGGCCAGCAGCAGGGCACTGGTGCCCACGCTGGCGCCATGCAGGGCGGCGCCGGTCAGTACCAGCCCCAGGATCGGGCCGGCGCACGGCGCCCACAGCAGGCCGGTGGCGATGCCGATCAGCAGCGAGGTCCCGGCGCCACCGCGGCCGGCGGCGTCGGCGCGTGCGCTCAAGCGCGCACCCACGCGCTGGAACGGTGCCAGCAGGTGGTCGGCCAGGCGCGGCCACAGCAGCGCCAGCGCGAACAGCGCCATCAGCACCAGCGCCACCCAGCGCCCGATCTGGTTGGCCTGCGCCACCCATTGGCTGCCCACCGCGGCCAGGCTGGCCACCACGGTGAAGGTCAGCGCCATGCCCAGCAGCAGCGGCAGGGTGCTGCGCAGGAACGGCCGGTCGGCGCGCGCGAACACGAAGGGCAGCACCGGCAGGATGCACGGGCTGAGCAGGGTCAGGGCACCGCCCAGGTAAGACAGCAACAGCAACAGCATGGTCAGGCTCCTGCAGCAGAAGAAGTGGCGCCGACAGGCACGCGCCAGCCACCGCTGGCGTCCTGCTGCGCCGGGCCGGGCTGGAACAGCAGCGCCACCCCGTTCATGCAGTAACGCAGCCCGGTCGGGCGCGGGCCGTCGTTGAAGACATGGCCCAGGTGGCCACCGCAGCGCCGGCAATGCGCCTCCACCCGCAACATGCCGAAGGTGGTATCGCGGTCCTCGCCGACGGCGTTGTGCAGCGGCGCCCAGAAGCTGGGCCAGCCGGTGCCGCTGTTGAACTTGGTGGACGAGGAGAACAGCGGCAGACCGCAGCCGGCGCAGACGAAGGTGCCGCTGCGGTGCTCGCGGTCCAGCGGGCTGCTGCCGGCGCGTTCGGTGGCCTGCTGGCGCAGAACGGCGTATTGCGCCGGGGTCAGCAGGCGGCGCCATTCGGCATCGCTGCGCATCACTTCAAACTGGCGTTGCGGGCGAGCTTCAGCGGCTGCCGGAGTGGCCCGGCTGCAGGCGGCCAGGCCCAGCAGGCCAGCGGCGGTGGCGGCACCGCCCAGACCCAGCAGGTGGCGTCGGGTGAGGGGCATGGCGGACTCCGGGAAGGGGCGACGGGGCCATGCTGCGCCTGCCTGGGTCAACGAATCCTCACGCAGGATTCAATTTTTCGTGAGGTATCGGCCACCGTCCCGCGCCACAATGCGGACAGCCTCCCCACTGGCCCCGAGCTGCCGATGTCCGCAAAACGCGTCCTGATTGTCGAAGACGATGCCCATATCGCCGATCTGCTGCGCATGCACCTGGCCGACGAAGGCTATGAGGTGATGCACGCGGCTACCGGCGACGCCGGCCTGCACCTGCTGGAGCAGGACGGGCCCTGGGACGCGCTGGTGCTGGATGTGATGCTGCCGGGCGTGGACGGGCTGCAGGTCTGCCAGCGTGCGCGTTCGATGGCGCGTTACGTGCCGATCATCATCATCAGTGCGCGCGGCAGCGAGACCCAGCGCATCGTCGGCCTGGAACTGGGCGCCGATGACTACCTGGCCAAACCCTTTTCCATGCCCGAGCTGGTGGCGCGCGTGCGCGCGCTGCTGCGGCGTGCCGAAGCGATGGCCCAGAGCGCCCGCATCGATGCCGGTGCGATCGATCTGGGCGGGCTGCGGCTGGACCCGGTGGCGCGCACCGCATCGGTGGAAGGCAACGTGCTGGAACTGACCCCGCGTGAGTTCGACCTGCTGCTGTTCTTCGCCCGCCATCCCGACCAGGTGTTCGCGCGCATGGAACTGCTGAACCAGGTCTGGGGCTACCAGCACGATGGCTACGAGCACACGGTGAACACCCACATCAACCGCCTGCGCAGCAAGATTGAAACCGACCCGGCGAACCCGCGCCGGCTGCTGACCGTGTGGGGGCGCGGCTACAAGCTGGTGGACCCGGCCGGGGCGGGCGCATGATCACGCCGAACCTGTGGCAGAAACTGGCGGCGGTGATCGCCGCGCTGATGCTGGTGTGCTGCATGGCGTTGCTGGCGCTGCAGATGCGTGCCAACACCCGCCACGAACAGGAAGTGGTGCAGCGGTTGTCGCTGGGCCTGGCCGAGCACATCGCCCAGCGCAGCGAACTGATGGACACCAGCGGCATGCGCGATGCCGCCGTGCGCGCGCTGTTCGGCCAGCTGATGGCGGTCAATCCCAGCGTGGAGGTGTACCTGCTGGACGAGCAGGGCCGCATCCTCGGTCACGATGCGCCCAGTGGCCACCTGCGGCGTGACCGCGTGGATGTGGCGCCGCTGCGTCGGCTGCTCGCGGGCGCGCCGCTGCCGATCCTGGGGGACGATCCGCGCAGCGAGCGCGGTCGCAAGGTGTTCAGCGTGGCGCCGCTGGTCGTGCAGGGGCGTCCGGCGGGCTACGTCTACGTGGTGCTGGTGGGAGAGCACCGGCAGATGCTGGCCGACGATCTGGCCGCCAGCAGCCAATGGAACACCACGCTGTGGTCGATCGTGCTGGTCGGCAGCCTGGGCGTGCTGGCTGGCCTGCTGGCGTTCTACTGGGTCACCCGGCCGCTGCGGCGGCTGACCCGGCGCATCCAGGCGTTCGACATCGACGCGCCGTCGGTGCTGCCGCCGCTGGCACCGCTGCGCCCCGGCGAGCGCGACGAACTGAAGATCCTCGAACATGCCCATGCACAGATGGCGCAGCGCCTGGGCGAGCAGTGGCAGCAGCTGCGCCAGCAGGACCTGCAGCGGCGCGAGCTGGTGGCCAACATCTCGCACGATCTGCGCACCCCGTTGTCATCGCTGCATGGCTACCTGGAAACCATGGCGCTGAAAGAGACGACGCTGGCGCCCGATGAACGCCGCCGCTACCTGGGCATCGCCCTGGCGCAGAGCGCCAAGGTCGGACGGCTGGCGCGCGCGCTGTTCGAACTGGCGCGGCTGGAACACGGCGAAGTGCGCCTGGAATGGGAGGTGTTCGCGCTGCCCGAGCTGGTGCAGGACGTGCTGCAGAAGTTCGAACTGGCGGCGCAGGCGCGTGGGCAGCGGCTGCATGCGGATGTGCCGCAGGGCCTGCCGCTGGTGCGCGCCGACCTGGGGCTGGTGGAGCGGGTACTGACCAATCTGCTGGACAACGCCTTGCGCCACGCGCCCGAGGGCGGCCAGGTAGCGCTGGCGTTGCGCGCCACGGAGGACAGCATCGAGGTCAGCGTGGCCGACGATGGCCCCGGCGTCGCCCCGGCCCTGCGCGAAGGCCTGTTCCAGGCACCGGCCGCGCTGGGCGCGCGGCGCGGCGACAACGGTGGGCTGGGCCTGTTGATCGTGCAGCGCATCGTGCAGCTGCATGGCCGCCGCATCGAACTGCGCGAGAGCGCGCAGGGGGCGCTGTTCGTGTTCAGTCTGCCGCGCGCGGATCGCGCGGCGGCCTGACGCGCCGCTTCGCTCGCCGGGCATGGCCCGGCGCTACCGTATCGCAGGCAAAAAAAGACCCGGCAGAGGGAGGGATCTGCCGGGTCCGGATTGCATGGGGGGAGGGACCCATGCAATGAGCGTGGGCGTAACGTCAGTGGCTGTTGGCCGTGGCGTCCGCCGTGGATTCGTTGTGGCCCTGTACCAGTTCAGACCAGGCCTTTCCGGCCTGCAGGCCCAGATCGACCATGTCCTGCTGGGCCTGGCCCAGCCGCTGCAGGTTGTCCTGCCACAGCTGCGCGCCCTTGGGCAGCAAACCCGCCGGGTCCTCGCTGCGGGCCAGTTCGCCCAGCCAGCCGCCGGTCGCGGTCAGGTTGCGTTCCATCACCTTCAACTGCACGCCGAACATGCTTTCCGCGTTCTCCAGCGCCATCCGGTTCGCACGGGTGGCGGCCGCCGCCAGCTGGCGGGTGGCATCACTGAAACGATCGGCGAAGGCGTTGGCCATGGCTGCGTCGAAGAAGTTGATGCAATGCAGCATACGCCGATCATGCCGCATTGCAACAAAAATAATGAAGGCGCCCAGGGCGCCTTCAAAAAGCCTTCAGGATCAACGGGTTGATCAGGCGTTCGGGCCGCGGTAGCGGCAGCCGGAGGTGCAGGTTTCGTGCACGGTGATCTCGCTCAGCGCCGGCAGCACGGGCTTCAGCTCGTTCCAGATCCACACGGCCAGGTTCTCGCTGGTGGGATTTTCCAGGCCGGGAATGTCGTTCAGATAGTGGTGGTCCAGGCGCTCGTAGATCGGCTGGAAGGCCGCTTTCACGTCGCCGAAATCCATGATCCAGCCGGTCTGCGCGCCGGGTTCGCCTTCCACCTTCAGTTCCACCCGGAAGGAGTGGCCGTGCAGGCGCGCGCACTTGTGCCCCGGCGGCACGTTGGGGAGACGGTGCGCCGCCTCGAGCATGAAGACTTTGAAGATTTCCATGCCGCGATTGTACGCCGCCGGCCGCTCGCTGACCCGCCTGCATCGGTTGCTGATGTAAACATTTCATTTCCATCTTGATAAAGAGATGTTAGCTTCTCTTATATCCGTATGAAGAGATGTTATTGGTCCGGACCGGGCCAGGCATGGACTACTGCGGAACTTGTCGTCGCCACCACCCCACGAACGTCATGCCCCAGAACACCCTCCTTGCAGCGGCCCTTGCGGCTGCCCTGGCCACGCCGTTGTCCGCGGCGGCCGACACCTCCACCGACGCCAGTGGCGAAGCCAGCACCCTGGCTGCCGTGCGCGTTACCGGTTCCAACATCAAGCGCTCCGACACCGAAGCCTCCAATCCCGTGCAGGTGATCGGCCACGAGCAGCTGCAGGCCAGTGGCAAGGCCACCGTGGCCGACGTGCTGCGCTCGATCTCGGCCAACACCGGTAACGCTGCCAACGAAACCACCAACAACGGCTGGGCGTCCGGTTCGGCCGGCATCGGCCTGCGCGGCCTTTCGCAGAAGAACACGCTGGTGCTGCTGAACGGCCGTCGCCTGGCCAACTACGGCTTCCCCGCCGGCGGCCTGTCGGACACCTTCGTCAATCTCAACGCGCTGCCGCTGGTGGCCGTTGAACGCATCGAAGTGCTGAAGGACGGCGCCTCGGCCGTGTACGGCTCCGACGCCGTGGCCGGGGTGGTCAACATCATCACCCGGCAGAACTTCCAGGGCGCCGAAGTCGGTGGCAGCACCGGCACCGCCGACCAGGGCGGGCTGGACGAACAGAAGCTGCATTTCGTCGGCGGCATCGGCGATCTGGACAAGGACGGCTACAACAT
The DNA here is from genome assembly GCF_056393165.1 of Stenotrophomonas sp. Steno-C17. Lineage (NCBI taxonomy): Bacteria > Pseudomonadati > Pseudomonadota > Gammaproteobacteria > Lysobacterales > Lysobacteraceae > Stenotrophomonas > Stenotrophomonas sp. Steno-C17. Next base: position 187,495 of record NZ_JBWJPD010000006.1, read on the forward strand.
CCTGGTCAGCCTGGAAGGCTACAACCGCGACCGCCTGGACCAGGACCAGCGCGACCTGACCAAGAGCGGCATCTACAGCGACCAGCCCGGCGGCCGCTGGAACGGCTGGTCGGCCAAGGGCGCGCGCTACCTGGTGAACGGCGTGTCGGTTCCCATGCTCGATGCCAATGGCAACTGCCCCACCGGCACCACCCGGGTCGCCAGTGCGCCCATCGACGGCCTGGCCGGCGATACCTGCGGCTTCAACCAGGCGCCGTACACCACCCTCATTCCGTCCACCAAGCGCTGGCAGGCCTACGTCAACGGCACCTTCCGCGTCAGCGACAACGTCGAAGCCTTCGGCGAAGTGCTGTACAGCGATATCAAGGGCGTGTCCTGGTTCGGCAGCAGCCCGTACTTCACCCTGGAAAGCGGCCGTTTCGCGCTGAACGCCGATACCGGCCTGGCCGAGCCCGTGTCGTCCAACCTGCCGGCCAGCAGCCCGTACAACCCGTATGGCCGCGCCATCCCGATCGAATACACCTTCTTCGATCTGGGCGGCACCATCAAGACCAACCGCTCGCAGGCCTACCGTGGCCTTGTCGGCCTGCGCGGCAGCACCGCCAACTGGGATTGGGAAGTGGGCGCCTTCGGTGCACGCAGCAGCGAGCGCGAGACCGTGTCCGGCGGCTTCGCCAACCGCTGGGCGCTGGCCGATGCGCTGGCCACGGGCAGCTACAACCTGCTGAACCCGTCGGCCACCCCGGCCGAGGTCATCAACGCGATCAACATCAGCACGCTGCGCCCGGCCGAGTCGGTGCTGCAGGGCATCGATGCCAAGGTGTCGGGCACGCTGGGCCGCACCTGGGCCGGTGATATCGGCTTCGCCGCCGGTGCCGAATGGCGCCGTGAGAAGCTGGATTCAGAAAATCCGTGGCAGATCGACGCCGGCCTGCAGATCCGTCCGGCCATCGCCGAAGTGCATGGCGAACGCAAGGTCACCGCGGCCTACGCCGAAGTGAACGTGCCGCTGGCCTCCACGCTGGAGCTTTCCGCCGCCGCGCGCGCTGACCATTACAGCGATTTCGGCGATGCGTTCTCGCCGAAGCTGGGCCTGCGCTGGCAGCCGCTGGACATCCTGCTGGTGCGTGCCTCGGCCTCGAAGGGTTTCCGCGCGCCGTCGCTGTCGGAAAACTCCAACAGCACCAGCATTTCCTACGGCAGCGTGATCGACCCGCGTGATCCGGACGTGCCGGGCTCGCGGCAGAACCCCACCTTCTTCACCGTCGGCAACAACGATCTGAAGCCCGAGCGCACCCGCAGCTACAACCTGGGCTTCGTGCTGTCGCCGTGGTCGAACACCAACCTGAGCGTGGATTACTACAAGATCGAGCTGGACAACCTGGTCGGCACCAACAACAGCCAGACCCTGGTGACCGACAACGTGGCCGGTGCGGTGCTGCGCGACGAGCGCGGCAAGCTGCTGGCGGTGTACAACCGCTACCAGAACCTGAGCAGCCTGAAGACCTCGGGCATCGACGTGGAACTGCGCCAGCGCATTCCCACCGACGCCTTCGGTGAGTTCACCGTGTCCAGCGCCTTCACCCATGTGCGTGATTACCGTCGCCCGACCGTGGTCGGTGGCCCGCTGGTGGATTACGCCGGCAGCAACCTGGGCGCCACCCTGCCCAAGAACAAGGCCACCACCACGCTGGATTGGCGCTACGCCGACGTAAAGGCCGCGCTGACCTGGTACTACACCAGCGGTTACGACCAGAAGGCCAGCACCGCGGCCGCCGCCGTGCAGGATCGCGTGGATGCCTACAACCAGCTGGACCTGTATCTGGCCTACACCGGCTTCGACCAGCTGACCCTGTACGCCAAGGTGCAGAACCTGGCGGACAAGGAGCCGCCGTATGACGCCTCCTTCCCCGGTATCCGCGCGCCGTACGACTTCAGCCAGTACGACCTGCGCGGGCGCTACTTCACCGTCGGCTTCGATTACCGCTTCTGAACCACCGGCCGCGACCGGCCAGCACTGGCCGGTCGCGCTGCCCTGCATTCCGGGAAACCATCGTGTCCTTCCATCGCCGTACCGTCCTGCCGCTGCTGATCGCCGCGGCCACCGTCCTCGCCGCGCCTGGCGTGGCCCAGGCGCAGAGCAGTTACTTCTTCCCGCAGGCCAGCGAGGCCGCGGCCTTCGACGCCAGCATTCCCACCCCGGAACAGTTCCTGGGCTATCCGATCGGCAGCCGTTTCACCCGGCATGACCAGCTGGTGGCCTATTTCCAGGAGCTGGCGCGTCATTCGGACAAGATCAGCGTGCGCGAGATCGGCCGCAGCTACGAAGGCCGGCCGCTGCTGATCGCCACCGTCACCGCCGCCAGCAACCAGGGCCGGTTGGAGCAGATCCGCCAGCAGCACGCGACCCTGGTCGATCCGGCGCAGCCGCGCAGCGCCGCCGGTGACAGCCCGGTGGTGGTGTGGCTGGGCTACAGCGTGCACGGCAACGAAACGTCCAGCGGTGAAGCGGCCATGCTGACCGCCTACTACCTGGTGGCCAACCGCAGCGCCGAAACTCAGCAGTGGCTGCAGCAGGCGGTGGTGTTGTTCGACCCGGCGCAGAACCCCGATGGCCGCGATCGCGCGGCGAACTGGCACAACGCCTGGGCCTCGGACCCGGCCTCGGCCGACCCGGCCGACAAGGAACACGTCGAACCCTTCCCGCAGGGCCGCACCAACCACTACTTCACCGATCTCAACCGCGACTGGCTGGCGCTGACCCAGCGCGATTCGCGGCCGAAGGTGGAGGTGTTCCACCAGTGGTACCCGAACGTGCAGATCGACTTCCACGAGATGGGCAAGGACAACACCTACTACTTCGAGCCGTCGCCGAAGAGCATGCACAGCCCGCTGATTCCGGCGGCGTCGTATGAATTCAACAAGACGCTCGCCAAGTACCACGCGCAGTCGCTGGATGCGCTGGGCTCGCTGTACTACACCGGCGAAAACTACGACAACTTCTCCCCGGTCTACGGTTCCACCTATCCCGATTTCCACGGCGCGGTAGGGGTGACGGTGGAGCAGGCCAGCTCGCGCGGGCGTGTGCAGGAATCGGTGAACGGCCTGCTGACGTTCCCGTTCACCATCCGCAACCAGGTGGCCACCGGCCTGGGCACCGTGCGTGGCGCGGTCACCGAACGCAGTGGCCTGTTCGATCTGCAGAAGACCTTCTTCCAGAGCGCACTGAAGCAGGCCGGCCAGCAGCCGGTGAAGAGCTTCGTGTTCGGCGATGCGCACGACCCGGCGCTGACCCGCCGCCTGCTGGAACTGCTGCTGCTGCACCGTATCCACGTGCAGGCGCTGCCGCGCGATGTCAGCGTGGACGGCCAGACCTTCAAAGCGGGTAGCGCCTACGTGGTGCCGGTGCAGCAGGCGCAGTTCCGCCTGGTCCATTCGATCTTCGCCGAAACCCCGCCGATCAAGGGCGACGTGTTCTACGGCAGCACCAGCTATGCCATCGCGCCGGCCTACGGCGTGGCCTTCGCTGGCAGCCGCAGCCGCATCGACGGCGGTGCCGCCGTTGCGGAACTTCCGGCGGCCAGCGGCGGTGTGGTCGGTGGTCAGGCCACCTTCGCCTATGTCATCGACTGGCGCGACTACAACGCCGGCCGTGCCCTGGCCGAGCTGCAGGGCAAGGGGGTGCTGGCGCGTGCCGCGTTCAAGCCTTTCACCGCCGGTACCGCGCAAGGCGACGTGGCCTTTGCCGCAGGCAGCATCATCATTCCCGTGGCAGGCCAGTCGTTGCAGGGCGCTGCGCTGCTGGACGCGGTGAGTGCGGCCACGCGCAGCGCCGGCGTGCAGGCCCATGCACTGTCCAGCGGCCGCAGCCGCGATGGCATCGATCTGGGCAGTGACAGCGTCAAGGCACTGCGCAAGCCGGCCGTTGCGCTGGTGATGGGCGAGGGCGTGACGGCCACCGAGATCGGCTCGGCCTGGTTCCTGCTCGATCAGCAGCTGCACCTGCCGGCCAGCAAGCTGGACCCGCAGCAGCTGGGCAAGGTGCCGTTGGATCGCTACACCACCCTGGTCCTCTCGGGTGGCAACTACGCCGGCGTGGACGCCACGGCAGTGGCCGCGCTGAAGCGCTGGGTGCAGGCGGGCGGTTCGCTGGTCACCTACGGCAGCGCCTCGAAGTGGGCGATCGAACAGAAGCTGGCCGAGGGCGAAAAGCTGGGCAAGGATGAGGATGCCGCCGACGAGAGCCGTCGTGCGTTCGGCGACCAGCGCGATATCGCCGCGATCGAGCGGGTCAGCGGCAACATCCTCAGCGCCGACGCCGATACCTCGCACCCGCTGGCCTTCGGCGTACCGCGCCGGCCGCTGGCGGTGAACAAGGAAAATGCCGTGGTGCTGCAGCCCAGTGCCAATCCGTTCTCCACCGTCGTACGTATCGACAGCCCGCCGCGGGTGAACGGTTATCTGTCCGAACGCAACCGCAGTCGCGTGGCGGGCAGCGCCTGGTTGCTGGTATCGGCGCAGGGGCAGGGCAACGTGGTGTTGTTTGCCGATGACCCGGCCCACCGCAAGTACTGGCACGGCACGGATCGCCTGCTGATCAACGCGATCTTCTTCGGGAATCTGGTGAATCCTAGTAAAGCGCGGGGTTGAGGCTTTACGCGCCTACCTGATGCTGGGGTGGGAGGACGGAGGGGCCGCGCAGGACACGCCGCAAGTACGTCCCTGTAGGCTCGTAGGCGCCATCCATGGCGCCTGCGGTCCTGCGCAACCCCTCCGTCCTCCCAGGACAGTTTCCTGCGGGCGCGGACGCATCAAACCCGAGGGCGGGAGCAAGGGCAAAAGCAAAAGCCGAAGCTCCTGCTTCGGCTTTTGTCTTTGAATTTGAATTTGATCTTTCTTCTCCCGGCTACCCTGCGGGACAAGAAGGCGCTGGAAATGTCTGAAGCGGATCGGGGCGGGGGGAGCGCGAAACCGCAGGCGCCATGGATGGCGCCTACGAGCCCCCATGGATGGGTTTACGGCGTGTTTCGCGCTCCCCCCGCCCCGATCCGCCCCAAGCAGAACCAACCGCAGGATCCAATACCACCCGGTAGCCAGCCAAAAAAAGGACGGCGCGTCAGCGCCGTCCCTCGATAGCCCTCCCGCGCAGCGGGACGCACGACTAGAAGCTGGCGCGCACGCCCACCCGGTACTCGGACGCGTCCTTGTCGAACTGGCCTTCCATTACCACGCCCCAGGTACCGGTAATGTTCAACTGCCCGCCAGCCACGCCATACCAGCGCGCCTCCTGTCCGTCGCCGCCGTTCGCATAACCGCCCTTCAGCCAGCCCTCCAGGTGATCGGTGAACCTGCCGCGCACACCGACCATGCCCAGCACCTGATTGAACCGCACGGTCTGGCGCGACCGTTCATCACCCACGCGATGGTCCGACTTCGCAGAGCGGTGGTTCCAGGCGAACTCGCTGGTGAAATCCACGCGGTCGCTGATCGGCGCGTGGTATCCCAGGCCGAGGTACGGCGCATCGAGCGTGGTCTTCACCTTCGCAGCGCCTGTCTGGTCCGTGCCGCTGACGCGTGATGCGCCAACGATCGCATGGAACTGCGGTGTGATTGCGAACGAACCTCGTACGTAGCCGCCATCGCTGGTGACGTCACCGTCATTGCCAGCGTCCAGTTGCAGCTGGTTCCAGCCCCCCTCCACATAGGTGTAGCTCATGCCGTCGTCGGCGATGGCTGTCAACGGAGCACCGAGCAGCAGTGAGGAGGCGAGGAGAATCTTGCGCATCATGCGTGTCCTTGTCGTAGCGATCCAGACCGGGACACCCCGCAGGCAACCCGTCCGCGACATCATGTCGCTGGCCGAGTCTATCCATATTTCACGCCGCGTGAACGGCCTGTGCCAACAAAAAAGGGACGCAGCTTTCACTGCGTCCCTTTCTGTTCTGCAAGGTCCAGGCGATCAGCCAGCGCGACCGCCGCCGTTGCCGCCCTGGCCACGGCCGCGGCCGCCACCATTGCCGCCACCGCCACGACGCTGGCCCTGACCCGTACCGGCACCTGCACGCTGCTGGCCATTACCACCGCCCTCGCGACGGCCGCCGCCCGACTTCTTCGGACCGGCATGCGCGTGACGCGGCGCATCGCCGTGCGGACGACGCGCATGGCTCTTGCGCGGCGCGCGTTCGCCGGTTTCGTGCTCGGCCTTGCCCGGCGCACTGTTGCCCCAGCGGATCGGCACCTGCAGCTCGAAGCCCGGCACGTCGCGGATATCCATGTCGCGGCCCAGCAGACGCGTGATCGCGCGCAGCAGCTTCACTTCATCCTGCGCGACCAGCGAAATCGCCTGGCCGGTGGCACCGTTACGGCCGGTACGGCCAATGCGGTGCACGTAGTCTTCGGCCACCATCGGCAGATCGAAGTTGATCACCTTCGGCAGTTCGTTGATGTCGATACCGCGCGCGGCGATATCGGTAGCCACCAGCACGGTCACCCGGCCGGCCTTGAAGTCGCCCAGTGCACGCAGGCGCTGGCCCTGGCTCTTGTTGCCGTGGATCGCGGCGGTCTTGATGCCCGACTTTTCCAGGAACGCAGCCAGCTTGTCGCTGCCGTGCTTGGTGCGTGCGAACACCAGGGTCTGCTCGCGGCTGTCCTGCGCCAGCAGGTGCAGCAGCAGGTCGCGCTTGCGGCCGCCGTCGACCGGGTGCACGCGGTGGGTGATGGTTTCGGCCACGGTGTTCTTCGGCGTCACCTGGATCTGTTCCGGGTTGCGCATGAATTCCAGCGCCAACTGACGGATGTTGTCCTCGAAGGTGGCCGAGAACAGCAGGGTCTGCCGGTTCTGCTTCGGCAGCTTGGCCAGGATGCGCTTGATGGACGGCAGGAAGCCCATGTCCAGCATGCGGTCGGCTTCGTCCAGCACCAGCAGTTCAATGCCGGACAGGTCGATGCTGCGGCGCTCCAGGTGGTCGATCAGGCGGCCCGGGCAGGCCACCAGCAGATCCACGCCACGGCGCAGGATGTCCAGCTGGTTGCCCATGCCGACGCCGCCGTAGATGCAAGCGCTGGGAATGCGCAGGTACTTGCTGTAGCCGCGCAGGCTGTCATGCACCTGGGTGGCCAGTTCGCGGGTCGGGGCCAGGATCAGCGCACGCGGCTTGCGCGGGCCGCTGCGCACTTCCTGCGAGGCGGTACCCAGGTGCTGCAGCAGCGGCAGGCCGAAGGCGGCGGTCTTGCCGGTACCGGTCTGTGCGCCGGCCAGCAGGTCGCGACCGGCCAGCGCCAGCGGGATCGCCTGCTGCTGGATCGGGGTCGGGTTTTCGTAGCCCTGCTCGGCAAGCGCACGCAGCAGGAAGGGCGCCAGGCCCAGCGATTCAAAAGACATTGAGATTGCTCCAAGTACAAGAAACGCCTGACCGATCGGACAGGCGGGGGCAGATCAGAGTGATCGGCTGACTCGGAGCGTTCCCGTGAACCGCGCTGCGAGAAGTTGGGTGCAGCCGGCGCGGAGCACAGGCTGGAATGCGTGACGAACGGTGTCGGAGTGGGGGCGGGCGAAGGGGCGGACCCCGGTCGCCGGCGATCCCGAAGGGAAACGGACGGCCGCTGCAGACCCGCATAGTCTAACCCAAGCCTGAGACCTCACGCAAAAACCCCTGTTCAGGGAAGGGTGAGGGTGCTGGCAGGGCTGCGCCCTGCACCCGCTACCGTCAACGTCAACGTCAACGTCAAAAGCGGGATATCCGTGGGATGGCGGGGTGGGTCCGGTTGCGGGGGACGCCGTAAACCCATCCGTGGGGGCTTAGCCGCGCCATCCATGGCGCGGATACCCCCGCAACCGGACCCACCCCGCCTTCGACAGTTTCGCGCGATCTGTCGGAACGGCGGTCTGCCTTGGTGGGTGTCGACCTTGGTCGACACGGATGAATTCATTCGATATCTGACCGATGTGTCGACCAAGGTCGACACCTACCAACAGCCGCGCAGAACGACAGGCGCCGTTGCCAACAGCCGCGTGAAGCTGTCAGAGGCGGGGCGGTGTGGGCTTGCAGGACCGCAGGCGCCATGGATGGCGCCTACGAGCCCCCATGGACGGGTTTACGGCGTGTCCTGCAAGCCCACACCGCCCCGCCATCCCACGGAATGCCCGCTTTTGGCGTTGCCGTTGCCGTTGCATTGAGCAGGTGCAGGGCTGCAAGCCCTGCCCAAACCCCCTCCTGCGGTAGGGTGGGCCGATGCCGCGCTGCAGCTTGGCTATGCCGCGCATTTGATTACACTTGAAACTTGTTTGCCTACGACTCCGGACACCCACCCATGAAGCTTGGTTCTTTGAAGGAAGGCGGCCGCGACGGCACCCTCATCGTCGTCTCGCGTGACCTGCGCCACGGCGTACGCGCCACCGGCATCGCCGCCACCCTGCAGCAGGCCCTGGAAGACTGGAGCCACACCGCACCGCGCCTGAACGCGCTGTACGCCTCGCTGAATGCCGGCGACGCCGATGGCGTGTTCGACCTGGACCCGCAGGCCCTCGCCGCGCCGCTGCCGCGTGCCTATGAATTCGTCGATGGCAGCGCCTACCTGCCGCACGTCGAGCGCGTGCGCCGCGCCCGTGGCGCCGAAGTGCCGGAAAGCTTCTACACCGACCCGCTGATGTACCAGGCCACCAGCGCTGCCTTCTACGGCCCGCGCGATGCCGTGAAGGTGATCAGCGAGGACTACGGCATCGATCTGGAAGCCGAGCTGGTGGTGATCACCGACGACGTGCCGATGGCCGTCAGCGCCGAACAGGCGGCTGGCCATATCCAGCTGATCGGCCTGGTGAACGATGTCTCGCTGCGCAACCTGATTCCCGGCGAACTGGCCAAGGGCTTCGGTTTCCTGCAGTCCAAGCCGCGCTCGGCGCTGTCGCCGGTGTTCGTCACCCCCGACGAGCTGGGTGACGCCTGGCAGGACAGCAAGGTGCACCTGCCGCTGCTGACCCACGTCAACGGCGCCTGGTTCGGTGCTCCGGAAGCTGGCGTGGACATGCAGTTCAACTTCGCCCAGCTGGTCGCGCACGCTGCCAAGACCCGCCCGCTGGGCGCCGGTGCCATCGTCGGCTCGGGCACCATCGCCAATGAAGACACCAGCAAGGGTGCCTCCTGCTTCGCCGAACAGCGCACTGTGGAAACCCTGCGCGACGGCAAGCCGAGCACGCCGTTCATGTCCTTCGGCGATGTGGTGCGCATTGAAATGCTCGATGCCGCCGGCAACAGCATCTTCGGTGCCATCGAGCAGCGCATCGAACAAGCGGCCAAGCCCTGAGCATGGAGGCGGCGATGGACATCCCGGTCGACGACGGCATCGTGCTGTACACCTACTGGCGATCCAGCGCCGCCTACCGCGTGCGCATCGGCCTGGAGCTGAAGGGCCTGACCTGGGAAGGGCGGCTGGTGCATCTGCTGCGCGACGGTGGCCAACAGCATGCCGATGCCTATGCCGCGCTCAACCCGCAGCAGCTGGTACCAACCTTGGTGCATGACGGCCATACGCTGAACCAGTCGCTGGCGATCCTGGAATACCTGGACGAGCGCTTCCCGCAGGTGCCGCTGCTGCCGGCCGATGCCGCCGGTCGTGCGCGCGTGCGCGGGTTGGCGCAGTTGGTGGCCTGCGATATCCACCCGATCAACAACCTGCGGGTGATGCAGTACCTGGAGCGCGACCTGCAGGTGCCGGCCGATGCGCGCACGCAGTGGACCCTGCACTGGATGGCCGAAGGGCTGGCGGCGATGGAAGCGCTGCTGGCCGGCAGCGGCGACACCGGGCGCTTCTGCCACGGTGATCGCCCCACCTTGGCGGATCTGTGCCTGATGCCGCAGCTGTACAACGCGCACCGGTTCGGCCTGGACCTGGCCCCGTACCCGACCCTGCGCCGCATCGAGATGGCCTGCCAGGCCGTGGAGGCCTTCGATCGCGCGCGTCCGGAAAACCAGCCCGACGCAGGCTGATGGCCACT